>JAJDOI010000145.1 GCA_022340245.1 Thiogranum sp.
AGTGACATCAGGTTGATGACCCAGGGACCCTTTTGCGCCGGTTTGTCGACGGGCGGAGGCGTCGCTTCAGACCCCGAATCCACCTGCACGGTTGCCGCGCTCTGGTCGGCGGCCCGGTCGTGCCCGGGTGGTGCGTCGGCGACGGCGTGTTGTTGCGTGGTGGGTTCGATATGTCCGGTTTCCAGCGCTGCGACCGAAACCGTCAGCTCCTGCACCTGTGCCTTCAGGTCGTCGATGAGCGACTCCCGCGCCTTGTCGGCCGTGAGCCGGATTTGGACGCCGGCGACGGCTTCGGCCTGCTGTTCGACGGTATTCTCCAGAACGCCGAGGCGATGATTGATGCTCGAACTGGATGCCAGGTCAAAAACCGCTATGGCGCCGGCGACCGCCAGTGACGCCAGCCCCAGCTGCAACAGCCTGCGGTCGCCCGTGGCCGCGCGGCCCTGGAGCGCATCGCCGCCGCCTGCACGAATGGCCGCCCGCGCGGCGGCGATGCGCTCGGTCATCCGGGCGCCGGCGCGGACGCTGGTGGCGTGGTGATGGTGGCGAGGTTGTGGTGGATCGTCTGTGGCTGGCGTCTGCTGGCCGCCTCCTGCGGCCTGGTTGTGCACCACAGTCAGCGCCGGCGCGGCGGCGTGCTGGCGGTCCAGCTGGTAGGGATCGAGCAGTTGCATCAGTTCGGCCTGGGGTTTGGTGAACTCCACGCCCATGCCGTTTTCCTCGGCACGCCTGATGGTCGCGGGCAGCAGCAGAACCCGGCGCTCGTCGTGATCTTTGACTGAGATGCGGACCCGCACGGCGTTGCCCGCCGTGTAACTTGCACCACCCGGGTGTTCGAACTGCAGCAGCATGCCGCCCTGGCTGACATCCCGCACCCGGCATCCGCGCGGCATGGCCCGCTCGTCGAGCAGGGCGACATTGAGGTTTACGGCGATTCTCTCGTAACGACGGCGCTCCATCGCGGTTCCATCACCTCGGGTATGGTGCTGTGGCGGATTTCAGCTGAACACCATACACAATATCGGCGACGCTGAGAACAGCAGGGCGTTCAGTCTGCCTCCTCCAGCGGCCAGCGCCTGAAGGTGGTGTTGCCGCACTCGGGGCACTCCGGAATCCGCGCAACATGGTGAAAGTGCACGGCCTCGTTGCAGGCGGTGCAATAGAGGCTGCCGGGACCGGTGACTTCGCCGGCATGGTACGGCGGGTCCTGGTCCAGCTCTTCCTGCAGCTCCAGCCATTCGAGCCTGGTGCGGTCGGCGACGCGGCTGAACACATCGAGCAACTGGTCCTCGATGCGGTCGATGTCGAAGCGTAGCCAGTCGGCGAGTTCGTGACCGCTCTCGCTGAGATGCTTGCCGGCGTCCTGTACGTCGCGTTTCACATAGTAGGCGACCTTCTCGGCTTCGTCGTGGGTCAGTTCTTCCAGTTCCACGGCGGTATCGCGGGCCTTTTCGATGCTGTGGCGGATTGTCGGCAGCGCCCTGGATTCCGCGTCCTCGGCGGTCTGTCGGACCCGCTCCATCATGCGGTGGTAGGCCTGGACGAGTTTGTCGACGGTGCTCTGCGGCATGTTTTTCTCCTATACGCGCGCTGACTCCCGGGGGGGCGGCAGTTTCCTTTGGCCGAACTCGGGAGTCTCCCCCCAAGTTTAGATGGTTCGTCCGCGCCTGTATATTGGCCGCCCGCTGCGCGGTACGGTATTCTCCGCGCTTTGAGCGTTACAGACAGGCAGGCCGTGGGGATGGAAGACAGTTACAAGCCGCAGGACATCGAAGCCCGGATCCAGCAACAGTGGCTCGAGCAGGGCACGTTTCGCGCCCGGGAGGACGATCCACGGGAAAAATACTATTGCCTGTCCATGTTTCCCTACCCCAGCGGCCGGCTGCACATGGGGCACGTGCGCAACTACACCATCGGCGACGTGATTTCCCGCTACCAGCGCATGCAGGGCCGCAACGTGCTGCAACCCATGGGCTGGGACGCCTTCGGTCTGCCCGCGGAGAACGCCGCCATCAAGAACCGGGTGCCGCCGGCGCAATGGACCTACGAGAATATCGCCTATATGCGCGGCCAGTTGCAGCGGCTGGGCTTCGGCTACGACTGGGATCGCGAGCTGGCGACCTGTGACCCGTCTTACTACCGCTGGGAACAGTGGTTCTTTACCCGCCTGTTCGAAAAGGGATTGGTGTACAAGAAAACCGCAGTGGTCAACTGGGACCCGGTCGACCAGACAGTGCTGGCCAACGAGCAGGTCATCGACGGCAAAGGCTGGCGTTCCGGCGCGCCGGTGGAACGGCGCGAGATCCCGCAATGGTTCCTGAAGATTACCGCCTACGCCCAGCAGTTGCTGGACGACCTGGAGCAGCTCGACGGCTGGCCGGAGCAGGTGCGCACCATGCAGCGCAACTGGATCGGCCGTTCCGAGGGCGTGGAGCTGCACTTCGAGGTTGAGGGCGAGGGCGAGCCGCTGACGGTGTTCACCACCCGGCCGGACACGCTCATGGGCGTGACCTACCTTGGCGTGGCGCCGCAGCATCCGCTGGCGGCCAGGGCGGCACAAACCAACCCCACGCTGAAAGCCTTCATTGAGGAATGCTCGCACACCAAGGTGGCCGAAGCCGACATGGCGACGCTGGAGAAAAAGGGTGTGGACACCGGCCTTGTTGCCATCCACCCGGTGAGCGGCGAGCGCCTGCCGGTGTGGAGCGCCAACTTTGTGCTCATGGAGTACGGCGCGGGCGCCGTCATGGCGGTACCGGCCCACGACCAGCGCGACTACGAGTTCGCGCGACAATACGGCCTGGCGATCCGCCAGGTTATTCACCCGAACGGACCGGACGAGAGCGCCGATCTGGACAAGCAGGCGTTTGTTGAAAAGGGTGTGCTCAGGGATTCCGGCCGCTTCGACGGTCTGACGTCGCAGCAGGCGTTCGACGCCATCGCCGATTATCTTCACAGCCAGGGCAGGGGCCGCAAGACCATCAACTTCCGCCTGCGGGACTGGGGCGTGTCGCGGCAGCGTTACTGGGGCTGTCCGATCCCGATGGTCAACTGCGCGAGCTGCGGGCCGGTAGCGGTCCCGGAGGACCAGTTACCCGTGGAGTTGCCGCGCGACGTGGTGCTCGAGGGCGCCGGGTCGCCCCTGAAACAGGACCGCAGCTTCATCGAAACGACCTGCCCGGCCTGCGGCGGCGCCGCCGAGCGCGAAACCGACACCTTCGACACGTTCTTCGAGTCGTCCTGGTACTACGCGCGCTATACCTGCAGCGATTACACCGGCGGCATGCTCGATGAGCGGGTCAGCCACTGGCTGCCGGTGGACCAGTATGTCGGCGGCATCGAACACGCCGTGCTGCACCTGCTCTACGCACGCTTTTTTCACAAACTGATGCGCGATATGGGTCTGGTCGAGGGTGACGAGCCGTTCAAGAACCTGTTGACCCAGGGCATGGTCAACAAGGACGGCTCGAAGATGTCCAAGTCCAAGGGCAACACGGTGGACCCGCAGGAGCTCATGGACCGCTACGGTGCCGACACGGTGCGCCTGTTCATGATGTTCGCCGCCCCGCCCGAGCAGTCGCTGGAGTGGTCGGATTCCGGGGTGGAAGGCGCGTCGCGTTTCCTCAACCGGCTGTGGAAAGCGGTTCACAGCCACGTCGGGGCAGGTGCCGTGCCGCCGCTCGATACCGCCGGCCTGGACGACGGGCAGAAAACTTTCCGCCGCAAGCTGCATGAAACCATCGCCAAGGTCAGTGACGATGTCGGCCGGCGCTACACCTTCAATACCGCGATTGCCGCTAACATGGAACTGTTGAACGAAATCGGCCGCTTCGACGATGCCTCGGACAACGGCCCGGCGCTGGTCCAGGAAGCGCTGGATGCGGTGGCGTTGATGCTGGCACCCATCGTGCCGCACATCTGCGAAGAAATCTGGCAGGCGTTGGGACACACTGAAGCCGTGGTCGACTGCGCCTGGCCGGTTGTCGACACCACGGCCCTGGTACGCGACAGCATCGAGCTGGTGGTGCAGGTCAAGGGCAAGATGCGCGGCAAGGTGTCGGTGGCGGCCGACGCGGACGAGGACACGATTCGCGAGGCTGCGTTGCGCGAGCCGAATGTGCAGAAACACATCGAAGGACAGGCCTTGCGCAAGGTGATCATTGTGCCGGGGCGGCTGGTCAACCTGGTGGTCGGGTGAGTGGCGTGATATGAACAGTTGCAATGGCATGCTGAGCAGGCTGATGTTGCTGGGTACCTTGCTGTGCCTGGTGGTCAGCCTCAATGGCTGTGGCTTCAGGCTACGCGGCGACGTCGAACTGCCGGGGGTGCTCGCGGACACCTACATCGAGTCGAAAGACCCCTATTCCGGTATGGCGCGGGCGCTGCGCACGCAGCTCGAACGCTCGGGCGCGAATGTCCTGGAGACCAGGGACCAGGCCAGTGCGATTCTGAATGTGGTTAGCGAGCGCTCGGAAAACCGCGTGCTTTCGGTGGGCAGCACCGGCAAGGCGACGGAATACGAACTCTTCGACGAAGTGGTTTTTTCGCTCAGTGATGCCACCGGCAAGGTGCTGGTTGGTTCGCAGACCCTGCGCCTGACACGTGACCTTGTCTTCGACCAGAACGAGTTGCTCGGCAAGCTCTCCGAGGCCGAAAGCATCCACAAGCAGATGCGCGAGACGCTGGCGCGTCAGATCCTGATGCGCATCCAGGCGTCCATGCGTCAGCCATGACCCAGCTGCGCGCCGACCAGCTCGCCGGGCACCTGCGCCAGTCAATGGCACCGCTGTATTTCATTCACGGCGACGAGACCCTGCTGAGCAATGAATGTGCGGACGCCGTGCGCGCCGCGGCGCGCGCCCGTGGCTACAGCGAGCGGCAGGTTTTCGCCGTCGAGGCGGGTTTCGACTGGAACACGCTGCGTGCCGCCAGCGACAGCCTGTCGCTGTTTGCCGAGCGGCGCATTCTCGAATTGCGGGTGCCGAGTGGCAAACCCGGCAAAGAAGGCAGCCAGGTGTTGCGCGAGTACGCCGAACGGCCGGCCGAAGACACCCTGTTACTGATTGTGTCCGGCAAACTGGAAAGCGCGGCGCGGCGCAGCAAGTGGGTGCAGGCGCTTGATCAGGCCGGCGTGTCGATCGCTGTCTGGCCGGTGGACGCGGCGCAACTGCCCGGCTGGATCGACCGCCGCATGCGGGCGCACGGTATGCGCGCCGGCCGCGAGGCCCTGCAACTGATCGCCGAGCGGGTCGAAGGCAACCTGCTGGCCGCGGCTCAGGAGATCGAAAAGCTGTACCTGTTACACGGCGCGGGGGAACTGGATGCCGATACGGTCGCCGAGTTGGTCGCCGACAGTGCCCGTTACGATGTGTTCGGCCTGGTGGATGCCGCGCTGGGCGGCGATGCGCCGCATGCGCGGAGGATTCTGGACGGCCTGCGTGGTGAGGGTGTCGACCCGACGCTGGTGCTCTGGGCGCTGTCGCGCGAAATCCGCTCTCTGACGGTCATGGCGCGACAGCTGCAGGGCAGCGGGCTCGCGCAGGTGCTGGCGACCAACAAAGTCTGGGACAAGCGCAAGCCGCCGGTCAGCGCGGCACTGCAACGCATCCGCGGCCGCCAGTGGTGGCAGCTGCTGCAGCACTGTGCCCGTCTAGACCGGGTTATCAAGGGCCGCGCTGCGGGCAGTGCCTGGGATGAGCTGTTACAATTGACCCTGAACCTTGCCGGGCACAGGGTGATGAGTATAAGCGCTTGAAATTAAAGGTAATAGATAATGAGTGATATTGCCGAATCGATGCCTTTCGATGCGGCCGGCTACATGCTGGAGCTGGGCCGCCGTGCGCGCGCGGCGGCGCGCGACATGGCGCGCGCCGAAACCGCTGCCAAGAACGCGGCGCTGCACGCGATCGCCGATGCCATCCTGGCCGACCAGGCACGCCTGCAAGCGGAAAATCAGAAGGATCTCGAAGCCGGCCGGCGAGGCGGCCTGGACGCGGCGCTGCTGGACCGCCTGGAACTGACCGGTGCCCGTATCCGCTCCATGGCCGAGGGCCTGCGCCAGGTCGCCGTCTTGCCGGACCCCGTGGGCGCCATCAGCGACCTCGACTACCGGCCATCGGGTATCCAGGTAGGGCGTATGCGGGTGCCGCTCGGGGTTATCGGCATTATCTACGAGTCGCGGCCCAACGTGACCGCGGATGCCGCCGCGCTGTGTCTGAAATCCGGTAATGCCTGTATTCTGCGCGGCGGCTCCGAGGCGCTGCACGCCAACCAGGCCATTGCGCAGTGCATCGAACAGGGCCTGGCGAAGGCCGGGCTGCCCGCCACCGCGGTGCAGGTGGTTGCCACGATCGACCGGGCTGCGGTTGGCGAGCTGCTGAAACTCGACGAGTATGTCGACGTCATTGTGCCGCGCGGCGGCAAGGGGCTTATCGAGCGGATCACGGCCGAATCCAGAATCCCGGTGATCAAGCACCTGCACGGCGTCTGTCACACCTATATCGATGATCAGGCCGACATCGACAAGGCCATAAAGGTGGCCTTCAACGCCAAGACGCAGCGCTATGGCACCTGCAATACCATGGAAACCCTGCTGGTGGCCGAGGGTATCGCCGAGCGGGTCCTGCCCGAGCTGGCCAGGCTTTACCGCGACAAGGGGGTGGAACTGCGCGGCTGTGAGCGCACGCGTGCCATCCTTGACGGTATCAAGGCCGCGCAGGACGCCGATTGGGACGAGGAATACCTGGCCCCCATCCTCGCGGTGCGGGTGGTCAACGACATGGATGCGGCCATGGACCACATCGAACAGCACGGTTCACAGCACACCGATGCCATCGTTACCGAAAACATCAGTCGCGCGCGGCGTTTTCTTCGCGAAGTCGACTCCAGCTCGGTGATGGTCAACGCCTCGTCGCGCTTTGCCGATGGGTTCGAATACGGCCTGGGTGCGGAAATCGGCATCAGCACCGACAAGTTGCATGCCCGCGGCCCGGTCGGTCTCGAAGGCCTGACGACACTGAAGTTCATTGTGCTGGGCGATGGTCATATCCGGGAGTAAGCGGCGGAAGGCCGCATGATCTGCGTCCTCGGGGGGACTTTCGATCCTGTCCATTTCGGCCACCTGCGCCCGGCGCTGGATGTGCAGCAGGCGCTGGGTATCGAGCGTGTCCACCTGTTGCCCTGCCGCACCCCGCCGCACCGGGAGATGCCGTGGCTTTCCCATGAGCAGCGGCTGGCACTGCTGCACCTGGCGATCGAGGACGAGCCCGGCCTGGCGATCGACACGCGCGAACTGCGGCGTGAAGGACCCTCCTACATGGTGGACACCCTGACGTCGCTGCGCGAAGAACTCGGCGAGCGACCGCTGTGCCTGGCGCTCGGCATGGACGCGCTCGCGGACCTGGACAGCTGGCACCGCTGGGAGGAGATTCCGGCACTCTGCCACCTGGTGGTTATGCAGCGCCCCGGCAATCACTGGCCGCAGGACGGTGCGCTCGCGCAGCGGCTGCAGGCGGCGCGGGTCGCTGATGTGAAGGACCTGTTGGCGCTGACCGCAGGCGCTGTGCTGGGGGTGCCGGTCACGCAGATGGCGGTTTCCTCGACACGTATCCGCGATTTGCTGCGCAGCGGGCGCAGCGCGCGCTACCTGATGCCGGAAGCGGTACTCGAACGTATTATGCAAGAGAAATGGTATGCAAACTGATGAGTTGAAAGCCACAGCACTGAAGGCGCTGGATGATCTCAAGGGCCTGGACATTGTCGAGTACGATGTGCGCGAGCTGACCCCGGTGACCGATGTCATGATTATCGCCAGCGGCACGTCGGCCCGCCACGTCAAGTCGCTGGCCGACGCCGTGGTAATGGCCTGCAAAAAGGCCGGCGTGCCGCCCGTGGGGGTCGAGGGCGAGCGCGAAGGCGAGTGGGTGCTGGTCGATCTGGGGGACGTGGTGGTGCACGTCATGCAGCCGCGTATCCGCGAGTTCTACGCGCTGGAGAAGCTCTGGTCGGTGACCGAGGAGAGCCGCGAAAAGAGCGAGCGGCGTTGAGCCGGTGCAGGTATGCAGATTGCCCTTATCGCCGTTGGCACGCGTATTCCCGCCTGGGTCACCGAGGGTTACCGCGAGTATGCCCGGCGGATGCCGCGCGAATGCAGCCTGGCGTTGACGGAGGTTCCGCTGGGCCGGCGCGGCAAGTCTCAGCCGGTGGAGCGCGCTGTCAGTGAAGAAGGTAGCCGCATGCTGGCCGCTATCAATGAAAAGCAGCGTGTCATCGCCCTGGACGTCGGCGGCCGCGGCTGGTCTACCGAACAACTCGCCGGAGAACTGGGCGGGTGGATGCAGGACGGCCGGGACGTCAGCCTGCTGGTCGGCGGTCCCGACGGGTTGGCCGCCGACTGCCTGGCGCGCGCCGATCAGCGCTGGTCCCTGTCGCCGTTGACGTTGCCGCACCCGCTGGTTCGCGTGGTGCTGGCGGAACAATTGTACCGTGCCTGGACGCTGATGAGCGGGCACCCTTACCACCGCGCAGGATGAAGCGCCCACACCTGGTGCTCGCCTCGGCTTCGCCACGGCGTTGCGAACTGCTGGCGCAGATCGGCATCGATTTCGAGCAGCGGGTCGCCGACATTGACGAAACGCCGCGTGCGGGCGAATCGCCGGCCGACTACGTGGCGCGCCTGGCGCTGGAAAAAGCCCGCGCCGTGCGCCGTGCCGGCCGTTGCCCGGCGCCGGTGCTTGGGGCCGATACCGCGGTGGTGGTCGACGGGCGGATACTCGGCAAACCGGCCGATTTCGCCGATGCCGGTGACATGTTGCGCCTGCTGTCGGGGCGGGCCCACGAGGTGTTCAGCGCCGTGGCGCTGGTCGCGGGCCGCGAGGCGGTGGCTGTGAATTGCAGCACGGTCCGGTTCCGGGAGATCCACGACAGTGAAATAGCGGCCTACTGGCGCAGCGGCGAGCCGTGCGACAAGGCCGGCGGTTACGCCATACAGGGGCTGGCCGCGGCATTCATCGAGCGACTGGACGGGAGCTACTCGGGGGTCATGGGCTTGCCGCTGTATGAGACCACCCGGCTGTTAGATGATTTCGGTATTCGAATATTGGGTCAAATTTCATGACAGTTGAACTGCTGGTCAACGTAACGCCGCAGGAAACCCGCGTGGCGGCGGTCGAGAACGGTATGCTCCAGGAAGTGTATATCGAGCGTGCCCGGCGCCGCGGCCTGGTGGGAAATATCTACAAGGGCGTCGTCAAACGGGTGCTGCCGGGCATGCAGGCGGCGTTTGTCGATATCGGCCTGGAACGGGCGGCCTTTCTGCACGCCTCCGACATTGCGGTAATCGGTAGTGAGGAGGGCGGCGACGTCGCGCTCAGCAGCAGCGGAGACGACAGCATCACCAGCCTGTTGCAGGAAGGTCAGCAGCAGCTGGTCCAGGTGATCAAGGACCCGTTGGGTACCAAGGGTGCCCGCCTGACCACGCACATTACCATCCCCTCCCGCTACCTGGTGTTCATGCCGGAAACCTGCACCGTTGGTGTGTCGCAGCGCATCGAGGACGAGGCGGAGCGGCAACGGCTGCGCGAGATTGTGCTGCGCGAACGCGACGAGGAAAACCCCGGCGGCTTTATCCTGCGTACCGCCGCCGAAGGCGTGGACGAGGAATCCATCGCCTCGGATCTGCACTTCCTGCAGCGCCTGTGGGCGTCGGTGCAGGAGGAGGTGCCGAAAGCCGGCCCGGGCGACGTCGTGCACGAAGACCTGCCGCTGGTGTTGCGCGTGCTGCGCGATATTTCCGACACCGACGTGGAGAAACTGCGCATCGATTCGCGCGAAACCTTTCAGCGCGTCGACCGTTTTGTCCGCCAGTTCACCCCGGAGCTGTTGAACAAACTGGAGTACTATCCGGGCGAGCGGCCGATTTTCGACCTCTACGGTATCGATGACGAAATCCAGAAGGCGCTGGAGCGCAAGGTGCAGTTGAAGTCCGGCGGTCACCTGGTCATTGATCAAACCGAGGCCATGACCACCATCGACGTCAATACCGGGGCCTATGTCGGCCACCGCAATCTCGAGGAGACTATATTCAAGACCAACCTGGAGGCCGCGCAGGCGATCGTTCGTCATCTGCGGCTGCGTAACCTCGGCGGCATTATTATTATCGACTTCATCGATATGCAGAACGACGAGCACAAGCGCCAGGTGTTGCGGGCTCTGGAAAAACACGTGGAACGCGACCACGCCAATTGCCATATCAGCGAAATCTCCAGTCTCGGACTGGTACAGATGACGCGCAAGCGCACCCGCGAGAGCCTGGAACACGTGCTTTGCGAGTCCTGCGCCACCTGCGGCGGACGCGGCTCGGTGAAATCCGCCGAAACGGTTTGCTACGAAATTTTCCGCGAAATCCTCCGCGAGTCCCGCCAGTTCGACACCCAGCAGCTGCTGGTTCTCGCCGCACAGGAGGTCGTCGACCTGCTGCTCGACGAGGAGTCCACAAGTCTCGCCGAGCTGGAGGCCTTCATCGAAAAACCCATCAAATTCCAGGTCGAAGCGCTATACACACAGGAACAGTTTGACGTGGTACTGCTCTAATTACCGGGCAGGTTTTACCGAACGCCGGCAGGTTTTTTACTCGCGTGACGCAATCAGGTAGTTACAGTGGTTCTTAGGCGCACTCTGCATATTTGCTGGTGGATGGTCGCGGTTGTGATCGTCACCCTGGCGGTGGCGCTCAGCGCGGCGCGCCTGTTGTTGCCCGGGATGTCGCATTACCGCGAGCAGGTCGAGACTGTTGCCGCCGAAGTCTTCAAGCGTCCCGTCACCATCGGCTCGCTGGACGCGGCCTGGCACGGAATTTCCCCGGTGTTGAAACTCGACAGTGTCGTGGTCAACGATCCACGGCTGCCGCATGGACGGATCGCCATCGACGAAGTCGAGGTGAAGGTGGACGTTATCGAATCCCTGTTGCAGGGCAGGTTGCGCACGGCCGGCGTGAAAGTCATCGGCGCGCGGCTGGAAATAGAGACCGACATCCGTCACCGGCTGGAGCCTCTGCCGCTTCAGGTTGTGGTGCAGTGGCTGCTGGGCCAGGGTAGTATCGCTCTGGAAAAGGTGCAGCTGCTGTGGCGGGATCCCGGCCTTTTCGACACGCCGATACGTCTCACCGACCTGTCGGCCAACCTGGTCAATACCGGTCAACGCCACCAGTTGCTGCTGGATGCGAAGCTGCCCATGTGGCTGGGTGAGGCGCTAAAGGTCGCGGCTGACTTTCACGGCCGCAACGACGACCCCGGTAACTGGCGCGGAACGCTATACTTGAAGACCCGTGATTTGCAGCTGGGGGGCTTCCGGCCGGCGATGGCCGACAGCGGTCTGGTAGCCAGGGGTGCGGTGAACCTCGAAACCTGGGTGGGCGTGGCGCACGCGCGCCCGGTCTGGGGCAGCGGCAGTCTGGACTGGCAGCACCCCAGCATCCACAACGCCAGTGCCGATGCCCAGGGCATCAGTGCAGACGGCATGTCGATGAAGTTCCACTGGCGTCAGCGCAACGACCGTTGGCGTATCGGGCTGCGCGGCTTTGAACTGCGGCGGGACCGCCAACCGGTATGGCCGGCGAGCGATTTCGACTTCGTTTTGCAAAACGACCAGCAACTGCGTCTCCAGGGGAAGGCCAGCCTCGTAGTGCTCGAGGAACTGAACAGTGTGCTGCCGCTGCTGCCCTGGGTGGATGACGATGCCCTGTCAATGCTGGACCGGTTGCAGCCGGGCGGAGTCATGCGCAAGGCCGAGTTCGAGTTCGCTTACCGGGCCGGGGAAACGCCGCGCTTTGCCATGCGCTCGGCCATAGAAAATCTGAGCCTGGCGGCCAATGGCGGGTTGCCCGGTGTAACCGGCGTGTCGGGGCGCATCGAGGGCAATCTGCGCTCGGGCAATCTGCGCCTTGCCACCTCGCGGGCGGAACTTGTCATGCCCAGGGTGTTTTCGCGGCCCCTGGCGCTGACGGGCGTGAGTGGCAATGTTCACTGGCAGCGCTTCGATGACCGCTTCCGGATCGGCACAGAAAAGCTGCGCGTCGAGTCCGGTCCGCTGGCGCTTGATAGCCGATGGCAGCTGGACTGGCGCTACGACCAGGCTTCACCGTGGCTGGATCTGCAACTGGCGGCCGATCCGTTGCCGCTTGCCGCGACGCGCAAGTACTTGCCTGTGGGGTTGATGCCGCCGCACGCGGTAAGCTGGTTGCAGAATGCATTTCTGGCCGGCACCGCGAGCAATATCCGGGTGTTGCTGCAGGGGCGTCTGGACCAGTTGCCGTTTGACGCCAGCCAGGGGCGGCTCGAGGCACGCTTCGATTTCGAGGATGTCCACCTCGCCTACCACCCGGACTGGGGTGAACTGGAAGACCTCAACGGGCAGGCGGTGTTCAGCGGGCGCTCGATGCGCATTGTCGGGCGCTCGGGGCGTATTCAGGATTCCCCGGTCGAGCGCGCCGTGGCGGTGATCAAGGATCTCAAAGTGCCCATACTGGCGGTCGACGGCACGGTCGACGGAACGCTGGCCGGGATGCTCGCCTACGTGCGCAGCAGTCCGCTGAAACAACACTTCGGCGCGCTGGTGGACAACCTGGATTCCAGCGGCGATGCGCGACTGCAATTGCGGTTGGATATTCCGCTCAAACATGGTCTTGGCGAGCCCCGGGTCAAGGGCGACGTGATACTGGAGGGCAATGACCTGTTGCCTCGAGGAGGCGAGATCGGTCTCACGGATATACGCGGCACGCTGCATTTCACCCACAGCGGTGTCAGCGTCACCAACGCCAAGGCCCGGGTGCTCAAACAGCCGGTGGTGGTATCGGTCTACCAACGGCGCGAAGACACCGCGCCCGTCACCGTGGTGGATATCCAGGGCAGGCTGAAGATCGTCGATTTTCTCAGGAAAAAAGCGCTGCCGCTGGCATCCGACCTGGACGGTGGCGCCCGCTGGCAGGCGTTGTTGAAAATCCAGGATCAGGCGCAGCCGGATGTGCCGCGGGTTGCTATGGAACTGCATTCCGATCTGCAGGGAGTTGCGGTCAAGCTGCCCCCGCCGTTTGCCAAGCAGGCCGATGAAAAGCGCACGTTGAGTATCGGCTGGATACCCGACAAACAGATCGCAAGGCCGGTGTGGATCACCTATGGGGATCTGGTCAAGGCGCGCCTGCTGCTGGGCTCCGACCAGCGGTTGCGCAAGGCGGCGATTCACACGGGTGACAGTCTGCCCGCCTTGCCAGCGCAGGAGGAACTGCATGTATCCGGTCGCCTGCCGGTGTTTGATCTCGGCGAGTGGCTGCCGGTTTTCGAGGCGCTTGACAAGCGCAAGACCCGCGGCGCGCGCGGGCTGCCGCCCAGCCTGGATATCAGCGCCGATGTCTTTCGCTTTGGCGGTGCACAGGTGGAAAACATCACCGCGCACAGCAAATACACCGACCCCAGGTATTTTCAGCTCGGTGGCGAAGGCGCCAAAGGCTGGCTGCGCTGGATTCGCGGCGGACGGGATCTGCCTGCGCAGCTGCTGGCGAAGCTTGACTATCTGAACCTCAATACCCCGAGCGAAAGTCCCGCGACATCGCCCTCCAGCGATTCGGTCCCCACCGAGCTGCCAAAGCTGAATATCGAAATCGGGGATTTGCGCTGGGGGCAACGTGACCTGGGACAGCTGAACATCATTTCTCAACGTATCCCCGCGGGTACGCACTTTACAACAATCAAGCTGGCGTCACCGGCCATCACGTTTGACGGCAGCGGCGACTGGCTGTTGCGCAATGGTTCGCAGCTCAGCCGCTTCAGTGCGAAAATCAGCGACGGGGATCTGGGCAAGCTCAGTGAGTGGTTCGGCAGCAGCGGTGCCATCAAGGGAGGCAAGCTCAGTGGCAGTATGCAGCTCAGCTGGCCCGGCTCGCCGTCCACCTTCAGTCTCACGAAGATGGAGGGTGAGTTCGACCTGAAAGCCCGGGACGGCCGGCTGGAGAAGGTCGATGAAGGCGCCGGCAAACTGCTCAGCCTGTTCAGCCTGAATTCGCTCCAGCGGCGCCTGAGCCTGGACTTCCGCGACGTGGTCAAGGAAGGTTTCAGTTTCGATGTCATGAAGGGGAACTTCGTGGTGATGGACGGCGACGCTTTCACGGACGATTTCGCCATTAACGGCACTTCGGTGAATATAGATATATCCGGGCGTACCGGCCTGGTCGCGCGCGACTACGACCAGCTGGTAACCGTTACACCGCAGGTGACGTCGACCTTGCCGATCGCCGGCGCTATCGCCGGCGGGCCCGCGGTGGGCGCCGCGGTGTTTCTGGCCGACAAACTCATGGGTGACAGTTTCAACCGCCTGACGCAGGTGAAGTATCATGTCACCGGCAGCTGGGACAAGCCGGTCTATAGCAAGCTTAAGAAGGAAGAAAGGAAAAAGCAGCCGCGGAATCCCGATGACGATTAGTAAAGCCTGGAAACGCGTTTGGCGCTATCATGTAAAAGCATGAAAACGACGATACTCCTCTGCTGGCTGTTGTTACCGGCCGTCGCGGGTGCCGAGAGCCGCAGCTGGTTCCTGGGCGCCGACAGTTGGGCCAGGCCGCGCGACGGGCAGTCCGTCGCGGTAATGAGTCCCCTGCCCGAGGTCATCGAGCAATGGTCCAGGGACACGGCTCAGCACCTGGTGATTCAGTATCCCGGCGGTGAAGACGGGCAACTGTGGGCCTTCGAGTTGCGCTCCTGGCTGGTGGCGCTGGGTGTGCCGCAGGACAAGCAGGAACTGGTCGCGGGCAGTCAACAGGCTGACCGCATCGAAATTGAACTATCGAGGTGATAGGTGTGACGACTGTAGCCTGTATTCAAATGGCCTCCGGCCCCAAGGTGGGAGCCAACCTGCTGGAAGCCGAGCGCCTGATCGGCATGGCCGTCGACAAGGGTTCCAAACTGGTGGTGCTGCCGGAAAACTTTGCCATCATGGGCAAGGACGAGAGCGACAAGGTGGCGGTGCGCGAAGCCGAAGGCAGCGGACCGATCCAGGATTTCCTGGCCCAGCAGGCGCAACGGCACCGCATCTGGCTGGTCGGTGGCACCGTCCCGCTGGTGGCGCATGACGACAACAAGATACGGGCGGCCTGCCTGCTGTTCGACGATCAGGGTAAACAGGCTGCGCGCTATGACAAGATCCACCTGTTCGATGTCTCGGTGGTGGACAGTGACGAGCGCTATACCGAGTCGGATACCATCGAGCCGGGCGACCAGGCCGTGGTGGTCGACACGCCGTTTGGCAAACTGGGGCTCGCGGTCTGTTACGACCTGCGCTTCCCGGAACTGTTTCGCACCATGCTCGACCAGGGTATGGAACTGCTGGCACTGCCCTCGGCGTTTACCGCCATTACCGGCAAGGCGCACTGGGAGACGCTGGTGCGTGCGCGCGCTATCGAGAACCTCTGCTACGTGTTAGCTGCGGGACAGGGCGGTTACCACTTGAACGGCCGTGCAACCTACGGACACAGCATGATCGTCGATCCCTGGGGCCAGGTGATGAACGAACTGGCAAATGGCTCGGGGCTGGTATGTGCCGAGATGAACCTGGACCGCTTACACAATCTGCGCCGCACTTTCCCGTGCCTGGATCACCGTAATATCGTTTGCCGGGTCTAGCCCGCATTTCTCAGCGCCAATCTACTGCGGCCGCCGATGAACCTGTATCTGCAGTGCGTACTCGCTCCAGCCGGCTTGACGTAGTGTCAGCTACGCCGGCGCCGTCTTCCACTGCGTGCGCCCTGCATCTACAGGCTCCTCGACGCCCTCGTGACGATCCGCGGTGAGAAATGCGGGCTAGGGCGTTTCGGGTCCGCCGGGAGCCGGCCCGATGTCTCTGAGGTAACGAAACAATGCCCGGCTGGATTTGGGCGGCCGTTTGGCGTCGCGTTCTTTGATTGCCTGGCGCACCAGCTGACGCAGGTGCTGTCGGTCGGCGGCGGGGTGCTCCGCCAGATAGGCGTCGATGGCGCTGTCGCCGTCCGTGATCATGCGGTCGCGCCACTCTTCAAGTTCGTGCTGTTGCCGTGCCTGCCGGCGCGCGTTCAGGCGCAGCTGCTCGAAGTGCTGGCGGATGGGTTCCGGATCGACGCCGCGCATCAGCTTGCCGATCAACTGAATCTGTCGCTTGCGCGCGCCGTGCGAGGGCATGTGTTTGGCGTCTCTGAGTGCCACGACCAGGTTGTCAGGCAACCGCAACTTCGCCCAGTGGTCCTCGGAGATGTCCAGCAGAGCGACGCCCAGTTGTTGCAGCGCGTGGGCGTCGCGTTTCAACTGGCTTTTGCTGGGCGGCTGATCCCGCGATTCGTAGTCGTCTTCCATCGCCTGTTCAGATCTGGTGAGCTTGCCGGTATTATGCGGCATCCGGTCGCCGGAGCGCTATCCAGCCTGATTTATGAGAGAGCCTGAAGCCTATCGCATGCAGTGTTACGTGGCCATGCTGCCGGATGCCGGGCGCATCAATCAGGCTATCCTTGCCGCTTTTGCGTCACTGCGTGACGACCCGGCGCTGGAGCGAAGCCATTTGTTCGCGGGCCGCTACGAGAATATCTATGTACCCGAGGCGCGCATGCCGGCGCTGCGCCCGGTGTTGGCGGCCGCGCGCCGGGGTGCCGCCGACTATCTGCACCAGCCCGGTCTGGCGCTGTCGGTGGGCTTCTGGTTCAATGAGATGGGGCCGGGGCAAGTGACCCTGCCGCATCGCCACGACGAGGACGACGAGCTGGTGTCAGGGGTCTACTACGTGTGCGTGCCGCAGGACTCCGGTGAGCTGCTTCTGACGCAGGGCGAGGTGAGCACACGGGTGAGGCCGGTGGCCGGCCAGTTCGTGTTTTTCGCGCCCGATGTACTGCACGAGGTCACCGAGAATCGCAGTACCCGGCCCCGTTTGTCCATCGGCATGAACTTCGGTATTCGCGCCTAGCCCGTGTCGAAGCCTGTCCTCTATTCAGTAATCGAGTCGCCGGCTCATCCCAACCTGACGGCCCTGTACCGCCGCCTGGGTATCGAGGAAATCAAGTTCAACTCCGTGCGCAAGGCTATCAGCAGCTCGAAACGGCAACCGCCGGACTGGCTGGTTGCGGATTTCTCCTACGGCTATGCCAATAACTATGCGGGGGTCAATGTCAGCAACCTGGACGTGCTGCTGGCGAGCCTGCGCCGTTATGCGCCGCAGGCTCGGGTGGTGGTGCTGGTCGAGAAAGCCGAGTACCGCTACGTGGACAAGTTGACAGCCCTGTTCAGCGTCCACGCCGTGCTGCAATACCCGGTGGAGGCGGCGCAGATGGAATGCGTGCTCACGGCGTAGATCGTTGGCTGGCGTTATCAGTGTCCTATACTTGGCGCAGTTGACAAATAAGCGGCGCTGGACGAAGCCGGGTCGAGAGTAACTGTGCTCATTGTTGAAGTTTTTGTTCTGCTGGTACTGGCGAACGGTATTCCCGTACTTGCGCATAAGCTGCTGGGCGGGCGGTTTGCGTGGCCTCTCGATGGCGGCATCAGCTTCATTGACGGGCGTCCGCTGTTCGGCGCGTCCAAGACCTGGCGTGGTCTGGTGTTTGCGGTACTGGCCGCGACGATCGGTGCGCCGCTGATGGGCATACCCTGGCGGATCGGCGCCCTGCTTGGTTTTACATCCATGTGCGGGGATCTCTTTTCCAGCTTTATCAAGCGGCGCCTGAGCCTGCCGCCAAGCACCAGGGCGACGGGACTGGACCAGATACCGGAAACACTGCTTCCTCTCCTGGCCTGTCAACCGATGCTGGGCCTGACAGCCACCGATATCGTCGTTGTTATGGTGCTGTTTCTCGTCGGGGACATCGTTTTCTCACCGCTGCTTTACAAGCTCAGAATCCGCAAACGTCCCTACTAGCGGGTTACGCAGGGTGAAGATGGTGAAGGGTTATCTCCGGCGGACAGTTGAACCGAACCGGAACAACCGATGATCCTACGCCCACTGAGGTATAACCGGCGAGATCGCGGTATACCCATGGACCCGACCCCATGAACCGCGGCAGGTCCGAGTCCAGGACAATCGGAATCCGTCCGGGTAGACAGATCTGACCGCCATGGGTGTGGCCGCTGAGCAGCAGGTTGATGTTTGCGTGCGCAGCGAGGCGATAGATTTCAGGCGTGTGTGACAATAGCACCGAAAACCCGTCCTGTGGCACGACGGCCGATGCTTTCTCGATGTCGTCGACGCGCAAGTAGTGGGCGTCGTCTACGCCGACCAGGTGAATCTGCGCAGCGCCACGCCGGATGGAAACCGACTCGTTGAGTAACATGCGTATACCCATGTCCTCGAGTTCCGGCACCATGCGGATGGAATCGTGGTTCCCGAGGACACCAAAGACGTCGTCACCCATGTGTGCCCGTACCTCGGCCATGCCCCGCAGTGCTTCCTCGAAGGATCCGAAGGTGCTGCCCCGGTAGTCGCCCGTCAGTACGCAGATGTCGTAGTCGATATCGTGGAGCAGTTCGATCAGCCGATGCATTGCACCGCGGTTCATATCCACGTGCATATCACTGATATGCAGGATAGTGAATCCGGCAAATGCGGGTGGCAATCCGGCCAGCGTCAAGGCGTTGTGCCTGAGCTCTACTCGCGCGGTGTTCTTAACGCCGCGCGAGTAGAGGCCGATGATCTTCAGGGTATTGCGGATCAGGGAGTGCGCCGGATACCAGTTTTCGATGTGGAAGAAATTCAGGCCGCCGCCGAACACCTGTACGTCGGAATCGGTCTCGACACGAAGCCGCTGGTGTGCATAAAGCTTTCCCAGGCGTTGTTCGAGTCGTTCGATATTATCCGGCTTCATTCCAACCTGGAGAATATAGAAGTGGGAGAGGGGTGGTCAAACCAGTATGAAGCCCCCTTGGGGACATTGTCCAGGCAAGGTGTCCGGTCGCGGCCATGGCGTGCAGGCGGCGCGGCGCACAAGCCTGTCGCACGCAGGCGACACCGTCCGCACACGCCGGGTGCTCTCCTGCAGTGGACACTCTGCGATACGGGTTGGAAGCCCTATCCTGGCAGGCGAATACAGCGGGCCAGCGCCCCGTGCCGGGGGAACCCGCTGCCGCTGGCGGGCTGATCCTGCCGCTCGCATTCACGGGTGGGAGGTCGTATAGGTAGAATATTACCCCATGGGTGGCTGACAAGCAGGCAACAGCGTGGATAACACACCGGCAGTGAACACCAGTTTGTGGCAAAGGCTTTATCAGCGGATTGATCGTCTGTACAACGGGGACAGCCGTCATGCCCGCCAGTTTCGCTGGTCATTGCTGGTGTTCGACGGCATCACTATCCTCTATTTCGTCGTTGCCTCTTTTTATCATCACACCGACCAACTGCATGTCATCGAGGAGGCGATTGGCATTGCCTACCTGGTGGAATTCAGCGCGCGCCTGTTCATCAGCCGGCAGCGCCTGCGCGATATATTCCACCCGGCCGGTCTCGCCGACCTGATTGTCATCGCCTCACTCCTGGCGCCATCTCTGGTCGAGAACTTCGCGTTCCTTCGCGTCATACGTGCGCTGCGACTGTTGCGCTCCTACCATATGATCAGGAATCTCCGCAGGCAATCGGCGTTTGTGCGCCTGCACGAAGACGTGATTTTCAGTGTGGTCAACCTGCTGGTATTCATATTTGTTATCACGGCGGTGGTGTATGTCACACAGGTGGGCGACAATCCCGCAATAGGCGATTATTTCGACGCGCTTTATTTTACGGTCGCGACCCTGACGACCACAGGTTTCGGGGACATTACCCTGGTTGGTACCGGTGGGCACATACTCGCGGTGCTGATCATGATCTTCGGCATTTCGCTGTTCCTGCGTCTGGTACAGACCATCTTCCGCCCAGGCAAAGTGCGATACGAATGCAAAACATGTGGATTAAACCGTCACGATCCTGATGCCGTGCACTGCAAGCATTGCGGCGCCGTGTTGCATATCACCACCGAAGGCGCGGACTAGGGGCGTGCTTCGCCCGGCCTAGAGCAGAAACCAGGTTCCCATGCCGAGGAATGCGATAAAGCCGACCACGTCGGTGATAGTGGTGAGCAGCACGGTGCCGGCCAGTGCCGGGTCGATGCCCACACGCTTGAGTGCCAGCGGTATGCCGAAACCGGCCAGCGCCGCGCACACCAGGTTGACGACCAGGGCCGCGGCGATGATAGCGCCGATCTCTATGTTGCTGAACCAGGCGGTGACAATCAGCGCTACCACCAGCGACCAGATCAGACCGTTCATCGCACTCACCGCGATCTCCTTGATCATCAGCGTGCGGGCGTTGCTCGAACCCACCTGGCCGAGTGCCAGGCCGCGGATCATGATGGTCAGCGTCTGGCTGCCGGCGATGCCGCCCATGCTGGCGACAATCGGCATCAGCACCGCCAGTGCCACGACCTGCTGGAGCGTGTCCCGGTAAAGGCCTATTACCCAGGAGGCCAGAAATGCGGTGCCGAGGTTGATGCCCAGCCAGACGGCGCGGCGGCGGGCGCTGAGCAGTGCCGGGGCGAAAATGTCATCCTCTTCGTCCAGACCGGCCATGCGCATGAACGAGTGGTCAGCCTCCTCGCGGATAACGTCGACCACGTCATCGATGGTAACGCGCCCGAGCAGTCTGCCGTCATCGTCGACCACCGGCGCAGACACCAGGTCGCGGTCCTCGAACAGGCGAGCCACGTCGACATCTTTCATGTTGGCGGAAATGCCGTCGACGCCGCGGTCCATGACCTCGGCGACACTGAACTCCGGGTCACTGGTCAGCAGGGTCGCCAGTGGCAGCATGCCCTGGTATTGGTCGAAGCGATCGACGACCATCAGGCTGTCTGTCAAGTCCGGAATTGCGCCGCGCAGCCGCAGGTAGCGCAGCACTACATCGAGCGTCACGTTGCCGCGCACGGTGACGATTTCGAGATCCATCAGGCCGCCGGCCGTGTCCTCCGGGTAGGACAGCACCGCTTCCAGGCGGTGACGGTTCTGCTTGTCCATGGAGTGCAGCAGTTCGTGAATCACCGCGCCGGGCAGGTCGTGCAGCAGGTCTGCAAGATCGTCGGTATCCAGCCCCTCGGTAATGGCCACCAGCTGTTCGGTTTCCATACCCTCGATAAGGCCGGCGCGCACCTCTTCGTTCACCTCGGTAAGGATTTCGCCCTTGATATCGGCGTCGACCAGTTCCCAGAGGATTTCCCGCGGGCCGTGCGGCAGGGATTCGAGCAAGTCGGCGGCTTCGGCGGGGTGCAGGCTGGCGAGCAGATGTCTGATCTGTTCCGCGCTACCGCTATGCAACGCCGTGCGCAGTATCTCCAGGCGGTGCTGGGTGTTTTGCTGATCGACAGAGTCAACCATAAGGGTTCTCGCTACAGGTGCTGGAGTTGAACCGCCAGTGTAGCAGTCCGGGGGGTTGCAGAAAAAGCGATGCGCTTACATTTGGTTGAGAGTCTTCAGCAGTCCGCCGATCTTCACCGGGTCGTCGCTGTCCAGGATGTCGGTTACCAGCGGTTTGTAGCGCGCGACCTCGCAGCGGGTGATGGCGTCCTTGACTTCCAGTAGGGCGGTAGGGTGAACCGAGAAGTCGCTCAAGCCCATACCCAGCAGCAGGCGCGTGTAGCGCGTATCACCGGCCATCTCACCGCACATGGAGACCGGGATCTGGTAGGTGCGCCCGGCCTCAATGACCATCTTTATCAGCCGCAACACAGCCGGATGCAGGGGGTCGTAGAGATAGGTGACCTCATCGTCCACCCGGTCGATGGCGAGCGTGTACTGAATCAGGTCGTTGGTGCCAATGGACAGAAAGTCCAGGCGGCGCGCGAACAGGCTCGCGGACAGGGCTGCGGCCGGTACTTCAATCATGCCACCGATTGGCGTATTCAGGTCGAAAGCCAGGCGCTGGCGCTGCAATTCCTGTTTGACGTCGTCGATCAGCGCCAGCACCGCATCGAGTTCACTGGAGCTGGAGAGCATCGGGATCATCATGCGTACCGGCCCTTTGGCCGAAGCGCGCAGGATGGCGCGCAACTGCGGGCGGAACAGATCGGCGTGCTTCAGACACAGGCGAATGGCACGCAATCCCAGCGCGGGGTTGGGTGCAACATGGTCGCTGCGCTGTTCGCCGCCGCAGTTTTTGTCGGCGCCGAGATCGAGGGTGCGGATAGTGACCGGCAGCCCCTTGAGTGCCTTGAGGACGCTCAGGTATTGCTGCAGCTGTTCCTCTTCGTCGGGAATATCGCTGCGATTCATGAACAGGAATTCGGTGCGGTACAGGCCGATGCCGTCGGCGCCGGCGCGCCGCGCCGCCAGTACGTCTTCGCGTAGCTCGACATTGGCCAGCAGTTCGACATGCACGCCGTCGGCGCTTGTGGCCGGGTCATTCTTCAGGCGTTTCAGTTTGCTCTGGCGTTTGATCTCCTCGCGCTGCCTGCGGCGGTACTTCTTCAGCGTGTCGGCGTCGATCTCGGTGAGTAAACGGCCCTTTACGGCGTCGAGTATCGCCAGTTCGCCGTCACGAACCTGGTACGGAGTAAAATGGGTGCCGACCAGGGACGGCAGGCCAAGGCTGCGGGCCAGGATGGCGGTATGCGACAGCGGACCGCCCGACTCGGTGACAAAACCGGCGATACCCTGGTGATGCAGCAGCGCGGTTTCCGCCGGCGTGAGGTCATGGGCGACAACGATGGCGCCGCGGAGTTTTTCGCTGTCCTGCGGTTGAGTATCGGCGCCTTCGTTGGCCAGGATACGCTGGATGCGGCTGACCACGTGGTCGACATCGTCCATGCGCGTACGCAGGTAGGCGTCATCCATTTCGTCGAACACCGCCGCGAGGGCGTCACGCTGGGATTTCAGGGCCCACTCGGCGTTGCACTGCCGCTCACGGATCAGCTCCACCGGCGTCGCCGTGAGCATACTGTCTTCGAGCATCAGCAGGTGTGTGTCGATGAAATCGGTAATGTCCGCGCGGGTGATTTCCGGGATGCTGTCGCGGATGACCTTGAGCTGCTGGCGCGCGACGCGCACGGCACGCCGGAAGCGCGCCACTTCGTTTTCGATCAGTTCCTCGGGTATCGCGGCTTCAGAGATTTCAATTTCACCGTCTATCAGCCGGTGAATCGGGCCGATAGCGATGCCGTGCGAAATGCCGGTACCTGGGATCGCGACGCTCATTCGTCTTCGCCAAAGCGTTGTTCGACAAGTTCGCTCAGCTTGTCGATGGCCTGGCCTTCGTCATCCCCGCTGGCGATCAGGGTGATGTCGCTGCCGCGGGATGCCGCCAGCATCATCACGCCCATGATGCTCTTGCCGTTGACTTCCTGGCCGTTGCGGGCCAGCCGGATATCGCTCGCGAAGGAGGACGCCAGGGTCACGAACTTCGCGGCGGCACGCGCGTGCAGGCCCAGTTTGTTGACGATGGTAACGGTTTTATCCTGCATGGGGGCTGCCCTCGCCGGTACAGGTGAGCACGCCGTCACGACCACCGGTAAGCGCCTTGTGCGCCAGTTCATCGAGATCCAGGTCGGGGTAGTTCAGTACCCGGATGAGCATGGGGAGATTGAGCCCGGATACCACCCGGACATTCGGCAGATCCTGCAGCCGGCAGGCGATATTGCTGGGCGTTGAGCCGTACAGGTCGGTCACGACCAGCACGCCGTCGCCGCTGTCCAGATCGTTCAGTGCGCGCCGGGCCTCGGTGTCGATCTTTTCCGGATCGCAACCCGCCGGTGCGGCCAGCGCGCAGGTCGACAGGGGGCAGACCCCGAGCACGTCGATAGCGGTGTGCAACAGCACGCTGCCCACGTCGCCGTGCGTGATGAGCAGAACGCCGACGTTCACGAAAGCTCCCGGTGCCGGGTCGCCACCGACGGGTAGCGCTCGCGGAAGTGCTCGGCCAGGCGTTCGCTCAGGTATACCGAGCGGTGCTGGCCACCGGTGCAGCCGATGGCGACAGTCAGATAACTGCGGTTTTCGGCTTCGAACGCCGGTATCCACTGTTCGAAGAAACCACTCAGGGCCGCGAACATGGCCGCCACGGGAGGCTCGCTTTCAAGGTAGTCTACCACCGCCTGGTCGCGGCCGGTGAGCGGCCGTAGCCGCGGTTGCCAGTGGGGATTGGGCAGGCAACGGGCGTCGAAGACGAAGTCGGCGTCCGGCGGAATACCGTGTTTGTAACCGAAAGACTGAAACAGCAGCGACAGCGTGTGGTCGTTGCGGCGGGCCACGCGCTGTCGTACCAGGTCACGCAGCTGGTGCAGGCTTGTCTGGCTGGTATCGATAAACAGGTCGGCACTTTGCGAAATCGGTTCCAGCAGTTGCGTCTCGCGTTCAATGGCGTCGGCCAGGGACAAGCCGCTGTAGCTCAGCGGGTGGCGCCGCCGGGTTTCGCTGAAGCGCTTGATAAGGGTGTCGGTTTCGCAGGTGAGAAACAGGATTTCGCTGTCGATCGCATGCGTCCTGAGCTCCTCCAGCGTCTCGCCCACGCGTTCCAGAGCCTGGGGCAGATTACGGGCGTCGATGCCGACCGCGGCATGTTCCACCGGGTGAGGTGCGGCCGTCAGCTCGTTGGCCAGCGCGCTCAGCAGGCCGGCCGGCAGGTTGTCGATACAGTAATAGCCGAGATCCTCCAGAGTGTGCAGGGCGACACTCTTTCCGGAACCGGACAATCCGCTGACGATAACGAGCTTCACGTTGTTTCCACCATGGGGCCTGTTTGCCGCAAGGGTATTGGGGTTGTTCGAGGCTTGCGCGCAATCTCTCAGCTATTTTCCATGAAACGCGCCTGGCGTTCCATAAATAGCTTGGCCGAATCGAAGCCTTTGCGCAGCAGGGCGTGATGACGGGCGGCGGCTTCGGCCAGCACCGCGAGGTTGCGCCCGGGGGCCACCGGCAGGGTGATTTCGGGGATGTCCACGCCGAGGATCGTCTGGGTGGTGCGGGCGCCGTGCAGGCGGTCGATGGCGTGCATCTGCTCCTCGGTCATGGTGACCAGCTTCAGGATCAGGCGCAAGTTGCGGGCCTGCTTGATGGCGCTGTCGCCGAACATGACGCGGATATTGAGAATGCCTAGTCCACGCACCTCGAGGAAGTCGCGCAGAATCTCGGGGCAGCGGCCGCTGAGGGTGTCAGGGGACGTCTTGGCGAACACCGGGGCGTCATCGGCGACCAGGCGGTGTCCGCGCGCGACGAGTTCGAGCGCCAGTTCGCTTTTGCCCACGCTCGGGTCACCGGTGATCAGCAGGCCGACGCTGAACACCTCCATGAACACGCCATGCAGGATGATTTTTTCGGCGAACAGATTGGTCAGGTAATACTGCAGGTAGTTGACCAGCTGGGCCGTCGACTCGCTGGAGTGGAACAAGGGGGTGGAAGTGGCTTCACTACGCTGTTTGATGTCTTCGGGCGGCAGGTGGTTGTCGCCCAGCACGATCAGGTCGCTGGTGCCGTCGAACAGGTGGTCGATCAAATCGCGGCGTGCGCTGGCGCTGAGGCGTTCCAGGTACTGAATTTCAGTGTTGCCGAGGACCTGCACCCGGTTGGGGTGGATCAGGTTGAGGTGGCCGACCAGCGAGGTGCGGGTGGCTTCGGATTCGGGGTTCTTGATGCTGCGGGTCTGGCCCATGTGGCTTCCCGCCCAGTGCAGATCGAGTTTTGCCCGCAGTGTTTCGAACAGCGTGCCGACTGACGCGTCGATACTCATGCCGACAGTTGCTGGCGTGCGTCCCAGTGGTTAATGGATTCCAGGCACTGCTGGCTGTCGCCGCACTCGCGCAACTTCCGGCACAGGTCGGCGTCGCTGAACATGGCCGCCAGGCGCGCCAGGATCTGCAGGTGCTCCTCGGTCGATTCTTCGGGCACCAGCAGAGCAAACAACAGATCCACGGGCTGGTTGTCGATGGCGTCGTAGTCGATTCCCGTTGCCAGCGTGACAAAGGCACCGATGGGAGCGTCGAGTCCCTTGATGCGGCCATGCGGCAACGCCACGCCATGTCCAAGACCGGTGCTGCCAAGGCGTTCGCGTCCCACCAGGCTGTCGAACAGCTCTCCGTCGGCGTAGGCCGGTAACGCGGTGGACAGCAACTGGCTGAGCAGTTCCAGGCTGCGTTTCTTACTGGAACTGTCCTGCTGACAGGCGATGCGTCCCGGGCTTAGAAGTGCGGTAATCTGCATATCAGGATGCCTGGAGCAGGCGATCGCGGAGCGGTCGCCCGCACCTGCTCATGGTTCCAGGCTGTGTTTTTTGTTCGCGCCTTCGACGCGGTGGTGATCGGTGATTTTCTCCTTGTGTTTTTTGATCTGGCGATCCAGCTTGTCGGTCAGGCCGTCGATCGCGGCATACATATCCTCTTCGGTGCTGTCGGCGAACAGCTTGCCGCCACTGATATGCACCGTTGCTTCGGCGGTGTGGCGAAGTTTCTCGACACTCAGCACGACGTGCACATCGGTAACGTGGTCAAAATGGCGCTCCAGCCGCTCGAATTTCTCGTCCACATAGTTGCGTAGCGGATCGGTGATGTCGACGTGGTGTCCGGTTAAATTGATTTGCATGGATACGCTCCTCGTCCATGGCCTCATGAGAGGCGTTTGCGTTCATTGGAAGGTGGTATGGCCAGGGCTTCGCGGTATTTGGCGATGGTGCGTCGCGCAACCTTGATGCCCTGTTCGGCCAGCACGCTGGCAATCTTGCTGTCGCTCAGCGGTTTGGTCGGCTTTTCTGCCGCCACGAGTTTTTTGATGATGGCGCGTATCGCCGTGGCGGAACATTCGCCGCCGTCGGAGGTGCCGACGTGGCTGGAGAAAAAGTACTTGAATTCGTAGATGCCGCGGGGCGTATGCATGTATTTCTGGGTCGTGACGCGGGAAATCGTGGACTCGTGCATCTCGACGGTATCGGCAACATCGCGCAGCACCAGCGGCTTCATGGCTTCATCACCGTATTCAAAAAAATTACGTTGCCGTTCGACAATGCAGCGGGCGACCTTGAGCAGGGTTTCATGGCGGCTTTGAAGGCTCTTCAGGAACCAGCGCGCTTCCTGGAGATGGTTGCGCAGGTAGGTGTTGTCATCGCTGTTGTCGGCACGTTTCACCAGGCTGGCATAATGGCTGTTGATGCGCAACCTGGGGGCCGCATCGATGTTGAGTTCCACCTGCCATTTGCCATTATTCTTGAACACGAATACATCGGGAACTACATACTGCGGCGTGGCGCTGGTTATCTGCGAGCCGGGCCGCGGATTGAGCGACTGCACCAGTTTAAGCACTTCCTGAAGCTCGACTTCCGAGAGCTTCATGCGGCGCATGATCTGATTATAGTCCCGATTGGCCAGGAGGTTCACGTGTTCCTCCACCAGCGTCAGCGCCTGCTCCCGCCAGGGGGTGTCGGCATCCAGCGCATGCAATTGAATCGACAGACATTCCGCGGGATCCCGGGCGCCGACGCCAACGGGGTCAAAGTGCTGGATACGCCGCAGCACCACCTGCATCTCCTCGATGCCGATTTCCCGTTCCGGCGGCAAATCCAGGCTTTCGAGCATTTCTTCCAGCGAAACAGTCAGATAGCCGTCATCGCTGATAGAGTCGATGATGGCTTCGGCGATTGCCCGGTCTTCATCGCTGAATGGCGACAGGTCGAGCTGCCAGCTGAGATGTTCGTGCAGGCTCTGGCCTTCGGCGCTGTGTGTCTCGAAGAAATCCCTGCCGTCGCCGTCAGCGGGCGTGCTGTAGCTGGTGGCGCCCATGTCGTAGGTATCTTCCCAGTTGGTATCGACCGGCAGGTCGTCGGGCATGGTCTCGGAGTTGCTCGTGACTTCGGCTTCCGCGCTGTCCTGTGAATCCTTGCGTTTGTCCTCGTCCTTTACCGACTGTTCCCGCGCGGCTTCGCTGGCTTCGCCTGGCGGCACATCGCCTTCGTCCGGTTCCAGCATCAGATTTGAATCAAGGACCGTCTGCACTTCCAGCTGCAGTTCCAGTGTCGACAGCTGCAACAGCCGAATAGCCTGTTGCAGCTGGGGGGTCATTGTCAGGTGCTGGCCAAGCCGAAGTTGGATGGACTGCTTCATAGGTGCATTGTCGTCAGGATTCTGCCGTGCGGCGGCGGGAAGGGTCGCCGCTTACAGCCGCCTATTCTACTCCACTGCATTTATTATGCCAGTGATGCGTTTACTTTTATTTCTTAGAGGCCTACATGGTGAAATTGTCTCCCAGATAGACGTCGCGGACTTTCTGGTTCTTGAGGATATCGCCGGGCGGGCCTTCGGCCAGTGTGTGGCCGCTGCCGATGATGTAGGCGCGGTTACAGATACCCAGCGTCTCGCGCACATTGTGGTCGGTGATCAGCACGCCGATATTCCGCTCGGTCAAGTGTTCCACGATACGTTGAATATCGATGACCGAAATGGGGTCCACGCCTGCAAACGGCTCATCGAGCAGGATGAAACGCGGTTCCATGGCCAGCGCGCGCGCGATTTCCACGCGCCGGCGTTCCCCGCCCGAGAGGCTCAGCCCCTTTTGCTCGCGCAGGTGGGCGATATGCAGCTCCTGCAACAGTTCTTCCAGTTTATCGCTGCGGCCGCGCCGGCTGAGATCCTTGCGCATCTCCAGCACGGCCAGCAGGTTGTCGGCCACGCTTAGCTTGCGGAATACCGATGCTTCCTGCGGCAGGTAGCCCACGCCGCGCTGGGCGCGCACGTGCATGGGATAGCGGGTGAGTTCCTGGTCATCGAGCCACACCGAGCCGCCGTCGCAGGCAATCAGGCCGACGATCATGTAGAAGCAGGTGGTTTTGCCGGCGCCATTGGGCCCCAACAGGCCCACCACCTCGCCGCTGTCGACCGCCAGCGAGACGGACTCCACAACGACTTTGCCTGAATAGCTCTTGTTCAGCCCACGCGCTTCGAGGCGGCTCATGGTTTACGCGGTTCTGTCTGGTTCTTTTCCGGCCTTGGCTGGATGGTGATATGCACGCGGTCCTTGGGTTGGTCGGTGCCCGCATTGACCTTGTCCTTCACGACATCGTACTCGATGCGCTGACTGCGCAGCACGTCGCCTTCCTGTTCGACTTCGGCCTGTTTGAGGAGAATGATGTATTCGGGGTTGGTGTAGTACTCCATGCGCAGCGCCTTGGCGGTCACGTCCTGATCCTTGTTGTCGGGACGCTGCCTGTAGGTGGCCGGTTTGCCCTCCATAACGACTTTTTCCACTTTGTCGCCCTTGTTGTACACGGTCATGGTTTCGCCCGTGAGCACCAGTGTCCCCTGGGTGACTTTGACGTTGCCGTGATAGACGCTCACGCCCTTGCCGTCGTTGAGCTCGACCCGATCGGCCTCGATCGACATCGGTTGATTCCGGTCGGTGGACAGCGCCCACCCGGCCGCCGGGACCAGGCTCAATGCGAGCCAGATCAACGGCATGGTGATTCTAGTCATGTATGCCCCGTACGTTTCCGAGCAGTTGCAGCTGTTGCCGGCCCAGCTCTGCGTGCAAACCTGTCGCGCTAAAATGCCAGTTCCCCGATACCAGGACAACCGGTTGGTCGGTTTCTATCACATCACCCTTGTCGTCAATCCGCAACTTTTCTGTATGCAGAACCAGGTCGCCGTCCCCGGCTTCCCGCTGCAGGTTGACCGCCGTTTCGAGCACCATGTGCCGCTGATCTGCGGCAATCCAACCCCGCTGCGCGCTCGCCCGCCAGTGTTGCTGTTGGACATCGGTGAGTCGCAGGCGCGGTTCGAACAGTCGCGCCCGATCTTCGCCCGGCCACTGCTCCAGCCGCCGGGCCAGCAATTCGCGCTTTGGCAGGCCATGCTCGTCGAATACCTGCCAGCGGGGCTGCTCGACGTAAAAATCCGGAAGCAGGGCGCTGCCGTCGCGCTCATCGCCCGCCTGTCGCACAGACAGGAACAACCACAGGCTGGCGAGGCCGGCGAGCAGCGTAGCGGCGAAAAACCAGCGCTGCATCCCGCTCACAGGTAGCTTTCCAGCTCCTGTTGCAGCACGCCATGCGCTTCCATCAGCATCTCGCAGGCGTCGCGGGCTGCGCCCCGGCCGCCCGCGCGCGGTGTCTGCCAATGCGCGTGACGGATCACCCAGGGGTGGGCGTTGCTGACGGCGATGGCGAGCCCCACCTTGCGCATCACCGGCAGGTCGACCACGTCGTCGCCCATGTAGGCGACCTGTTCGGGGTTCAGGCCCAGGCGCTCCAGCAGGTCGGCGAAGCCTTCCAGCTTGTTTTCCTGACCCTGGTAGATCAAATCGATGCCGAGGTTGCGCATCCGGTGCTCAACGACCTTCGACGTACGCCCGGTAATCACGGCGCAGCGGACCCCGTGCCTTTGCAACATCTTGATGCCGTGGCCGTCCTGGGAGTGAAAGGCCTTGTACTCCTGGCCGTCGTCGCCCAGAAACAGGCTGCCGTCGGTGAGCACACCGTCGACGTCGAAAATCAGCAACTTGATCAGCGCCGCTCGTTCCTGAATATCTTTCATAGCGTCTCCGGTCTCAAACGACACCCGCTCGCAGTAAATCGTGCATATTGAGAGCACCGATGAGCTTTTTGTTGTCGTCCACCACCAGCAGGGCGTTGAACTTGCCTTTCTCCATGATTTCCAGCGCCTCCGCCGCCAGCAGCCCGGGCGAGATCAGGGTGCAATTGCGGGTCATCAGTTCGTCGATGGGTGTGGCGTTGAGGTCAGCGCCACGGTCGATGGCGCGGCGCAGGTCGCCGTCGGTAAAAATGCCCTGGACAATATCCCGGTCGTCGACAATGGCGGTCGCGCCCAGGCCCTTGCGGGTGATTTCCAGCAGCGCATCACAGATCAGGGTGCCGCTGCTGACCTTGGGCGCGCGCTCGCCGCGGTGGATAAGGTCGTCGATGAGCAGCAGCAGCCGCCGCCCCAGTTTGCCGCCGGGGTGCGAGCGGGCGAAGTCATCGGAGGTGAAGCCGCGGACTTCCAGCAGGGAAATCGCCAGCGCATCGCCCATGGCGAGTGCCGCGGTGGTGCTGGCAGTCGGCGCCAGGTCGAGCGGGCAGGCTTCTTTTTCCACGGCAACGTTGATATTCACCGTGGCCGCCTCGGCCAGGGCCGATTGCGGCCTGCCGGTGAGCGTGATCAAAGGCACGCCCAGGCGCTTGATAATGGGCAGGATGGTGAGGATTTCGTCGGTTGTGCCGGAATTCGACAGCGCCAGTACCACGTCCTTGGCGGTGATCATGCCCAGGTCGCCGTGGCTGGCTTCGCCCGGGTGGACAAAAAACGCCGGCGTGCCGGTACTGGCCAGCGTCGCGGCTATCTTGCTGCCGATGTGGCCGGACTTGCCCATGCCGGTGACCACCACCCGGCCCTCGCACTTGAGCATGTAATGGCAGGCGCGTACAAAGTCGTCGTCAATGCGCGGTTTCAGCGCCTCGACGGCCGCGGCCTCGGTTTCGAGCACGGCCAGGCCGAGTTTTTTCAGAGTCTCATCGGTCATCGGTGGTGTGGTTGTCCGCTTATCTGACGGCGGTGAAGTATAACAGGGTCGTATAGCCCGCATAGGCTGCCAGCAGCAGCGCGCCCTCGAAGCGGTTGATCCTGCCCTCGCCGGTGAAACCGTAGGCCATTAACAATAGCGCCACGGTCAGGGCACTCATAACGGGCATGTCGCGGGTCAGCACGGCCGGGTCGACCGGCCCGGCGCTGATGATGCCCGGGATGCCCAGGACCGCCAGCAGGTTGAACATGTTGGAACCTATGACGTTGCCGATGGCGATGTCGGGTTCATTTTTCAGTGCGCTGGCGATGGAGGCGGCCAGCTCCGGCAGGCTGGTGCCGAGGGCCACGATGGTCAGGCCGATCACCAGGTCGCTGACCCCGAACTGCTCGGCGATGCCCACCGCGGCCCATACCAGCAGACGCGAGCTGCCCAGTAGCACGACAAAGCCGATCGCCAGCGATATCAGTGCCCTGCCGAGGGACAGATCGGTCGGGATCTCGGCTTCGTATTCCGCGACCATCGCGTCCTTTTCGTTGCGCGTGTTCAGGCCGACATAGACGATATAGCTGAGTAGCACGACCAGCCCCAGCAGCAGTATAACGCCGTCGGACATGTCCAGGGTGCCGTCGCGCAGCAGCAGGTAGGCGACCGCCGTGATGCCGATGAGGATGGGCAGTTCACGCCGCACGATCCGGGAGTGCACCGACAGGGGGGCCACCAGCGCCGTGGTGCCGAGTATCAGGGCGACGTTGGTGATGTTGGAGCCGATGGCGTTACCCACCGCCAGGCCGGGGTTACCCTGTAGCGAGGCGACCACGGAGACCAGTATTTCGGGTGCCGAGGTGCCGAAGCCCACAATGGTCAGGCCGATGAGCAGCGGGGAGACGCCCAGATTGCGGGCGGTGGCGGCGGCGCCCGCGACAAAGCGGTCGGCTCCCCAGACCAACAGGGCAAAACCGGCAAACAGGGCGGCGAGCTGTATCCACATAGACGAGGTATAGTAGCGCTTTGGCGGAAAAGGGGACAGATTGTTAAGTTCTGTCCGGGACATGCAATGGCAGACATTCTCGCGTTCAAGAAGCCCAAAGCGGCGAAGAAGCACCGGGGAAACACCCTTTGCCGGCGCGGCTTTCACAAGTGGGTAGTCGTCGATACGCCGTTCGACAGCAGGCAGGGGCGGTTGCTGACGCGCTACCGCTGCGAGCGTTGTGGCGAGGAAAAAATCGAAGCACGTTCGCGCTAGACGCTCTGTCACGTATAATGCGCCACAGATCTCCAGGACCCGAGTAACAATAACAGACTCCATGGACGCCGCTCAGCCCCAGAATGACAGCGATACCCTTGTCCGGATTCGCGACCTGCATTTCTCCCGTGGGGCGCGGGCGATATTCGACGGCGTGGACCTGGATATTGCCCGCGGCAAAGTGACTGCCATCATGGGGCCCAGCGGCACGGGCAAGACCACCCTGCTGCGCCTGATCGGCGGGCAGCTGGACCCGGACCGCGGCAGCGTGCAGGTCGACGGCGAGGAAGTCCCGGCATTGTCGCGCACCGGCCTGTATGCGCTTCGCAAGCGCATGGGTATGCTGTTTCAGTCGGGTGCCCTGCTGACCGATCTCACGGTTTTTGACAATGTGGCGTTCCCGCTGCGCGAACACACTGACCTGCCGGAGTCCATGATTCGCGACCTGGTGCTGATGAAGCTCCAGGCCGTGGGGTTGCGTGGCGCACGCGATCTCATGCCCAGCGAACTCTCCGGGGGTATGGCAAGGCGCATCGCGCTGGCGCGTGCCATTGCGCTGGACCCGATGATGATCATGTACGACGAGCCCTTCACCGGCCAGGACCCGATTTCCAAGGGCGCGCTGGTGCAGTTGATCCGACTGTTGAATGATGCGCTGGAACTCACCAGTATTATTGTTTCGCACGATGTCAACGAAACTGCGTCCATTTCGGATTACGTCTACGTTATCTCGCAGGGCGAGGTGGTCGGCCACGGCACGCCCGAGGACCTGGCGAAAACCGATTCCGAGTGGGTGAGACAGTTCATGCAGGGCTTGCCCGACGGCCCGGTGCCGTTTCACTACCCGGCGCCGGATTATGCCAAAGACCTGCTAAACGACGCTGTTTGACTGGATTGCTATGCTCGAATGGATAAGACAACTTGGCCGCAGTGGTATCAGCCAGTTTGAAACGCTCGGCCGTGCCAACCTGTTCCTGCTGAAAACCCTGGTGGGCCTGCCCGGACTGCTGCGTCGTCCGGGATTGCTGGTGGCCCAGCTGTGGTCGGTGGGCGTGTTGTCGCTGCTGATTATTGTCGTCTCCGGGCTGTTTGTCGGTATGGTACTTGGCCTGCAAGGCTACAACACGCTGGTGGATTTCGGCGCCGAGGAATCCCTGGGTGTGGCCGTGGCACTGTCGATTGTGCGCGAACTCGGGCCGGTGGTGACAGCCCTGTTGTTTGCCGGCCGCGCCGGTTCGGCGCTGGCGGCGGAAATCGGCCTGATGAAGGCTACCGAGCAGTTGTCCGGTATGGAAATGATGGCGGTCGATCCCATCCACCGCGTCATCGCACCGCGTTTTCTCGCCGGGTTTATCTCCATGCCCCTGCTGGCGGCCATTTTCAGTGCGGTGGGTGTCTATGGCGGCTATTTTGTCGGCGTCGGCCTGCTGGGCGTCGACGACGGCGCCTACTGGTCGCAGATGCAGGACAAGGTGGACCTTTTCGACGATATATTGAACGGTGTGATCAAGAGCCTGGTGTTCGGTTGGGTGGTGACCTGGATCGCGGTGTTCGAGGGTTACGATGCCGTACCGACCTCGGAGGGTGTCAGCCGAGCGACCACGCGCACCGTGGTGTATGCGGCCCTGGCAGTGCTGGGGCTCGACTTTGTACTCACAGCCTTGATGTTCGGAGACTGAAATGAAAAGCAACAAGACGACCGAATTGATGGTGGGCATGTTTATAGCAGCCGGTGCGGCGGCGCTGTTCGTGCTCGCGATGCGGGTCAGCAATCTCAGCAGTTTCAGTGCCGGCGACACCTATCACCTCACCGCGCGCTTTGAGAATATCGGCGGGTTGAAAGTGCGTTCCGCCGTAACTGTCGGCGGCGTGAACGTGGGGCGCGTCACCAAGATCGATTATGACAGCGAGCGCTTCCAGGCGGTGGTTACCCTGGATGTGGAGAACCGCTACAACCGCTTCCCCGAGGATACCGCCGCTGCTATCTACACCGCCGGTCTGCTGGGCGAGCAGTATGTCGCGCTGGAGCCCGGCGGCAGCGAAGAGGTGTTGAAAGACGGTTCCCAGATCGAGCTCACCCAGTCGGCGCTGGTGCTGGAGAAACTGGTCAGCAAGTTCCTGTTCGAAAAGGCCGCCGAAGGCGAGAAGAAGTAGCTGCAACATGGCGGACGCAACCATCAGTACGGATGGCAACAGCCGGCTGGCAATTGCCGGCGACCTGAGCTTCGCCTCGGTGCCCGTGCTCTGGGAGCAATGGCGCGCCATGCGTGCCGATCAGGAGACACTCGAGGTCGATCTGAGCGAGGTGCAACGTTCCGACAGCGCGGGCCTGGCGCTGCTGGTGGAGTGGCTGCGCGAGGCTCAGCAAACCGGCCAAAGCGTCCGGTTTTTCAATATGCCTGCGCAGATGCTGGCGATGGCGCGCGTCAGCGGGCTGGACCAGGTGCTGCCTTTGCACCGCGACTAGGCGGCTGTCGCCGGTATTGATCCGGGGGGAGAGGAGGACAGTCCGTTTATAGTATGATTCGCCTTCCGGATTTTCTCACGGGCGGAGACATGCAAGCAGACGAACTGAAAAAAATCATCGAAGCGGGTATTCCGTCGGCCCAGGTCATGGTGCAGGGCGACGGCGATCACTTCGAGGCCACCATTGTCAGCGACGCATTTGCGGGCAAGTCCATGGTGCAGCAGCACCAGATGGTGTATGCGGCGCTGGGCGACCTGATGCAGGGCGCGGTGCACGCGCTGTCGTTCCGCACCTTTACCCCGCAGGAGTGGGGCAAACAGATCCAGTAACCGGGTGCCTACCCGTTTCTCCTCACAGGAACCGTCATGTCCGAGCAATTGACGATCGCGCTGTCCAAGGGCCGCATTTTCAAAGAGACGCTGCCGCTGCTGGCGCACGCCGGCATCGAGCCGGTCGACGACCCGGAAACCAGCCGCAAGCTGATCCTGGACACCAATCACGACGACGTGAAGCTGGTCATTATCCGTGCGTCCGACGTGCCTACCTATGTTGAATACGGGGCGGCGGACCTGGGCGTGGCGGGCAAGGATGTGCTCATGGAACACGGCGGCGCCGGTCTCTACGAACCGCTGGACCTGTGTATTGCGCGCTGCAAGCTGATGGTGGCCGGCCGCGAGCCCTGGTCGGAACAGGCGCAGCGTCTGCGTATCGCCACCAAGTACGTCAACAGCACCAGGGCGTATTTTGCCGGGCAGGGCCTGCAGGTCGAGGTGATCAAGTTGTACGGTTCCATGGAGCTGGCGCCGCTGGTTGGCCTGTCGGATCTGATTGTCGATGTGGTCGATACCGGTAACACGCTAAAGGCCAATGGCTTGAGGCCCCTGGAAAAGATTGCGGATATCAGCTCGCGGCTGGTGGTCAACAAGGCATCGATGAAGCGCAAGCACGCGCGTGTGCAGCGCTTCATCGAGCAACTCGCCGAAGCCGTACGCCGGCAGCAGGAACAGGCTGCGTGAGCGTCGCGATCAAACGCCTGGATAGTGCCGACAGCGGGTTTTACGCACAGCTCGACGCGTTGCTGGCCTGGGAACCGGCCGCCGATGCGCAGGTGGAGCAGACGGTGCGCGAGATCATCATTGATATCCGCGCGCGCGGCGATGCCGCGTTGCTGGAGTACACCAATCGTTTCGATCGCATGCAGGCCGCCGGCGTGGCCGAGCTGGAGATCGGCCAGGCGAAACTGCAGCAGGCGCTGGCCGGAATTCCGGCGCAACAGCACGAGGCGCTGCAGCGGGCGGCGGCGCGCGTGCGCGCCTACGCCGAACACCAGAAAATGCAGTCCTGGTCGTACACCGAAGCCGACGGTACCGTGCTCGGCCAGCAGGTCACGCCGCTGGACCGTGCCGGGCTGTATGTACCCGGCGGCAAGGCGGCCTATCCCTCGTCGGTGTTGATGAACGCCATTCCCGCCAAGGTCGCCGGCGTGTCAGAACTGGTGATGGTGGTGCCGACGCCCGACGGTGTGGTCAACGACCTGGTGCTGGCTGCCGCCGCGGTGGCCGGTGTCGACCGGGTATTCGCCATCGGCGGTGCCCAGGCGGTCGCGGCGCTGGCCTACGGCACCGAGACAGTGCCGCGGGTGGACAAGATCGTCGGCCCCGGCAACATCTATGTGGCGACCGCCAAGGGCATGGTGTTCGGTGACGTCGGCATCGACATGATCGCCGGACCATCCGAGATCCTGGTGGTGTGCGACGGGGGTACGCACCCGGACTGGATCGCCATGGACCTGTTTTCCCAGGCCGAGCACGACGAAGACGCACAGGCAATACTGGTCTGTCCCGATGCGGCGTTTCTGGAACGCGTCGCCGCGAGCATCGAAAAACAGCTGCCGACCATGGAGCGGCGTGAACTCATCGGCGCATCGCTCGCGGGCCGTGGCGCATTGATTAAAGTACGCGACCTGGACGAGGCGGTCAGGGTGGCGAACCACATCGCGCCGGAACACCTGGAGCTGTCGGTGGAAGAGCCGCAGGCCATGGCCGCGCAGATCCGTCACGCCGGCGCCATCTTCATGGGGCGCTACACGGCCGAAGCGTTGGGCGACTACTGCGCGGGACCCAATCACGTACTGCCGACGTCGCGCACGGCGCGCTTCTCCTCGCCGCTCGGCGTGTACGACTTCCAGAAACGCTCCAGCCTGATCTATTGCTCGTCGACCGGTGCCGCCGAACTCGGCGCGACGGCATCAACACTGGCGCGTGGCGAAGG
>JAJDOI010000150.1 GCA_022340245.1 Thiogranum sp.
GCGGGGTTTGCGGGCTCTCAGTCCGGTGTCGCTGTATCGGTGGGAAATGCCTTGCCGGGGTTCAGGATGCCGTCGGGGTCGAACTGGGCCTTGATGGCGCGCATCAGTCGCAGGCTGGTGGCGTCCAGTTCCCGCCCGACCCATTCGCGCTTGACCAGTCCGATACCGTGCTCGCCAGAAATGGTGCCCTGCATGCGCAGCACGGCGGCGAACACATCCTCCAGGCAAGCCGTCGCGCGCGCCTGCTGGTCGGCGTCGGACGGGTCGAACATGAGGTTGACGTGCAGGTTGCCGTTGCCGGCATGGCCGAAGTTGACGATCTGAATCCGGTGGCGGGCGGCAAGCTGTTCCAGCTCCGTGACCAGTTCCGGTATGCGTGATACGGGCACAACCACGTCCTCGTTGATCTTTTTGGGCGCGACCCGGCGCAGGGCGGGTGACAATGCCTTGCGGATCGACCACAGGGCCGCCACTTCTTCGGCGCTGCGCGCAGCTTCGACGCCCAGCGCGCCATCCACCCCGGCGGCGCGAACCACGCACTCGACCAGTTCGTCCAGTTGCGATTCCATGCCATCGACCTCGATCATCAGCAGCGCACCGGCGCCTTCCGGCAGGCTGTCGCCGACTTCGTTGCGCACCATGTGAATGGCATTGCCGTCCATGAACTCCAGTGCGCAGGGCACGACCGGCTGCGCCATTATCGCCGCGACCGCGCGCGCCGCGCTGTGAACGTCGCGGTAGAAAGCCCGCAGGGTGCGTTTCGCCGGCTGCAGGGGAGTAAGTTTGAGGGTGGCCTCGGTAATCACAGCCAGCGTACCCTCCGAGCCGATCAGCAGGCGCGTCAGGTCATAGCCGACCACGCCCTTGGTTGTCCTCACTCCGGTGTGAATGGTTTCGCCGGCGCCGGTCACAGCCTTCAGCGCCAGGGTGTTTTCGCGCGGTGTGCCGTATTTTACCGCCCGCGGTCCCGCCGAGTTATAGGCCAGATTGCCGCCCACAGTACAGATGGCCGCACTGGTGGGGTCGGGGGGCCAGAAGAAACCGTGCGCGGCGGCGGCGGTCTGTACCGCCTCGTTGGTCACGCCCGGTTCGACCACCATCAGGCGGTCGTCCGGGCTGATTTCGCGAATGCGGTTCATGCGCTGCAGCGAGACAATCAGGGTGTTGGCATCGAGCGGCACCGTGGCGCCGGTGGTGCCGGTGCCCTGGCCGCGCGCAATGAGCGCTACCCGGTGTTCGCGGCAAGCCCTTATGAGACCGACTACCTCCTTGTGGGACTCCGGCAGGGCCACGGCCAGTGGCTGGCCCTGCAGCATGCTGTTGTCGTAACCGTAGGTACGGCAGTCAGCAGCATCCGTCAGCAGTCGTGTGTCGCCGAGCAGGCCCTTGAGCTGACTGAAGAATGCCGGTTGCAAGGTGGCGGAGGAACTGACCGCGGCCGATCAGTCCAGGTACTCAAAAAGTTTCACCACGCGCTGCACGCCGCTGACCTTCTGGGCCGCGGCAACCGCTGCGTTGGCTTCGGCGTGGTACACCAGGCCGAGAAGGAATACCGTGCCGTTTTCAGTTACCACCTTGACGCGGGTTGGATCAAAGCCCTCGATATCCAGGCCCACCAGTGAAGACTTGACCTTGGTCGTGATCCAGGTGTCACTCGAACGCGTCATCATCGAGCTCGGCGCGGCGATGGTCAGTTCATTGTAAAGGCGGCGGACTTTTTCCTGTTTGCGCGCGATGTCGCCGGCGCGGCTCCTGAATGCTTCTGTCGGCGTTTCCCCGCTGAGCAGCACCCAGCCATTGAAGACCGAAACGTTGATATGCGAATTCCGCTCCAGCTCGCTGTCGTCATTCAAAGCGCTCACCACCCGCGCCTTGATGGCATTGTCCTCCACCACCGATCCGGCTGTGCGCCGGTCGTGCGCGAGCGAAACCGTGGTTGCCGCCGCGCCGCCGACCACGACCGGCGCGCAGGCGCTGTTGATAAGGCAACTGAGTACAAGTCCGGCCGAAGCCAGCATGCGCATGGTCATAAAATCATCTCCAGTTCAAATTACGTGCAGCGCGCGTCGGCTCGGAAAGCGTCGCAAATCCACTCCAGCTGCAGTTGTCCGGGTTCGCCCTCGATGCTTACGACATCGAAGCGGGTCGCTGTGTTCCAGCGCTGATGCAGGTTGATGTAATACTGCGCGCAACGGATTACCCGGCTTTGTTTGCGCCGCGAAATCGTCTCTGCGGCACGACCGTAGGTCGTGTGCTGCCGGTATCGTACCTCAACAAACACCAGGCTGTCGCCGTGTTGCATGACCAGATCGATTTCACCGCCGCGGCAATAGAAGTTGCGTTGCAGTAACTTCAGGCCTTGCGTTTGCAAATACCGGCAGGCAAGTTGTTCCGCGCTATCTCCGATCGCTTTCCGGTTCATTTTGTCCCTCCGTGGACGTGGTGAGCGTCTCCTGGATCTTTTCCGGCCATCCGCGGTTGAACCGTGCCCACTCCAGGGTGCGGTGCAGTTGCTTGTCGCTGTCCAGAGACAATATGCCGGTGGCGCCGGGAAAGCGCGCAAACCCGGGCAGTTGCAGGGTATCCAGCCAGGGAACCACCTGGTAGGCGTCGAAGCCCAGCGCGAACAGCCGCTGATAGCGCAGGCCGCGCTCCGGCCACAGCGCCTGCACCTGCTTGCGCTGCTTCGCCCAGGGGCCCTCCTGGTCGAGTACCCAGGGAATATCGCAAAACAACAGGCCATCCATGTCGCGGTCTATAGACGGGTCGACGCTGGCCTGGAACACGTGCGAGGTGCTGTACACCGGGAGATCCCCGGCATGGTGGAAGCGCAACTGCGGCTTGATCTGGCGCGCCTCGCGCGGAAACGCCAGTACGAAAACACCCTGTACGTCCTGTCGCCGGCGCGGTTCGAAATTCAGTTTTTCGCCCAGCAGACGTTGCAAAGCCTGGTAGCGATTCTCGCTGCCGTCGAGGTTGAGGGCGTGGCGTATCGGCCGCGTGAAGTCCGGGCTTCTGCTGGCATAACGTTCGACGTCCAGCACCTGTCCACCCAGCTGCGTGAAAGCCTGCTCGAAGGCGGCAAACACGCGGCTGCCCCAGGCGGAATCCGGTACCAGGGCGACCAGTCGCTGATGACCGTCGTCAATGGCCCGCTGCGCGACCTGGCGCGCCTCGTCTTCCGGGGCGAGGCCGAACTGGTACAATGGCAGATCTTTGTTCTCGGTAACTTCGTCCGTGTGGTTCAGTGCAAGCACCGGTATCGGCAACAGCCCGGATTGCGACAGCGCCTCGATACTTTCCTTGAGCAGCGGCCCGATGACGAAATCAGCACCGTCGTTGATTGCCCGCTGGTAGACCGACCAGATCAGCTGTGCGTTGCCGCCGGTGTCGTAGAAGTGCAGCTCCGGCTTGGGGCTGCCGCTGTGGTAGAAGGCGGCCAGAATGCCGTCGCGAATCGCCATTGCGGCATCCTCGGTGCGACCGCTCAGCGGCAGGAGCACGGCAATCTGATTGGCCTGCGAGACAAACTGCGCGACCTGGTAAAGCAGATCCGGCAGCAGCGCGTCTTCGGCCGCGTGGTGGGGATAACGCGCCCGCCAGCGGCTGAGCTCGCTCGACCAGCGGTCGCGGTCACCGCGATACTCGCGGGTAATCAGGACGAGTTCCATCCAGCCGCTGAGCGCATCCGGCGGCGGCGCGGTCTTCAGCGTTTCCAGCGCCTCGTCGGACAGGTTGGAAAGTTGTTCCCAGATCCGGTACTGGTTGTCCAGTTTCTTCGCCGGATCGTCCAGTAGTCCGTCCAGCCAGATCAGCTGGCGGGCCGCTTCCAGCGGGTTGCCGGCCTGCGCGTAGGCTTGCGCACGCAGCTGGTAATAGTGGCGGCCGTGGTCGGCGAGGTTCTCCGGCGTCTTGAGCGCCGAGAGGATGTTCAGTGTGGCTTCGGGTTGGCGGTTCGCCAGTAACAGCTGCGCCTGCAGCAGCTGGTAGCGGGCCTGTTGCGACGCGGCGAGGCTGTCGGGCCCGATGCCCGCGAGCACCTGTTCCAGCTGGGCCCAGTGCTGCCCGTCGGCCAGCAG
>JAJDOI010000021.1 GCA_022340245.1 Thiogranum sp.
GAAAAGTCTTCCACGTCGGCGACGGTGGTTGTTTGGACCGTACCCGGTATTTATCTACCGTGGATTTGGCAACATCAATGCCGACTTTCCGCAGCTCCCCGACAATCCGGGGCGAACCCCAGCTGGGATTGGCTACCGATAGCTTGCGGATCAGCGCCTTGATTTCTTTGGATACCGGCGGTCTGCCGGGTGAATGCGGGGACGCAGTGTAGTTCGCTGATAGATAGTGAGCTGATGCCGTAGTGCGACGATCTCGAGCTGCAACACAACCCGAGACCGAAACAGGGTCGACAGAAATGCGAAAAGCGTACTGATAGCCGTTTTCATGCTTCTGGATTCCCTTCGGCAGCCAGCATGACGGGAAATCCAGATTGACGTCGCCTAAAAAAAAGGTCAAGAGAATCAACCTGTACGCATTTTCGGGAACGACAGGAGAAAAAGAAGTCCACGACACCGTGATCAAAATCGCCGAGGTGAGCTTTCAGACTGGTTTGAGTCGAGCGACTATCTATCGCGAAATCAACGCGGGAAACTTCCCGAAGCAATTGCAGCTTTCACCGCAACGGGTCGGCTGGCTCCAGAGGGAAATTGACGCCTGGAAATCCACCCGGCGTCGCGGGCCGATCGTTAAAACGAATTGTCAGCAATCAAAGGCGCTACAAAAGGCACTAAATGAAAATGGCGAGATTCGGTTGCCGAAGCTTAGTACATCGTAAGCTGTTGTATTATGGCGGAGAGGGAGGGATTCGAACCCTCGGAACGCTCGCGCGTTCACTTGATTTCGAGTCAAGCCCATTCGGCCACTCTGGCACCTCTCCGAAAGCAGATTCCGGCTTGATAATCAAGAGGAAGTCGCACATGCTTGCCCCTCAGGAAACTGCCGGGGTATTGTAACCCAAGCATCGCATTGAACGCTAAACATTCGCCGACACATCCCGCTACACCGGTTATTGGCCGCCCGGCGTGTTGTGTCGCTGTCACATGAGATTACTGCTTGCCTTTCTTCTCCTGCTGATCACCGGCTGCGACCTGATTCCCAAAACCCAGCTGGAACAGGTGCAGGACCGGGGCGTGCTGCGCGTGCTGACGCGCAACAGCGCCACTACTTATTATGAAGGCCCGTACGGACCCGCCGGTGTCGAATACGACCTCGCCGAGGGCTTCGCACGCTTTCTCGGTGTCAAACTGCAGATCACGGTGCCCGACAACCTGTCGGAAATTCTGCAGGACATCCAGTCCGGCGCGGCCGACATGGCCGCCGCGGGCCTCACCGCGACGGACGAGCGCCGGCAGCAGTTCAATTTCAGCAGCAGCTATCAGCGCATCACGCCGCAGCTGGTGTACCGTATCGGCACACCGGCACCGCAGAATCTCGGCGATCTGCACGGCAGTTTCGAGGTGGTCGCTGACAGCAGTCACGCCGAGCGCCTGCGCGCGCTGCAGGAAGAATACCCGGACATGTCCTTTACCGAAAACCGCGAGCTGGAGAACGAGCAGTTGCTCGGCCTGGTGTGGGAAGAGGTCATCGACTATACAGTCGCGGATTCCAACGAGGTGGCTTTCAGCCGGCGTTTTTACCCGGAGCTGCGGGTGGCCTTCGACATCAGCAAGCCGCAGCCGCTGGCGTGGGCTTTCCCGCCGGGCGACGATCACAGCCTGGTGGACAAGGCCAACGAGTATCTGAGCAAACAGCGCGAGAATGGCCACCTGGACCGCCTGCTGGAGAAATACTACGGCTATGTAGCGGATTTTGATTACGTGGGCACGCGGCGCTATATGCAGCACATCGAACAGCGCCTGCCCCGCTACCAGTCCTGGTTTGAAAAGGCGGGGAAAGATACCGGCATCGACTGGCGCCTGCTGGCGGCCATCGGCTATCAGGAGTCACACTGGAACCCCAAGGCGGTCTCGCCCACCGGCGTGCGCGGGCTGATGATGCTCACCCAGGACACCATGAAGCAGCTCGGCATCGACAAGAGTCGCCACGACCCGCAGGCCAGCATCGAGGGCGGCGCGCGTTATATCAGGCGGGTGAAGAAGCGACTGCCGAAACGCATCAAGAACCCGGACCGTACCTGGATGGCGCTGGCGGCCTACAACATCGGCTTCGGCCACCTGGAAGACGCGCGCATTCTCACCCAGGACGACGGTGCCGATCCGGACAAGTGGATAGAGGTAAAGAAATACCTGCCGCGACTCAGTCAGAAAAAATGGTACAAGAAAACCCGGCACGGTTACGCCCGCGGCCAGGAACCCGTGCGCTACGTGGAAAACATCCGCAGCTACTATGACATCCTGGTCTGGTTCACCGAGCGCGAGCACCCGCCGCGACCGCCGTCACCGGCGTTGACCGTCGAATCGCCGGCATTGTAAGGCTCGCGCACCCGCTCAGGTGTTGTCCGACACGATAACGTTGTCGATCAGCCTGGCGCGGCCAAGACGGGCCGCTGCGAGCACCACACAGTTGCGCTCGCCGGGCGTGACCGGCAACAGGCTTTCGGCCTGACGAATGCTCACATAGTCGGGAACAAAGTCCACCGAGGCCAGCTTGTGCATAGCCTCCTGCTCCAGGGCCGCATAGTCCACATCACCCTGGCGCAGGCGTTCGGCCAACTCACACAGCGTTCGGTACAGCAGCGGGGCATGCGCACGTTCCTCTGCCGACAGGTACTGGTTGCGCGAACTCAGGGCCAGTCCGTCGGCTTCGCGTACCGTCGCCACACTGGCGAGTTCGATGGGCAGACCGAGGTCACTGATCATGGCGCGGATGACTGCGAGCTGCTGATAGTCCTTTTGCCCGAACACTGCCCAGTCCGGCTGCACCAGCTCGAACAGCCGCTTAACTACGCTCACCACACCGGCAAAAAAACCGGGGCGGAATTCGTCTTCAAGACCGTGTCCCACCGGTGGAACCGGGTAGGCACCGGCAGCCTTTACCCCGTCCGGATATACGCTGTCGACATCCGGCGCAAACACCAGATCGACCTGCTCCGCGGCCAGCGCCTGCGCGTCGTCCTGCGGGGTGCGCGGGTAGCTGTCATAGTCCTCACCCGGCGCGAACTGCGTGGGGTTGACGAAAATGCTGACAATCACCCGGTCGCCGAGCGTGCGTGCATGCCTGACCAGCGCCAGGTGACCAGCGTGCAGGTTGCCCATGGTCGGCACAAAGACAATACGCTGGTTTTGGCCGCGCCAGGACTCCACACGCGAGCGCAACTCGCTGACATCCCTAACCGTGAGCATCAATCGAAACTGTGCTCCGGCCCGGGGAAGCTGCCGTCTTTTACGGCTTTGACATAGGCCTGCAACGCCTGCGGAATATCGGCGGCGTCTTCGAGGAAATTGCGCGAGAACACCGGGCGCTTGCCCGGGGTGATGCCCAGCAGGTCATACAGCACCAGCACCTGTCCGTCGCAGTCCAGGCCCGCGCCGATGCCGATGGTCGGCATCGACACACCGGCGGTGATCTGCGCGGCAAGCGCCGAGGGGATACATTCGAGCACCAGCGCGCCGGCGCCCGCATCGTCGAGCAGGCGCGCATCTTCCAGCAGGCGCCCGGCGGCGTCCGCGTCACGCCCCTGCACGCGGTAGCCCCCCAGCTGGTGCACCGACTGCGGGGTCAACCCCAGGTGCGCACACACCGGCATGCCGTGCTCGGTCAGGGCGCGCACGGTCTCGACCACGTGCCGCCCGCCCTCCAGCTTGACCATCTGTGCGCCGGCCTCGCGCATCAGGCGCGCGGCGTTCTCCAGTGCCTGGGAAACACTCGCGTAACTCATGAACGGCATGTCCACGATGCGTAACGCCGACTTGCCCGCGCGCGCGACGCAGGCGGCGTGATAGATCATGTCCTCCATGGTCACCGGCAGGGTGGAGTCGTGGCCCTGTATCACATTGCCCAGGGAATCGCCCACCAGCACAACATCGACACCCGCGGCTTCCAGCAGCACGGTGAAGCTGGCGTCATAACTGGTCACGCAGGCGATCTTCTCGCCATTTTGCTTCAGACGCTCCAGCGTGCCGAGAGTTACTGCGGCGTTCACGATGTCTCCCCGGCGCGGGCCACGCGCAGGGCGGCCGGCATGGGGTTGAAATAGTGGCGGCCGCTGGTCGCCTGCGCCATCTGTTCCAGCAGCGCCGCATAGTCGGAATCGCTTTCCACCAGGTTGATCTCCGCGGCATTCACAATCAGCAGGGGTGACTCATTATAATAGTGGAAAAAACGCGTGTAGGTATCGCACAGCGACTTGAGGTAAGCCGGCTCCATGCCGCGTTCATAACCGATGCCGCGCTTGCCGATGCGCTTGATCAGCACATCCACGGGCGCCTGCAGGTAAATCACCAGATCCGGCTTGGGCACGTCGATGGTCAGGTGCGAATACACCTGCTCGTAGAGTTTGAACTCCTCGCGGTCCAGGGTCAGCTTGGCGAACAGCCGGTCCTTGTCCATCAGGAAGTCGGCCACGCGCACCGGCTCGAACATATCCGCCTGGCGAAGCTCCTGCATCTGCTGGGCACGCTGCAACAGGAAAAACAACTGGGTCTGCATGGCCGCGGCGCGGGGATTGCGGTAAAAACGCTCCAGGAACGGGTTCTCCGCCGCGCCCTCCAGCAGCAGCTCGCAACCGAAGCTCTCGGCCAGGCGCCGCGCGAGGCTGGTCTTGCCAACGCCGATGGGTCCTTCCACGACAATAAATCCCGGGTTCTGCATAACTGCTCTTCTATACCTCAAGCCTGTACAGGCCGGTGTCCGGACACCGGCCGAGTAAATCTTCCAGCGCACCCAGCCCGGGAATCACCAGGCCAGGCTCCAGCTCCGCGAGGGGATACAGGACAAAGTTGCGCTCGGCCATGCCGGGGTGCGGCACCGTCAGACCCTTCCTGTCGATGATCGCGCTACCGTACAGCAACAGGTCCAGGTCCAGCGTGCGTGGCCCCCAGGGCCGGCCGCGCACCCGCGCGTGCCGCTGCTCGATGCCGAGCAAGGCCGACAGCAGGGCTGAGGCTGACAGCGTGGTCTTCAACCGGGCCACGGCGTTTACGTAATCCGGCTGATCCTTTGGTCCCATGGGGGGGCTGCGATACAGCGAAGACACCGCCTCGAGTGTACAGCCTTCCAGCCCGCGCAAATCCTCGAACGCCGATTTTACCTGGTTTTCCGGATCGTCGAGATTGCTGCCGAGCCCGATCCAGGCATCGACCTCAGCCATCCGTCTGGGTTGCCGGCCTGCGCCGCCGCGGACGCCGGCGCCGCTTTTTGGGCGCGGGATCGACCATGCGGTCGCGCTCGGCCTCGTTCAGGGTCTGGAAATCCGTCCACCACCGAGCCAGCTCCGCGGGCGCTTCGCCCACTTCGGCGCGCAGCAGCAGAAAATCATAGGCGGCGCGAAAGCGCGGGTGCTCCAGCAGCCGGTACGGCGCCTTGCCACGCTTGCGTTCGAAGCGCGGCTGCAGGTTCCAGATTTCCCGCATGGGCATACTGAAACGCTTGGGCAACGATGTCGCCTGGGTCTGTTCCGAGCTGAGCTGGTTACCGGCGATCTGCATCGCCTCCACGGGCGAGGCGCCCTCTTCCAGCAGCTCGTTGGCACGCAGGCGCGCGGGTTCCCACAACAGCGCGGCATAGAGAAAGGCCGGCGTCACCGGCTTGTCCTCGGCCAGCCGCAGGTCGGTGTTTTCCAGCGCGCGCAGCACAAAGGTAATGGGGAACCCCTGCTCCTCGTGGCTCAGAGCCTCGTCGGTCATGGGGAACAGGTAGCGGAACAGATTGTAGTGGCGCAACAGCTCAAAGGTGCCCACCGCGCAACCGCCGAGGAACAGCTTCATGATTTCCTCGAACAGGCGTGCCGGGGGAATGTCGTTCAGCAGGTGGCCCAGCTCGTGAATGGCGGCTTCGCTGTCGGGGTGAATAAGAAAACCCAGCTTGGCGGCGAAACGCACCGCGCGCAGCATGCGCACCGGGTCTTCCCGGTAGCGCTGTTCGGGATCGCCGATCAGGCGCAGGGTGCCGGTCTTGAGATCGTCCAGGCCGCCGACATAGTCGACCACCGAGAAATCACTGATGTCGTAGTACAGCGCATTGACCGTAAAGTCGCGGCGCCAGACGTCGTCTTCGAGGCTGCCATAGACATTGTCGCGCAGGATACGGCCGTCGTCGGAATGCGCACGGCTGCCCTCGCCGTCTTCGTCATCGTGGCGGGCGCGGAAGGTCGCGACCTCGATAACATCGCGGCCGTAACGCACGTGCGCAAGCCGGAAACGTCGCCCGATCAACCGGCAGTTGCGAAACAGCGCCCGGACCTCGTCGGGCGTTGCGTCGGTGCCGACGTCGAAATCCTTGGGTTCACGGCCCAGCAACAGGTCACGCACCCCACCTCCGACCAGAAAACTTTGAAACCCGGCCTCTTTCAGCCGGTACAGTACTTTCAATGCACTGGAACTGATGCTGGCCCGCGAAATCGCGTGCTCGGGCCGGGGGATGGTGACGGGCTGCAGGCTACCGGGGCCGATATCGCCTTGATTGGTCACATTATTTTCGCTTGTTCCCTGTTCACGGATGGGTATAATACCACCCCGCCGGCTCGCAATCAGCGCCCGGCGCCCTGCTCCGTTCATCTAGTGGCCCAGGATTCCGCCCTCTCACGGCGGCCACAGGGGTTCGAGTCCCCTACGGAGCGCCATTCAATGCCGTTGCCTGACGCGCTACCGGGAACAAACGGTAGCCGTCCGCCTGGCTGTTCCACGACACCAGAATCCGGTCATCACCAAACAATGCCAGGCACGGCTTTACTTCCGCTTCGGGATTTCATCAAGCGGTAACAATCACCCGTCACACTCCGCCCGTCTGGCGGGCGATACGGGAACCATTACCGACGTGAACGTACTGATGATTTCCGACGTCTACTTCCCCAGGGTGAACGGCGTCTCCACCTCCATCGCCACCTTCCGCCGCTCGCTGCGGCAACTCGGGCACCAAAGCACACTGGTCGCGCCCGCCTATCCGCAGGCCGCGCCCGATGACGACAGCGACATGATCCGCGTACCCGCGCGCTACCTGTTCATGGACCCGGAAGACCGGTTGATGAAGATTCCCGCGGTGCTGGCGCTGGACGAACGGCTGCGTCAGCAGGCCTTCGACCTTATACACATCCATACGCCGTTCGCGGCCCACTACGCCGGTATCCGCCTGGCGAGGCGGCTGAAGCTGCCGGTGGTCGAAACCTGCCACACCTATTTCGAAGAGTATTTTCACCACTACGTGCCGGCCCTGCCGCGCGGGCTGATGCGTTACAGCGCGCGCTGGCTGACCCGCCACCAGGGCCGCCAGCTGGATGCGCTGGTGGTGCCGTCGATGGCCATGCTGAGTGTGTTGAAGAACTACGGTGTGCGGGTACCGACAGAGGTCATCCCCACCGGCATCGACCTGGAAGACTTTTCACCCGGCGACCGCGCGGCGTTCTGCCAGCGCCACGGCATCGATCCCGCGCGGCCGACGCTGGTGCACATCGGCCGCGTCGCGTACGAAAAGAATATCGGATTCCTTCTCGAGGTGGTCGCCAGCGTCCGTCAGAGCATTCCCGAGCTGCTGTTGATCGTGGCCGGCGAAGGACCCGCGCGGCGCGGACTGCAACAGCGCGCGGCGGCACTGGGCATCGAGAACAATTGCCTTTTTATCGGCTATCTGAACCGCGGCCAGGCATTGTGGGACTGTTACGCCGGCGGCGATGCCTTCGTGTTCGCCTCCAATACCGAAACCCAGGGGCTGGTGCTGCTGGAGGCCATGGCACTGGGCACGCCGGTGATTTCCACGGCGATACTCGGTACACGCGACATCCTCGCCGCGCGCCGCGGCGCCCTGATTGCCGAGCCCGAGGTGAACGACTTCAGCGCCAAGGTCATCCGCCTGCTGCGACAGCCCGGGCTGCGTCAACGTCTGTCGCGCGAAGCCCGCGACTACGCGCGCGACTGGAGCACCACCATCATGAGCCGGCGCATGGCCGACTTCTACCGGCGTGTGGTGGAACAGGAGAATGGCGCGCTGGTAACCTCGCAGGCATCGGGTCACTGACCGCGCGCCACGCACGTTAAGCTGAGCACCGTAGGTTGGGCTGAGCGCCGCGAAGCCCAACATAAATGCTCTTACGGAACGGAATTACCGTTAGGCTTCGCGGTGCTCAGCCCAACCTACGCTGGCGGCTCAGTAGCGAGAAACCTCGGTCATATCGCTCATCACTTCATTCAGCGATGCCTCGGCGTTATCGATAAAGCACACCAGGTTGCCGACACTGCACACACTGGTCCTGGCGCCGCGCACTATCCAGCCACCCGGCGGCGCCCAACCCGACAACCCGGTGAACATCGAAAACTGATCGGTATTACCCTGCACCATGCGCTTGTAGTCGTGGGAAAACTTGGCCATGCGACGCATGGTGCTTTCCTCCAGCACACCATAACCTTCCACCAGCTCGCCATCGTCGCGGAAACTGCACACCGCCATGACACCGTCCAGCGCCAGCAGTCGTTTAATCATCAGTGATCCTCAACTGCCGAGTGCCGCATACGCGGCCTCGAAATCGGCGCTGTCGTTGCGCAGCACCACGCCGCACTCGCCGTTGCCGACCGTCGAGAATTCCAGGCCAACCAGGGTGAATCCCTGCACGGGATAAAACCCGCCCTGACCCGTACTGCTTTCCCAGCCGCGCGCCTGCATGGTGGCGATAGCGATATTGGCCACAAAGGTATGCGCCAGGAGATCCAGCGACTCGGACTTAAGCTTCGAGCCTTCGGCCAGCCGGTGATCGGTGAGCTCACCGGTGGGGGAAAATTCGAAAGCGGCGTCGGCGCCCTCGAGATTCATCAGCTTATCAAGACTGCTCATACATCCCTCTGCTTTTACAACTGTATCGTTTTCTGTACTACACCAGCTCTTCGGCATCCATCAGCCGCTCGCGCATGAACGCGAACACCCGGTTGAGCGCATCCGGCTGGTTTTCGACAAAACAGAATACGTTGGCCATCACGCACACAGAGAACTGCGGGCCGCGCACAATCCAGCCGTGTGATTCATTAAACGGACAATCCTTGCTGTTGATATTGGTACAGAGAATATCGGACTGCATGTGGGTGCTGAGCGTCGTGGCACGACACATGATCGATGCCATGCGCGCCATCTCGTCGCTGAGCCGGCCCTTGTAGCTGTAACGATCTCCGCGCCAGGAATACTCGCCCGCGGCGACCACGCCGTCCATCAGCGCCAGGTCGGTATAAATTCTCATCCAACAGCTCCCGTCTTTCTTTTTGTCTGTTACATAGCAGTTCATAGCACAGCAGAGCCGGGTTGTCACCGTTGCGCAGGCAGGGACGGCGGCGGTAAAGTGCCGGGGATCACTCAGTGCGTGACCCCCATGTCAGAGCCCAGCAGCACCCCCAGACCGGCCGGTTTATTCAAACGCCTCGGCGCGCTGTTGTATGACACGCTGCTGTTGATGGCGTTGTGGTTTATCGGCGTGGCCATTTTACTGCCGTTGAACCACGGCGAAGCCTTCGCACCCCACAACCCGCTGCTGACCACCTACCTGCTGTTCATCGCGTTTTTCTTCTATGCCTGGTTCTGGATGCACGGCGGGCAGACGCTCGGTATGCGCGCCTGGAAACTGCAACTGCGCAACCTGCGTCCCGGGCCGGTCAGCTGGTGGCAGCTGCTGTTACGCTTCCTGCTCGCTGTTCCGTCGGGCCTGCTGTTCGGACTGGGTTATCTGTGGATCCTGGTGGACCGCAAACACCTGAGCTGGCACGACCGTTATTCGGAAACCACCGTGGTGCAGCTGAAACAGAACCCGCACCGACACAAAACCTGACAATACGCAGGTTGAGCTCAGCGTACAGCGTAGGTTGGGCTGAGCACAGCGAAGCCCGACATCATGGCCAATTACGGCGGCTCGCTTCGCGGTTGGTGAGGCGGCGTTGGGTTTCGCTGCGCTCAACCCAACCTACGGGACTCCTGGCGCCGCTAAGGCAGTCCGGGACTGCAGGGCGCCGACAGCGATACCCGCGACCACCACCAGCGATGGCAACAAGGCACCCAGCGCCGGCGGCAGGCCATATACCAGCGCGGCGTGAGCGATCACGTCCGTGAGCAGCTTGAACACGAGACCCGCGAGCACCGCCAGCAGCAGCCGCTGCCCCAGCGGCCGCCGGCCCAACGGGCCCAGCACCAGGCTGACCGCAAGCAACAGCATCACCAGCGCCGACAGCGGCGCGGCGAGGCGCTGCCAGTAGTTCATGCGCAAGCTGGCCACCTCGCTGCCATTGCGGCGCAAATAATCGATATATTCGCCCAACCGCAGCAGCGACAGTGAATCGGCATCGCGCGTCAGCAGTTGCGCGAGGTGCACGTCAATCAACTCGGGAAAGCTCGCATCGGCGTGATGCTCGACCGCAACCTGCTGGTCGAGAAAACGGCTGACGTTCAGGTCCTCGAGCAGCCACTGGCCCTGCCGGGGCCGGGCGCTCGCTGCGGCGGTAACCTGCTGCAGGCGCGGGCCCGATGCCAGTTGATAGATCACCACCCCGTGCAGACTGCCGTCGCCGTCGCTGCGCTGCACCTGGATGAAGCGCTGCCCGTCGCGCACCCAGAAACCGGCGCCGGGTTGCGCGCCGACGCCCGCGTAGATCGCCTCGCGGCGCAGCTGCTGTGCCAGCTGCTCACTGCGCGGCGCCCAGCCCTCACCCAGGATCAGTGCCGCCAGCAACAGCACCAGGCCCGCCTGCATCACCGCCAGCGTCAGTCGCCGCGGCGAACAACCCGCGAGGCGCAATGCATCCAGCTCGAACTGAGCGGCGAGATTGCCCAGGCCCAGCACCACACCGATCAGCGCCGCCATCGGGAAAGCCTGCCAGGCACGCGTCGGCAGGCCCAGCAGCACGTACATCAACGCGTCGGCAAGGCCGTAGTCGCCGCGACCGATGTCGCCCAGCTCGCCAAGCAGCGCGAACAGCGCATCCAGTACGCTGACGACCAGCCACGCCAGCAGGGTCGCGCTCAACACCGTCTTGCCGACATAACTGTCCAGCCGCTTCATGCGCGCACCGGCCGCGGCAACCGCCGCCACGGTTTTAGCCACGCCACCAGCGCCGCAAGAAACAGCAGGTGTACCCACCACAGGCCCAGCCACGCGGGCGAGCGCTGTTGCGTCAGCCACAGCTGGGCGGTGGCCAGCAGGTTGAAATACACAGTGAATACCAGCACCCCCAGCCACAAGGGGTAGAAGGGACTGGTGGCCGGCCGGAAGCGCCCCAGCGGCACCGCGATCAGCGCCAGCACCAGCACGCCGAGCGGGCGCGCCAGACGCATTTGCAGTTCGGCGCGGGACGCGGGACGCGGGTCGGTCCACAGCGCCGCGGTGGCCACCGCGTCCCACTTCTGCTCGCCGTCGGCAGGGCGCACGCTCAGGCGCAGTGCATACTCGTTGTAGTGCAACACGCGGTAGTCGGCCAGCCCGGGTTCACCGTCATAGCGGTAGCCGTCCTGCAACACCAGGAAGCGCTCGCGGGTGTTTTCCGCTTTGCGCACCAGCGCGTGCCTGGCCACCAGCACCTGCGCACGCCCGGGGCGTTGCACGTGAACGAAAACATCCTCCAGCTGCCCCGCGGCGGCGCCGGCGCGCTGCGCATAAAGCAGCCAGCGGCCACCACGCAACAAGTGAAAGCGTCCCGCCGTCAGCGCCTGCGCATCCAGCTGCCGCTGCGAATCGGCGCGCAGCTGATAGCCGAGTTGCGCAGTGCGCGGCACCAGCAACAGGCTGAGTACGGCGACCAGCAGCGCGACCAGCAGCACCGGTGCGGCGAACGCGCGATACAAGTGCAACAGTCCGATGCCGCTGGCGCCCATGGCGAGGGTTTCGTAGTCGCGGTTGAGGCGGCCCAGCAGCCACAACAGCGCCAGAAACAGCGTGACCGGCAGGAGAAACACGAAGAACCCGACGGATTTCAAACCCAGCAGGTACAACACCGTGCCCGCCGGTAACTCGCCGCCGGCGGCCTGTCCGAGGTACAGGGAAAAGCGCGCTGTCACCAGCACCAGCCACAACACCAGGGTGAACACCAACCAGTACTGCAGCAATTCCCAACTGAGATAGCGGCGTATAACCGACGACATGGGTCCGTGGCAAAAAGTTTTGGGCGGCGCCAGTGCATCCAGTACACTAGCCGGATTAACGTCGGCCAAGCATACCAGCAAGCGGGGAGTACACCATGGATTTCAATGTCAAATGCGGCGACCCGGAGAAGCTGCGCAGCGCCTGCGTGGTGGTCGGCGTGTCCGCGCCGCGTCGCCTGTCGGCCGCTGCCGAACGCCTGGACAAGGCCAGCCAGGGGCAGCTGGGCGAGCTGCTGAAAAGCGGCGACATTGGCACCGACTGCGGCAACACCACCCTCATTCACAGCCCCAGGGGCGGCATCCAGGCCAAGCGCATCCTCGTGGTCGGCTGCGGCAAAGACAAGCAGCTGGCGCCGAAAGCCTTCATCAAAATCGCCCGTGCGGCCACCGCGGCAGTGGAAAACAGCGGCGCCGGCGACGCGCTGTCGTACCTGGCCGAACTGGAGGTTGCGGACCGCGACCTGGCGTGGAAAGCCCGCCAGACCGTCACCGCGAGCCGCGCCGCCGTGTACGCTTTCGACGAGCTGAAAAGCGATGCCAAGCCAGCCAAACACCCGCTGCGTCGCCTCAGCGTCGGCGTCAGTTCGCACGAGCACGTGGACGAGGCGCAGGACGGCGTACGCAGCGGGGTTGCCATTGCCAATGGCATCGACCTCGCGCGTACCCTGGGCAACCGCCCCGGCAACCGCTGCACACCCTCGGACCTCGCCCAGCAGGCCCAAGACCTCAAGAAGACGTTCAGCGCACTCAAGGTCGAGATTCTTGAAGAAAAGGATATGGAAAAGCTCGGCATGGGCTCGCTGCTGTCGGTGGCGCGCGGCAGCCGCGAGCCGGCCAAGCTGATTGTCATGCAGTACAACGGTGGCAAGAAAGGCGACAAACCGGTGGTACTGGTGGGCAAGGGCGTCACTTTCGATTCCGGCGGCATTTCGCTCAAGCCGGGCGCGGCCATGGATGAAATGAAGTTCGACATGTGCGGCGCGGCCAGCGTGTTCGGCAGCGTCTCGGCGGTGGCCGAACTCAAGCTGCCCATCAACCTGGTCGGCATTGTGCCCGCCACAGAAAACCTGCCCGACGGCAGCGCCACCAAACCCGGCGACGTGGTCACCAGCATGAGCGGCCAGACCATCGAGGTGCTCAACACCGACGCCGAGGGCCGGCTGATCCTGTGTGATGCCCTGACCTACGCCAAGAAATTCGATCCCGACGTGGTGATCGATATCGCCACCCTGACCGGCGCCTGCGTGGTCGCCCTGGGCCACCACGCCCTCGGCCTGCTGGGTAACGACCAGCCGCTGGCCGATGCGCTGCTGGCCGCGGGCCAGACCGCCTGCGACCGCGCCTGGCAGCTGCCGCTGTGGGACGAGTACGACGAGGCACTGTCCAGCAACTTTGCCGACATGGCCAACATCGGCGGGCGCAGCGCGGGCACCATCACCGCCGCCTGTTTCCTGGGACGCTTCACCGGGGACTACCGCTGGGCGCACCTGGACATTGCCGGCGTGGCCTGGGATACGGGCAAGAACAAGGGTGCCACGGGGCGGCCGGTGTCGCTGCTGATGCAGTATTTACTGGACCGCACGGCCGACTAGCCCGGGTTGGACCATGACCGAAGTCGATTTCTACATACTGGACAGCAACGACGCGCGGCAGCGCGCGCAGTTCGCCTGCCGGCTCACCGACAAGGCCTACCGGCTGGGTCATCGCGTGTATATCCACACGGAATCGGCCGAGCAGACCCGCGAACTCGATGACCTGCTGTGGACCTTCCAGCAGAACAGCTTCATTCCGCACGGCGTGCTCCAGGCCGACAGCGACAACACCCCGCCGGTACAACTGGGCCACGATGGCGAACCGGACGCGAGTCACGCGGTGTTGATCAACCTCGCAGCCGAAGTGCCGCTGTTCTTTTCGCGCTTTGAGCGCGTCGCCGAACTGGTCAACGGCGAGGAAAGCGTGCGTCGGCAAAGCCGGCGGCGGTACAGTTTTTACAAGGAGCGCGGCTATCCGCTGCGCACGCACGAGATCAAAAGCTGATGAGCTCCGACAGCGTCAAAAAGGACCAGGAAGGCATCCCGGTACTGGAAAACCCGCTGAGCCTGGATCAGCTTGCCGGCGAAACCGCGCCCGCCGCTGCGCCCGCACCTGATCTGACCGACCACGAGGTGGTCGCCCGGTTGCTGCGCAACACCGACGTGCAGGGCCTGCTGGACGACATGTCGGAAGACCTGCAGAAGCTGGTGTCGTGGAAAATGGAAGAGCTGCTCAAGGAACAGCTCAACCTGCTGATCAGGCAGGCCGCCGAGGAAAGCGCGCCGAAACTCGCCGAGGACATCCGCACCCAGCTGCAGCTGGCGCTGCCCGGCCTGCTCGCCCACATGGCCGAACTCGCGCGCAACCCGGACAAACCCGAGTAAAACCGCGCCGGACGGGCGCGCCGCGCGTTCTGCGGTATAATCGCCGCTGATTTTCCGAACAAGAACCATACCCCTGATTGGCATGGATAAAACCTACAACCCGCATAGCATCGAGCAGCGCTGGTACCAGACCTGGGAAGACCGCGGCTATTTCGCACCCTCGGGCGACGGCGACAAACCGGCCTACTGCATCATGATCCCGCCGCCCAACGTCACCGGCAGCCTGCACATGGGTCACGCCTTCCAGGACACGCTGATGGACGCGCTGACCCGCTTCCACCGCATGCGCGGTCACAACACCCTGTGGCAACCCGGCACCGATCATGCCGGTATCGCCACCCAGATGGTGGTCGAGCGCCAGCTGGAGGCCGAGGGCAAGACCCGCCACAGCCTGGGTCGCGAGGGCTTCACCAAGCGCGTCTGGCAATGGAAAAACACCTCCGGCGGCCACATCACCCGCCAGCTGCGGCGCATGGGTGCCTCGCTGGACTGGGCCCACGAGCGCTTCACCATGGACGACGGCCTGTCCGACGCCGTGAAAGAAGTGTTCGTGCGCCTGTATGAAGAAGGCCTGATCTATCGCGGCAAACGGCTGGTGAACTGGGACCCGGTGCTGCACACCGCCATCTCCGACCTGGAAGTGCTCTCAGAAGAGGAGAACGGCAGCCTCTGGCACATGCGCTACCCGCTGATCAACGGCACCCGCGACCTGGTGGTGGCCACCACCCGTCCGGAAACCCTGCTGGGCGACTGCGCCGTGGCGGTGCACCCGGGTGACGAACGCTACAAGCACCTGCTGGGCGAGTTTGTCGAGCTGCCGCTGACCGGGCGACGCATTCCCATTATCGCCGACGACTACGTTGACCCGGAGTTCGGTACCGGCTGTGTGAAAATCACCCCCGCGCACGACTTCAACGACTATGCCGTGTGGCTGCGCCACCGCGACGAAAAAGCCATTTCCGAACAGCCGCACGGCGGCCTGATCAACGTGTTCACCCCCGATGCCGCCATCCGCGACAACGAGGACGACGAGTTCGACCTGATTCCGTCCGACTACATCGGCCTGGACCGCTTCGCAGCGCGCAAGCAGATCGTCGCCGACCTGGAGTCGCACAGCCTGCTGGAAACAATCGACGACCACAAACTGATGGTGCCGCGCGGCGACCGCTCCGGCTCGGTGGTCGAACCTTTCCTCACCGACCAGTGGTACGTGAAAATCCAGCCGCTCGCCGAACCCGCCATCGCGGCGGTGGAAAACGGTGACATCCGCTTCGTGCCCGACAACTGGAAGAACACCTACTACGACTGGATGCGCAACATCCAGGATTGGTGCATTTCGCGGCAGATCTGGTGGGGGCACCGCATCCCCGCCTGGTACGACACGCAGGGCAATGTCTACGTCGGCCGCTCGGAGAGCGAGGTGCGCAAACAGCACAGGCTGGGTAAAGACGTGCTCCTGCGCCAGGACGAGGACGTGCTCGACACCTGGTTCAGCTCGGCGCTGTGGCCCTTCTCCACCCTCGGCTGGCCCCAGCAAACCGAACGCCTGAAGACCTTCTACCCCACCAGCGTGCTGGTCACGGGCTTTGACATCATCTTCTTCTGGGTGGCACGGATGATCATGATGGGCGTGAAGTTCATGGACGACGTTCCCTTCAAGGAGGTCTACATCCACGGCCTGGTGCGCGACGCGCACGGCAACAAAATGTCCAAATCCAAGGGCAACGTGCTCGACCCCATCGACCTGATCGACGGTATCGACCTGGAAACGCTGGTGGAAAAACGCACCGGCAACCTGATGCAACCGAACCTGGCGATCAAAATCGCCCAACAGACGCGCAAGGACTTCCCAGACGGCATCCCCTCGTTCGGCACCGACGCGCTGCGCTTCACCTTCGCCGCCATGGCCTCTACCGGTCGCGACATCAACTTCGACCTCAACCGCACAGAGGGCTACCGTAACTTCTGCAACAAGCTGTGGAACGCCGCGCGCTACGTGCTGATGAACACCGAGGGCGAGGATTGCGGGCACAGCGGTGGCGAAGTCGAACTCTCCGGCGCCGACCGCTGGATCGTGTCGCGGCTCGCGCAGGCCGAACAACAGGTCATCGACGCCTTCGCCGGCTACCGCCTCGACATCGCCGCACAGACCATCTATTCCTTCATCTGGGACGAATACTGCGACTGGTACCTGGAACTGTCCAAGTCGGTGCTGAACGATCCGACCGCCTCCGACGCCGCGCGCCGCGGCACGCGCCAGACACTGGTGCGCGTGCTGGAAACCATCCTGCGCCTCGCGCACCCCATTGTGCCTTTTATCACAGAAGAGATCTGGCAACGCGTCGCGCCGCTGGCGGGCAAAACCGGCGACACAATCATGCACCAGCCCTACCCCGCCGCCGAAGCCGAAGCGGATGCAGCCGCCGGCGCGGAAATCGACTGGGTGAAACAGTTCGTGCTGGGCGTACGTAAAATCCGCAGCGGCATGAACATCGACCCGCGCAAGGCCCTGCCCGTGCTGCTGCAGAACGGCAGCGAACAGGACCGCCAGCGGCTGGACAACAACCGCCACTACATCACCGCGCTGGGCCGTGTCGAATCCATCGAATGGCTGGGCGACCAGGAAGGCCCGGAATCGGCCACGGCGCTGATCGGTGAAATGAAACTGCTCATCCCCATGGCCGGCCTCATCGACAAGGAAGCCGAACAGGCTCGCCTCGGCAAAGAGCTGAACAAGAAACGCACCGAGCTCGAACGCACCGAGAACAAACTGAACAACGCCAGCTTCGTCGACAAGGCGCCCGCGGCCGTCGTCGACAAAGAAAAAGCCAAGGCCGAAGACGTGCGTTCGGCGATCCGGCAGCTCGAAGAACAGCTCGCCAAGATCGCGGCTTTATAAGCCCCCGCACTCTGCCACCCGGGAACCCTGCGCGTTCAAGCAGCCGAAAAACGCCTCAGGACTCCAGTTCTTCCTTTCAAACAAACCGTTAACGCCGCCGCGCCGGCACAAAAAACGGTGGCGCTATACGGCCACCGCTATTTATCACGTTAATTTGCCTGATATCACCGCACCCGCCGCTCAACCCCGACCATTGTCAGCCCTGCCGAAAAGCGCAAGAATCACAGACAGCTAGAACAACAATGCTCGCAAGGGGGATTTATGATAGACGGTGGATGCTTTAAGTATCTCAGCATCACGGCGGTTAAGGCGCAGAAACTAACGACGTCGTGTTATACGGCGCGTCCCGCCTAACAGTAGTTAAACGAATAAGAGAAATTACGTGCTGACTATTTTTACAGAATTAGCTGATCGGATTACTTTTTCGCTTTTTGGCTTGGCACCGCACTCAAAGCTAGGTGGCGCAGTTCACTTCTTTATTGAGGACACGGCCAAGATATTTTTTCTCCTGGTTGTAATGATCTATTTTATTGCACTTATCCGCGCATCTCTAAACATCGAAAAAGTTCGAGATTACCTGGCCGGAAAAAACAGATTTATCGGCTATTTTATGGGGTCGATATTTGGGGCAATAACACCGTTTTGCTCTTGTTCAAGTATCCCGGTTTTTCTTGGCTTTACATCGGGGGGTATTCCCGTTGGTATAACGATGTCATTTCTTTTGACGTCGCCACTGATTAATGAAGTAGCCGTATTGCTTTTGTTGAGCCTGGTGGGATGGGAGATAACCCTTATTTATGTATTGGTTGGAATGGGCGTCGGAATCATGGGTGGACTATTTCTCGACCTTATTCATGCCGAAAGACTTTTACAATCCTTTGCACTTAAGGCCTACCAATCGGCAAAGCCGACGGTGAGCAAAGACACCCGTAGACCAACGCTCTCATTTAGGGAACGACATCAATTCGCCAAACAAGAATTACTGGATATTTTGAGTCGTGTTTGGAAATGGGTCTTTATCGGTGTGGGCCTTGGCGCTGCACTACATGGCTTTGTACCAGTTTCCTGGATAGAAGCGAACCTTGGAAGCGGGCGATGGTGGTCTGTTCCCCTGGCTGTTCTCCTCGGCATTCCGCTCTATTCAAATGCTACGGGTGTTATCCCCGTAATGGAAAGCTTGATCGCAAAAGGCCTGCCGATTGGAACCACATTGGCATTTTGCATGAGTACCGTAGCCGCAAGTTTTCCTGAATTCATACTGCTGAAGCAGGTTATGACCTGGAGGTTGCTCGTGATTATTTTTGCGCTCCTGCTTGCATCCTTTACCGTAGTAGGATGGACTCTAAATGCCATTCATTTCAACTAGGAGATGCAAATGAAAGAAATTAAGGTGTTAGGCAGTGGTTGTTCCAAGTGCATTAAGACCGCAGAATTTATTAAATCGGTTGCCGCCGAACGCAACATTCCCGTCAATGTAGTTAAAGAAACCAGTCCAGAAGTAATAATGAGCTATGGAGTAATGAGTACTCCGGCTGTTGTTGTCGATGATATTTTAATGCACTCAGGGTCTATTCCTGATAGAAAAAAGGTAGAAAGTTGGTTGAAATAGACATCCAGGTTGGCCTAACAAATCATTGCAGCTGACATTTGACCCGCCGCTCATTTTTGCTGACGCAAAAACAGGCGTCACCTGAAATACCTGTGAATTCAAACGTTATACGCCGTAGGGGATGAGTATGAGAATATGGAAAGATGTATTCTGGGCTTGCGCACTATTGTTTGTTGTCCAGTTGGTCACTACTCCGTTTAGTTCT
>JAJDOI010000025.1 GCA_022340245.1 Thiogranum sp.
TGACTACCTGCCCGAGGACGCCCTGGTGGTGGTCGACGAGTCACACGTCACCATCCCGCAGCTCGGCGGCATGTACCGCGGCGACCGCTCGCGCAAGGAAACCCTTGTCGAGTACGGTTTCCGCCTGCCGTCGGCGCTGGATAACCGGCCGCTGCGCTTCGAGGAATACGAGCGGCTGGTGCTGCAGTCGATCTTTGTCTCGGCGACGCCCGGTCCCTACGAGGCAGAGCACGCGGGCCAGGTGGTGGAACAGGTGGTGCGGCCCACCGGGCTGGTCGACCCCGAGCTCGAGGTGCGGCCCGCGGGCGCACAGGTCGACGATGTATTGTCCGAAATTCGCAAACGCGCCGGGGTCGGCGAGCGCGTTCTGGTTACCACCCTCACCAAGCGCATGGCGGAAGACCTCACCGAGTACCTGGCCGAGCACGACGTGCGGGTGCGCTATCTGCACTCGGACATCGATACCGTGGAGCGCGTGGAAATCATCCGCGATCTTCGCCTTGGCGAGTTCGACGTACTGGTGGGCATCAACCTGCTGCGCGAGGGACTGGATATGCCCGAAGTCTCGCTGGTCGCTATTCTGGATGCCGACAAGGAGGGTTTTTTGCGCTCGGAACGGTCGCTGATCCAGACCATCGGTCGCGCGGCCCGCAACGTCAATGGCAAGGCGATTCTGTATGCCGACAGGATCACCGGTTCCATGGAGCGGGCGATTGGCGAAACCGAACGGCGCCGCGCCAGGCAGGCCGCCTACAACAAGGAGCACGGGATCACCCCGACGTCGATCCGCAAAGCGGTAGCGGATGTCATGGAAGGTGCCCGCTCAGGTCCGGTGACAGGCGTGCAGCGCTATGCCAGGGTCGCCGAGGAGGTGGCCGAATACGCCGGGATGCCACCGGAAAAGCTGGCCAGAAAGCTCAGGCAGCTGGAAAAGCAGATGTACCAGCACGCCCAGAATCTGGAGTTCGAAGACGCTGCGCGCTTGCGCGACCAGATACGCCATATACGCGAATCGACTCTGGAAATCGCCTGAGCGCAATAGCGGCCGCGTACCATCCCGGCGCGATTCGCCTGGCGGGCGCAGCCCGGGGGAGTTTGCGGCAGTGGCGGTACGGCGTTGTGACGGTGAGCGCGACGTGGTCAGCGCTTGCCGACCGGAACAATCATATGCCATGTTATCCTGAACCTGTCCGGAACTTAACAATCCGGGCAACTCCTGATGGCAACGGTTACCGGGCCCGGTATCAGACCCGCAGAGGCCAACGCCATTCAGACTGACACCAGGAGGGCAGACTATGGGCATCGAAGTAGGAGGTTTGTTAGGACTGATCATTCTCGTCCTGGACGTGTGGGCGCTGGTGAAAACCGTTCAGAGCGGCGCCGATACGGGCGCGAAAGTATTGTGGGTCGTGCTGATCATTGTTTTGCCGGTATTCGGCTTTATTCTCTGGCTGTTGTTGGGGCCGAAAGGCGGCTGACACGGCAAACGGCGTCGCTGCGGACGCTCCTGGCGGCATCGTTCGGCTTCGACCGAGCCGGTGCCGGCAGGCGCGGAGAGATCATACCGCAACATGGCTGGAACGCATCCGCCGGCACTGGGTTAGTACTGCTGCATCAGGCCGAGTATGCCGACAATGATCAGGTAGATGGCGACAATGTAGCTGAGCAGCCTGGGCACCGCCAGGATGAGGATGCCGGCGATGAGCGCAACCAGCGGTTCGATGGACGGGCCGAACATGAATTTCCCGGGCCGCGCTAGCGCGCTGTACCGAAGCCGTCGTCCTCGGTGTGGCCGGGAACGGGCAACCCGGCGATCTTCATGCCTTGGGCAACCGGACCTTTCGGGAACAGCTCACGCAGGTACTTGCGGCCGCCCTCGGCCGAAAACCGCTCGTCGAGCATGTCGCCGAGTTCGCGGCCCTTTTCCGCGAGGCCGTGTTCGAGGTAATAGTCCCGCAGGCTGTTGACCACCTGCAGACGGGCATCGTCCAGTTCAAGACCCTCGCCGGCGGCGATACGCCGACCCGTTTCGATGTCCCAGTTGTCCAGCTCGCGCTGACGGCGGGAACGCCGCTGGCTGTCCACGTCAGTATCAACGCTCACGTCACCGGCTTCCTCGAAAGCCTTTTCGAAGCCTCGGCTGATGTTTTCTGTGTCATTGCTCATTGCTGTTGCCTCGCTGCGATGAAGTGTTGATTTTCCTATTATATACCCTGTCGGCGCCCAGCGATAAACCGCCACCCCTGGGCTCGACGCAGTTGCGTTGGCGACGCGATGCCGTGACCGGATTGTCGATCAGCTGGCGCCCGGCGTGGTTCCGGGCGCCTCGGGGTCAGCGGTTACGCACCCAGAACGGTGTTGCGGCCCGCCTTCGGCCGATGCTGAGCCGAGGCCGCTGGTATCGGGGAATTGCCCGGAGAATTAACAATCTAGCGGGCATTGACTTGTTTTCCGGGCACTCTATAATGCGTCGTTCCTAACGACAGGCGCGTAGCTCAGTTGGTTAGAGCACCACCTTGACATGGTGGGGGTCGTTGGTTCGAGTCCAATCGCGCCTACCAAACAAGTTCGAAGAATATCCCCGTGTCATACGGGGATGTTTGTTTTGATCAATCAAGTGGCCTTTGGTAGTGGTCACCACTGAGGAAAACCCATGCCCGTAGTCACCCTGCCTGACGGCAGTCAGCGCTCATACGACAGACCCGTCACCATCCAGGACGTTGCCGCCGATATCGGCCCCGGGCTCGCGAAGGCTGCACTGGCCGGCCGGGTCGATGGCAGCCTGGTGGACGCCGGTTACCTGATAAGCGGCGATGTCGACCTCGCTATCGTCACCGCGAAGGATGATACGGCACTGGAGCTTATCCGCCACGATGCCGCGCATGTGATGGCGCAGGCGGTACAGGAGCTTTATCCCGGCACCCAGGTGACCATCGGACCGGCGATCGAAAACGGCTTCTACTATGATTTTGCGCGCGAGGAGCCATTCACGCCCGAGGATCTGACGAAGATCGAAGCGCGCATGAAGGAAATTGTCGGGCGCGATCTGCCGATACAGCGCGAGGTGTGGTCGCGCGACGACGCGATGAAAACCTTCGGCGACATGGGCGAGTCTTACAAGGTCGAGATCATCGACGACATTATTCCGGAAGGCGAAGAGTTGTCCGTTTACCGGCAGGGTGAATGGTTCGACGTCTGCCGTGGCCCGCACTTGCCGAGTACCGGCAAGCTGCCCAAGGCCTTCAAGCTCATGAGTGTTGCCGGCGCCTACTGGCGCGGTGATTCGCGCAACCCCATGCTGCAGCGCATCTACGGCACCGCCTGGCGCAACAAGGATGAACTCAAGGCCTACCTGCACCGGCTGGAAGAGGCCGAGAAGCGTGATCACCGCAAGCTGGGCAAGGCCATGAACCTGTTTCATACCCAGGAAGAAGCCCCGGGCATGGTGTTCTGGCACGACAAGGGCTGGCGCATCTACCTGCAGATCCAGGACTACATCCGCGACAAGCTGCGCGACCACGGCTACCAGGAAGTGCACACACCGTCGGTGATCGACCGTTCCCTGTGGGAGAAGTCCGGTCACTGGGATAAGTTCAAGGACGACATGTTCACCACGGAGTCGGAAAAGCGCACCTTCGCCATCAAACCGATGAACTGTCCGGCGCATATCCAGATTTACAACCAGGGCCTCAAGAGCTACCGCGAGCTGCCGTTGCGGCTGGCCGAGTTCGGCTCCTGCCACCGCAACGAGCCCTCTGGCACGCTGCACGGCCTGATGCGGGTGCGCGGTTTCGTGCAGGACGATGCGCACATCTTCTGCAGCGAAGACCAGATTCTCGACGAGGTCTCCGCGTTCATCGACCTGCTGTTCGAGGTCTACCGCGATTTCGGTTTCGACGACGTCATCATCAAGTTGTCGACCCGTCCTGAACAGCGCGTCGGCGAGGACCATCTGTGGGACCGCGCCGAGAAGGCGCTCGAAGATGCGTTGAATCACAAGCAGCTGGACTGGCAACTGCAGCCGGGGGAGGGCGCCTTTTACGGACCCAAGATCGAGTTTTCGCTGAAAGACTGCCTGGAGCGCGTCTGGCAGCTGGGCACCATCCAGCTGGATTTCTCCATGCCGGCCCGGCTGGGGGCGACGTATATCGCCGAAGACGGCAGCCGGCAGGTACCGGTGATGCTGCACCGCGCCATCCTCGGTTCGCTGGAGCGTTTTATCGGAATTCTCATCGAGCACTACGCCGGTGCACTGCCCACCTGGCTGGCTCCGGAGCAGGCGGTGGTGATGGATATCACCGACAAACAGGCCGAATATGCCAAAAAAGTCGAAGAAACCTTGAAAAATCAGGGAGTGAGGGTCAAATCGGACTTGAGAAATGAGAAGATCGGCTTTAAAATCCGCGAGCACACACTTCAGCGCATCCCCTACCTGCTGGTAGTGGGTGACCGTGAAGCCGAATCGAATACCGTGGCCGTGCGCACGCGTAGCGGCAAGGACCTGGGCGCCATGTCCTTGCAAGCCCTGTCGAATGGGCTCACCGCAGAAATCGCGAGCCGCGGCCGTACTATTTTGGAGAATTGACACATCGCTGCAGCAAACAAATCGAAATACCGGCTGAATCAGAATATTGATGCCAAGGAAGTCCGCCTGGTCGGCGCCGAGGGTGAGCAGATCGGGATTGTCTCAATCGAGCAAGCCCAGAGCATGGCCGCCGAGGCGAGCATGGACCTGGTGGAGATTTCGCCCCAGGCCGAGCCACCGGTCTGCAAGGTGATGGACTACGGCAAGTTCAAATTCGAAGAGCAGAAGAAACGCCAGGCCGCGCGCAAAAAGCAGAAGCAGATCCAGGTCAAGGAGATCAAGTTCCGGCCGGGCACCGATATCGGGGATTACAACGTCAAGCTCAGAAACCTGGTGAAGTTTCTGACAGAGGGCGACAAGGTAAAGGTTACCCTGCGATTCCGGGGTCGGGAAATGGCTCACCAGGAACTGGGCCGCGACCTGCTCAAACGGGTCGAGGCGGACCTTGAAGAACTGGGGATTGTCGAGCAGTATCCGAAGATGGAAGGCCGGCAGATGGTGATGGTGCTGGCGCCGAAAAAGAAGTGACGTGCAACCGGGGTCAGGCCCCGGTTGCACAGGTCGTCCCGGGCTTACCGCGCCTAGGTGACGACACAATGCCGGGGACGTTCAGCGATGTGTCCCCCTAACGAAGCGGGAGAGTAAACATGCCTAAAATGAAAACCAATCGCGGCGCCGCCAAGCGGTTTCGCCGTACAGCCAATGGTGGCTTCAAGCGCGGTCAGTCGCATCGTCGCCACATCCTTACCAAGAAGAGCAGCAAGCGCAAGCGTCAGCTTGGCTCGCCGGCGGTTATCAATGATGCCGACCAGCGTTCCGTACGCCGTATGTTGCCATTTGTTTAATTGAGTGAGGTGTAGACGATGCCCAGAGTAAAACGTGGAGTGCAGGCTCACGCCCGCCACAAGAAGGTTCTCGACAAGGCCAAGGGTTATTACGGTGCGCGCCGCAAGGTCTACCGTGTTGCCAAGCAGGCGGTCATCAAGGCCGGTCAGTATGCCTACCGCGACCGTCGCCAGCGCAAGCGCCAGTTCCGCGCGCTGTGGATTGCGCGTATCAACGCCGCCGCACGCGAGAACGGCATGTCCTACAGCCGTTTCATTAACGGACTGATGAAGGCAGGGATCGAGATCGACCGCAAGGTGCTCGCCGACCTGGCGGTGTTCGACTCGGCTGCGTTTGGCGCGCTGGCAGAAAAGGCCAAGGCCAGCCTGGCGGGTTAAGCACCACCGGTTCAATTGGGGTCAGAGTAAAATTAATCAAATCAGTGACTGTTTCTGTTCGGGTATAGGTTAATTTTACTCTGACCCCAATTACCAACTAACCAACCTGTCGCGGGGAAAGGCCTGAAACCTTTCCCCGTTTTATTTTTAGGAGAATAAACGTGGAGGCGTTAGCCGCACTCGAACAACAGGCCCGCGACGCGGTCGCGGCGGCTGCGGATCTCAAGGCGCTGGACGACATCCGTGTCCAGTACCTGGGCAAGAAAGGCCTGTTGACCGAACAGCTGAAGCAGCTCGGTAAGCTGCCCGCCGAGCAGCGGCCGCAAGCCGGACAAGCGATCAATGTCGCCAAGCAGCAGGTGCAGGATGCCATCGAGACGCGCAAGGCCGATCTGCAGCGTGCCGCCTTGCAGGCGCAGCTGGCCGGCGAGCGCGTGGACGTCACCCTGCCGGGGCGCGGCCAGCACGGCGGTGGACTGCACCCGGTGACGCGTACGCTCGCGCGTATCGAGCAGCTGTTCGCCGGCATGGGTTTCGAGTCTGTCAGCGGTCCGGAAATCGAGGACGACTACCATAACTTCGAGGCGCTGAATATTCCGGCCCATCACCCCGCGCGCGCCATGCATGACACCTTTTACATCGACGCACACCGGGTACTGCGCACCCACACGTCGCCGGTACAGATCCGGGTGATGGAAAGCCAGAAACCGCCTTTCCGGGTGATCGCGCCGGGGCGCGTCTATCGCTGCGATTCCGACCTGACACACACCCCGATGTTCCACCAGGTCGAAGGGCTGCTGGTGGACGAGAACGTAAGTTTCGCCGATCTCAAAGGCCTGCTCGACGAATTTCTCAAGCACTTTTTCGAGCGCGACGATCTGGGCGTGCGTTTCCGTCCTTCCTACTTCCCGTTCACGGAACCGTCGGCGGAGGTGGATATCCAATGCGTGATGTGCTCCGGCAGAGGTTGCCGGGTATGCAGTCACAGCGGGTGGTTGGAAATCCTCGGTTGCGGCATGGTGCACCCCAACGTGTTCGAGCACGTGGGTGTCGACAATGAGCAGTACACTGGCCTGGCGTTCGGTGTGGGCGTGGAGCGGCTCGCCATGCTGAAATATGGCGTGAACGATTTGCGCCTGTTTTTTGAAAACGATTTGCGCTTCTTGCAGCAGTTCCGGTGAGTCTATGAAATTCAGTGAAGCCTGGTTAAGAGAATGGGTAAACCCGGAGCTTGGCAGTGAACAGCTGGCCGAGCAGCTCACCATGGCCGGCCTCGAAGTCGATTCCGTGGAGCCGGTCGCGACCGTGTTCCAGGGCGTGGTCGTGGCCGAGGTCTTGTCGGTCGGGCCGCATCCGGACGCCGACAAGCTGCGCGTCTGCCAGGTGTCGGCGGGTGAGGGCGAGCCCTTGCAGATCGTCTGCGGGGCGCCCAATGTGCGCGAGGGGATGAAAGCACCGCTGGCCACGGTCGGCGGCTTTATCGGCGATATGAAGCTGAAAAAGGCCAAGCTGCGCGGAGTGCCGTCGCACGGCATGTTGTGTTCCGCGCGCGAGCTCGGCTTGAGCGACGAACACCAGGGGTTGATGGAGCTGGCCGCGGATGCGCCGGTGGGGCGCGATCTGCGCGAGTATCTGTCGCTGGACGATGTCGCCATCGACATCGACCTGACCCCGAATAGGGGCGATTGCCTGGGGGTCGAAGGCGTGGCGCGCGAAGTGGGCGCCCTGACGCGCACGGATGTGACAGCGCCGCCGTTTAAA
>JAJDOI010000054.1 GCA_022340245.1 Thiogranum sp.
GGCCAGCGGGTCCTGGCCAAAGGGGATCAGCAGGCTCAACGCTCCAGCAGGTCGAGCTTGCCCGGCTTGCCGTTCCATTCGTCTGCGTCGGCAGGCGCGTCTTTCTTCTGGGTGATGACCGGCCAGCCGTTTGCCAGTTCCTCGTTGAGCGCCAGGAACTGCGCCTGACCCTCGGGCAAGTCGTCTTCCGGGAAGATGGCTTCCGCGGGGCATTCGGGCTCGCACAGTGTGCAGTCGATGCATTCCTCCGGGTCGATGACCAGGAAGTTAGGTCCCTCGTGAAAGCAGTCCACCGGGCAAACTTCGACACAGTCGGTATATTTGCACTTGATACAGTTTTCACCCACAACAAAAGTCATAACACGCTCCTGGTTGAACCGGCGCTAATGATACACGCATGGCCCTGCGGTGGACACATGCGGGGCGCGGGCGGGGGGTCAGCCGTTGCTGCTTTTGCGCGTGGGTGGGAGCAGGGCGACTTCGATGCAGTTGCGGCCGCGTTCCTTGGCGCGGTAGAGCATTTTGTCGGCGGTCTCGATAAGTTCCTCGGGCTGACTGTCTTCCCGTGGGGCGGCCGTGGCGACGCCGATACTGAGGGTTACGTGGTCGGCGACGGCCGAGTTCGCATGCGGTATCTTCAGGCCGGTAAGACTGGCGAGGACTTTTTCCGCGACCGCCAGCGCGCCTTCGTTGGTCGTGTCTGGCAGGATCATAACGAATTCTTCACCGCCGTAACGGCTCACCAGGTCAGCCGGTCGGTGAATGGTTTTCTCCAGCGCGCCGGCAACTTTCTTCAGGCAATCGTCACCGGCCTGGTGACCGTAGTGGTCGTTGTAGCGTTTGAAAAAGTCGATATCGAGGAAAATCAGTGACAGCGGCAGGCTGGTGCGCATGGCGCGCTGCCATTCCTGCTCCAGCGTTTCATCGAATTGACGACGGTTGGCAAGACCGGTCAGACCGTCCATGGACGACAGGCGTTGCAGCTCGCGGTTGCTGTGAGCCAGCTCGTCGTTCATCTTTTCCAGTTGCGCCTGCATGCGGCTGAGATTCCTGAATGCCTCGTCGCGTTCCTTCTGGGCGATATAGCTCTTGGCGTGTGCGCGTATGCGCGCCAGCAGCTCCACTTTTTCGGGCAGCTTGACCAGGTAGTCGGTGGCGCCCTGGTCAAAGGCGTCGCTCTTGATATGGGGGTCATCCTTGCTCGACAGCACGATTATCGGCACATCGCGGGTGGCCGGGTTGTTGCGGTAGAAGCGCACCAGTGTCATACCGTCGACGTCGGGCATTACCAGGTCCTGAAGAATCACCGTGGCGTTGCAGGCGATAGCCTCGTGCACGGCTTTCTTCGGATCGGGGCAGTAGTGGAACTTTATGTCGGGTTCGTCGGCAAGCATGCGCCGAATACCCTCGGCAACCATGGCCTGGTCATCGACCAGGAGCACGACGGCCCATTTGGCGTGGTCGATGGCCGCGGTTTCCTCGGCGTTTTGTGCGTCCTGACTCATCGTCTTTTACGTTGTTCCCTGCCTCTTGAGGAGGCCTGTTCCGCCCATTCCGCCAGGCGTGTTCCAATATTGGCCAGTGGCAGAATTTCTCCAGCTGCATCAAGTTCTTTGGCGGCCTTTGGCATACCGTAAACGGCACAGCTGTCCTGATCTTGAGCAATGGTGCACCAATTGCGGTCACGCAAGGCCTTCAGGCCGGCAGCACCATCCCTGCCCATTCCGGTCAGGAGTACGCCAACTGATCGATTTTTATGGTTTTCAGCGAGACTATGGAAGAAAACATCAACCGACGGGCGGTAAGCCAGAGCCCGCGGTTCCGGGTTGTAATCCAGGCGGCCCTCGGCCCGCAGGACCAGGTGATCCTGCCGGCCGCACACCAGCGCCGTGTCGAGCGCCAGGGATTCGCCCGCCTGGGCCATGCGCACTTTCAGCGGCACCTGTTCATCCAGCCAGCGGGTGAGACCGGCCACGAACTGCTCGTCGACGTGCTGGACAATGGCGATGGCCACGCCGGGGTTGGGTGGCAGGGCCTGCAGAACCTCGCGCAATGCCGACGGGCCGCCGGTCGAGGCGCCGATGGCGATCAACGGGGTGTCGTCGCCCGCGGGCGGCGGCGTTGCCACGGGCCCCTCCAGGTTGCGGCGCAAGGGCTTGCCGCGCAGCAGTGTGCCGATGGTGTTGATTTTCGAGATCAGTGCCTCGCGGCCCTCACTTTCGCCACTGGGGCCGAGCACCGGCGTGTTGACCGCGTCCAGCGCACCGGCGCCCATGGCTTCGAAGACTTTGCCCGCATGACCGTCGACGCTGGCGGTAACCACGAGGATGGCGCACTGAAACTCGGCGCAGATGGCGCGCGTCGCCGCGATGCCGTCCATCTCCGGCATGATGATGTCCATCAGAACGATGTCGGGACACAGGTCATGGCATTTGCGCAGTGCTTCCCGGCCGTCATAGGCGACCCACACCAGCTGGTAGTCCGCCACGCTTTCCACCACGCGGCGAAGACTTTCAGCCGCCATTACAGAATCATTAACTACTGCGACCTTTAACATGGGGTCCATCTAACCCGCTGTTCCAATGAGGTCCACGACGGCTTCGATCAGCGTTTCGTCGTGGAAACTGCCTTTGGTCAGGTAGTAGTCCGCGCCAACCTCCAGGCCATGCTGACGGTCTTCCTCGCGGTCCTTGTAAGAGACAATCATCACCGGTGTGCGGCTCAGGCGATCGTCCTGTTTGATTAACTGTACAAACTCGAAGCCGTTCATGCGCGGCATGTCGACGTCGCTGATAACGAGGTCGTAGCTTTCCATACGCACCGCGTTCCAGCCGTCCATACCGTCGACGGCCACGTCGACCTTGTAGCCACGGCTGGTCAGCATGTTGCGCTCGACTTCGCGCACGGTGATCGAGTCGTCCACGACCAGGATGCGCTTGCCGCGCGCGTCAGCGTCGCCGGCCTTGTCCTCGATACGGTTGATTCGGCCGCCGGCGATCAGAATGTCGATAGAGCGCAGCATGTCGTCGACGTCGATGATCAGGCAGGGCTCACCGTTCTCAAGCAGGCCGGCAGCGCTGATATCCTGGACCTTCCCCAGGCGCGCATCCAGCGGGTGCACCACCAGGTTGCGTTCGCCGATGAAGCGGTCAACCACCAGGCCCGAGCGTTGGAGGCGTTCCCCCAGCACCACCACCGGCAGCGTGTCGCTGCGCTCTTTGTGTACGGGGCAGTCGAGCACCTGGCCGGCAAACACCACGCCGATGTGCTGGTTGCCCAGCGTGAAGTATTGCCGGCCTTCCAGCGATTCCAGCTGGCTGGTCGAGAGCTTGAGGGTGCGGTCGATGCGTGCCAGCGGAATAGCGTAGGGTTCGCCGCCGATCTCGACGAGCAGGGCGCGGATAATCGACAGGGTCAGGGGCAATTGCAGATGAAAACCGGTGCCTTTACCCAGTACGCTCTCGGCACGCACCACGCCGCGCATCTGTTGTACGGTGCTGTGCACCACGTCGAGGCCGACACCGCGGCCCGATATCTCGGTCACCTCTTCGCGCGTGGAGAAACCCGGGAGGAAAAGGAATTCCAGCAGTTCGCTTTCACTCAATTCGGCGGCCATGGCTTCGCTCACCATTCCCCTGCCGATGATGCGTCTGCGCAGTTTTTCCAGGTCGACGCCGCGTCCGTCATCCTCGACATGCAGCGACAGCATGCCGGAATTGTGCATCGCGCTGAGTTTGAGCACTGCCGTTTCCGTTTTGCCGGCCTGGCGGCGTTCCGCCGGTGTTTCGATGCCGTGGTCGAGCGCGTTGCGCAACAGATGGTTGAGAGGTGCTTCGATGCGGTCGAGGATATCGCGGTCGACCTGCGTCGTGAGGCCTTCGATTTTCAGCTCCACCTGTTTGCCCAGCTGGCGAGCGACATCACGCACCATGCGCGGAAAACCGCGAGTGACGTCGGCGAACGGCCGCATGCGGCTGGCGATGACTTCGCTGTGCAGGCGCTTTCCGAGGTTGTGGACGCGGCGGTCAAACTCATCGAGTTCCACCAGGCGGTCTGACAGGAGGTGGCGACAACGATTGGCCTTGGTCTGGATCTCGGCGGTCAGCGTCTTGCTGTATTCATCGCCGCCGACGGCGTACAGGTTGTCGTTGAGGCGATCCAGCAGGCCTACCAGCTCCGCCTGGCGGTGTTTTATCTGCACCAGCGCTTCGGCGTACGGGCGCAACCAGCGCGATTCGACCTGGACTGCGCCGGCCAGGCCCACCAGGCGGTTAAGACTCTCGGACGACACGCGTACCGCGTCGTCGGTGCCGCCGTTGGGCTGGGTTGCTGCTGCCGGTGGGGGTTTCGCGCCCGTTGCGGTTTCCTGCGCGGCGCCCGTCTCCGGGGCACCACCTTCATTGGCTGCCGGGAGATCATTGTCGCTGACCGGCTGACCGGCCTGTTCAACCGTGGTGCACTGTTCGGTATTGGGCTCGATGGTGCAAGCCGCAGGTGCCTCGGCGATATTTTTAATCTGTTCGCACAGTTGTTCCAGCCCGGCGTCGTCGGCTTCCTGCCGCGATATCGCGATCAGCTGGTCAACCCCCTTCAGCAGCAGGTCTACCTGCGCGGCTGCCAGCACGAATTCGCCTTTTTGGGCGGCGACGAAGCAGTCTTCCATGGTGTGCGCCAGCCTGACGCCCGCCTCGACATCCACCATCCGCGCCGCACCCTTGATGGAATGCGCGGCGCGCATCAGCGCCTCGAGCTGTGCGCCATCCTCGGCGTTCTGCTCCAGGGCCAGCAGGCCGTCGCTGAGGACGTTCGCCTGGTTATTGACCTCCAGGCGAAACAGTTCCAGCATCGAGAAATCGCCGAGTTCGTCGCTCATGACAAACCTTTCGCCAGGGCATAGAAAAGCAGCTCGTGGTCCAGTATGCCGACACTGCGCCCGTTCCAGGGAACGATGCCGGTGGTAAGCTTGCTTCTCGCATTCGCCAGTGTCGCCGGCAGCGTGCGCAGCTGCTGGTCGGTGTAGCGGAGAATGCCTTCGACTTCGTTCACCGGAAACACGAAGCTGTGTTCGTCCTTCTCGATAACGATCATGCGTTCCAGGATTTCATGATCGGTTATATGCGGCTCGGAGGCCCTATCCAGTTGCAGTATCGATCCGATGGACACACAGATCTTCAGCTCACCGCGAATATTGACCAGGCCCTTCACCAGCGGGTCGCTGCGGTGGGGCAGCGTGTGGACTTTGTCGATCTGGGTGATTTCACTGACACAGTGGCTATTGATGGCGAGCCATTCATCACCCAGCCGGAACATCAGGCCCGAGTTGTTGAGCGATTCGACAGAGCGTTCGGGCTCGGCAAAGCGTTGCGTCCACTCACGGCGGTAGTCTCCCGGCACCGCACGTTCCAGCATGCGCCGGCCGGCCTCCGAATAAACATCGCAATTACGGCAGTGCATGCACTGTTGCAGTTTCGGGCAGCTCGCGGTCTGCAGACTCCAGACACCGATGCGGTTCCAGCAGTCGTCGGTCAGATTCCCCGCTATCGCCTGTGGGTGCGTCATTCAGCCACTTCCTTAAGCGGGTGGCGCTGCGCCGCGCGGGCGGCGCGTTCCTGAAAACGGCGGGCGCCGGCGTCGTCGCCCTTCTGCCGGCAAATGACGCCGAGGTGGGTCAGCGCCTCGTAGTGATTGGGGTCCAGGTAGATGGCCTTGCGCAGCATGGTTTCGGCCGCCTGGACGTTGCCTGCCGCCTCGCGAATGAGGCCAAGCAGGTAGTGTGCGTTGGCCTGGTGGCTGTGTCGTTGCAGCAGGTTTTCACAGCGTTCGGCAGCTTCGTCGAGGTGACCCTGATCGGCGAGCCGGAAGGCTTCGGTCAGCATTGCATCGTCCGTGAGTGGCTCGGGTTCCGGTACAGTCACTGCGCTGTCGGCGCCGATCGAGTAGGGTCGGGCCGGCGTGCGGCGCGCTGGCGCGCTGGCGCCTTGTTTCGTCAACCTGTGCGCCGGCAGGGTGGCCGCTGCGGTGGCGACGTCCTGTTTCGGCGCACTTGCACGTTCAAAACCGAAGCAGCGAGGATAGGGCAAGGGCGTGAATCCGCGCTCCAGCAGCAGGCTGGTTTCCGCGTGACCGAGAAACATGACGCCGTTGCCGCCAAGTAAGCGTTCAAGCCGGTCGATCACCAGATTTTGTGTCGGCCTGTCGAAGTAGATCAGCAGGTTGCGGCAGAAAATCACATCATACGGCTCGCGCCTGTGCAGAAAGGCCTCGTCCAGCAGGTTGGCGCGGGCGAAACTGACCCGCGTACGGATCTCATCCTTCAGGCGGTAACTTTGGTTCTCGTGAACAAAGTGCCGCTCACGGAACGCCAGGTCGCTGCCGCGGAAGGAATTGTTGCCGTAATTTGCGCCGGTCGCCTTGTCGATATTGCCGCGGCTGATATCAACAGCGTCGATCTGCGCAGCCGTTGCCGGGACACCCAGGTCGGCAAGGCACATCGCCAGCGTGTAAGGCTCTTCACCGCTCGAACAGGGCACGCTGAGCACCCGCAGCCTGGTGAGTGCGTTGTGCGACAGCCATTTGTCCTTGATCCAGGCACTGAATGCATCGAAGGGATTGCGGTCGCGGTAGAACCAGGTCTCGGGAATGATGACGTCGTCGATGAGCGCATCCATTTCCGTGGCCGAATGGCGCAGGACCTGGAGGTAGTCGTCAATGCTGTCCATGTCGCAGTCGCGCATGCGTCGTTCTACGGCCTGCAGAACGGTGGCCGAGCCGACCGTGGCGCTGTGCAGGCCCATGCGCTGTTTGAGTATCTGTTCGATGGCAGTCAGCGGCATTTACCCGGCCTCTGCAGGAAACAGTTGTGTCTTGACGGTCTCGGGCAGCAGCTCGGCGACGTTGACCTGCTGGACCAGTCCCTGCTCGGTGTGGGCGGCCTGGCCGAGGTATGGCGCTTCTGACATGTTCAGGCCGGTTGCGGCAAATGCGTCCGCATCAATGCTGACGGTTTCAGTGACCCGCTCGGCCAGCAGGCCCAGGACGCGTGAGTTCCCGCTGGACAAGGGGAACGTTACCAGGATGATGCGTGAGGTATACGAATCCGCGCAGGGTCGATGTTGCAGCGCGCGGCACAGGTCAATGACGGGCACGTGCCGGCCCCGGTAGTTGAACAGGCCGGCGACATAGTCCGGCGTACGGGCGATGGTCTCGAGTTCCACGCGCGGTGTCACCTCGACCACGTCGCTGACCGGGATCGCGTACCGGCTGTTACCCAGGTGGAAAAGCACCGTGAGCATTACGCTGGCCCCTGGTTCAGGAACTGACCCGGAAGTGCGACGCGCCCTCCTGCAGGCGCCCCGCCGCTTCATTGAGCTGCATAATGGCGCCATTGGACTGGCGCAGGGAATCGGCCGTCTGCTGCGCCGATTCGCTCAACTGGACAATCGCGTCGCGGATCTGCTGGGCGCCCTGTGACTGCGACGTCATACCTTCGTTGACCTCCTCGAAGCGGGGGATGAGGGTATCCACCTGTTCAATGATATGCGCCAGCTGCGCACCGACCTGGCGGACATCGTCCACACCGCGGCGCACTTCCTCGGAAAATTTCTCCATCCCCATCACGCCGGCCGAGACCGCCGACTGCATTTCCTTGACCATCTGTTCGATATCCCAGGTAGCCACCGCGGTCTGGTCGGCGAGCCGGCGTATTTCCGTGGCGACCACGGCGAAGCCGACACCGTATTCGCCGGCTTTCTCGGCTTCGATAGCGGCATTGAGCGACAACAGGTTGGTCTGGTCCGCCACCCGGTTGATGGTCGTGACAACGGTGTTGATGTTGCCGGCCTTTTCGCTCAGCACCGCGAGTTTGGAGCCGATCGAGTCGGTCGCTTCCATCATCTGGTGCATGGTTTGTTCCATGCTGGTCAGGGAGGAACGTCCCGCATTGGCACCTTCGGAGGTTTTCCAGGCCACTTCCGTGACGTCGTTCATGGTGCTGACCAGTTCCTTGGAAGTCGCGGTGATTTCCGTGACAGTGGCCTTGATCTGATTTGTCGTGGCCGCCTGCTCGGTAACTGTCGCCTCCTGCTCCTTGGCCGTGGCGGCTATTTCGGTTGCCGAAGAGGTGACCTGTACGCCGGACTGCTGAATGCGTGCGACGAGTGAATTGAGGCTGTCGAGCATTTGCTGTATGCCGGCGGCCAGTTCGGAGATAACGTCGTGGTCGCGGTAGACCATGATCTGGCCGGTCAGATCGCCCTTGGCCGCCATGCTAACGACGTCCTGAATGAGTTCGACCTTGCCCTTGATGTCTTCTGCCGACTGACGCTCGCGCTCGATAATATCCCGGATCTGCTGGGTCATGTTGTTGAAGGCATTGGCGAGCGCGTGGAATTCCTTCAGCGCGCGGCTGCTGATAGTGGCGCTCGTTTCGCCCGCGGAAACCCGCTTCATGTCGTCAATCATGGTGTTGAGCGGCCGGAACAGAAAGCGGTTCAATATCATGATGGCAACCAGCAGGGCCGCACCGATCAGGCCCACAAAGGCCGCGATGGTGGTGTTGCGGGTGTCACGGGTGGCCCGGTAGAGGGCCTCGAAGTCGTCGAGTACGGCCAGGTTCAGATAGGGCACCCCGGTTGAGTCGTTGATCGGGTAGTCGATCTCGTGCACCGATGGCGGGTGCGAAGACCAGTCTCCGGATTCGTAGAGCACGTCGTCGGCTGCCAGGATGCGCAGCGGCAGGTTGGTCAGCGCGGCCACCGACTGCAGGGCGTAGACCGGATCGAAGCTGATGGCCAGGTAACCGCGGGTCGCCTCGGCGCCAATCGGGTGCAGCACGGAGTAGCGGGGCCCGGCTTCGCTCAGCCACAACGTTGCGGCGGGCTGTTCGGCGTCGCGCGCTTCCAGGGTGCTGTTGTTCAGCGTCTCGGGCTGACCCGCCACCATCAGGCGTTGCCCGGCGCCGTTGTAGAGTGCCACCGACAGCGGCTTCAGGCCGGGTAGTTCGGTGGCCAGCGGTGCCGCCAGAAGTTGCGCCAGGGTAGGGTTCGGGGTGCCGGCGGGCGCTTCGGCGAGGTAACTGTTGAGCTGGGGTTGGCGCGCCAGGGCTTTTCCGGCCGCCGCGGTCAACTGTTTAGCGTCGGTTTTGAGCTGCGTCAGCGCGGCATCACTTGCCACCCTGAGGATGCGTGTCACAGTGCGTGCCTGGGCATCGACTGCCGACTGGCGGTATTGGCGTTCGGAAACAAAGCCTGTGGCCACAGCCAGTATGCCAATGAGCAGCAATACGGTCACCGTCAGCGCTTTTAGAGAAAATTTTTCGATTTGCATAGCGAGTTCTCAACAGGTTGGGGTGTGCTCTGTACGGCCATCGACGGGCAAAATGCAATTTCCTTGCCTCATGGGTACTTAGGGTCGCAGACCCGGCCCGATTGGGCCCGCCGCAGTTTTTACCGAGTGCGTGTAAGTGGCTATTAAATAAATAAGAAATTCTCTGTCACCGGGCTTTGTGACGATTCCGGCGGTATGTCGGTGGCGCTCCACAGAGGGGGTTTAGGTTGGCCAGCAAGCGGCCGTTAAGAGGAACAATGACGGTTTTCTGTCGCTGGATTGCGGATATGCCTCGATTAACCTTCCGACTGGTAATGGCTTTGCTGGTGATGTTGCCGCCCTGCGGCGTCGGTGCCGCATCGCTGAAAACCATCCCCATGAACCAGAAACAGCTGGCGACCTACTATATCCAGGCGAACATGCACGGAACCGGTTCGGTGGAGTTCATGGTCGATACGGGGGCCGGCTACACCACCATTAATGAAGATACCCTGGCGCTGTTGAAACGGGCCGACAATGCCGACTATATCGGCGAGCTTACCGGGGTCATGGCCGATGGCAGTCAGCACCGGCTTCCGGTCTACCGCATCAGGCACCTGGTGCTCGGCAAGGATTGCGTGCTCAGCAATGTCGAGGCCGCTGTTTTCCCCCACAATACCCGCATGTTGCTCGGTTTAAGTGCGCTGGAAAAAGCCGCGCCGTTCACCTTTTCGACCAATCCACCCCGGCTCAGTCTGAGCAATTGCGGTGCGCTCAGCAGCTGAACGCGCGACTACCTGTCAGAACCTGTTCCGGGTTTGACATATATCATTTGCACCTTGGGTCAAACTACCTGAAAATAGCCTTGACGGGTCGTTCAGACAGGCTCTGACAGATGTCGATCAGGGAGTGCGTTTCCCTGTACGAGACTGCGTCATGCCGGGTAGCACTTGCCGGTTCCGGTAACCTCATTCCGCTACCCAGTCGGGCCCGTCATTTCATCGATCGGAGGTGAGAAATGAAAACAATTACCCAGGCGCTGGTGCTGATCGGTTTGGGCATGTCCAGCGTGGCCATCAATGCCGCGCCCGGCTATGTCGATGACAGCGCCAAAAGTGTTGTAAGAACAGGTTATGGCGATTGCCTGCACACGGATCGCTGGTCGGTCCCCAATGCCATTGCCGAGTGTGATCCGGAGATTGTCGCCAAGCGCGACGCGGTGGATGTCGCCGCTGTCGAGGTGGTGATGGTCACCAAGGAAAACCCGGTGCGGCTGCAGGCCGATGCGTTGTTTGCTTTTGACAGTGCCGAGTTGACCAGCAATGGCAAGGCGGCGCTCAACGACATGCTTGGCAAGTTGACGGCGGAATCGTTGCAGAACCAGAAACTGGAGATTCGCGGCTACACCGACGAAATCGGTACGGATGCGTATAACCTGGATCTGTCGAAGCAGCGTGCCGCGGCGGTACGCGACTATCTGGTTTCCCAGGGCATGGTCCCCAGCTTCATCAGCATGCAGGGGATGGGCGAAGCCGACCCGGTGGTCAACTGTGCCGGCAAGCGCGGTCCTGCGCTGATCGACTGCCTGGGACCCAACCGCCGCACCGAGATCGAGTTCTCGGCGGTCGAGGTGAAGCAGGTCGAAGAAACCGTACCGGTGAAGAAGCCGTAATCCTGAAACAGATCGGCAACGGAAAACGGGC
>JAJDOI010000191.1 GCA_022340245.1 Thiogranum sp.
CATGACCGGCATGCACTCCACATGCGTGAAACCCATGTGATGCATATAGTCACTCAACTGATCGCCCAGTTCGCGATAGTTGAGGGAACGGTTGTTCTCATGGGGCACCCGCCGCCAGGAGCCGGGATGAAACTCGTAAATACTCCAGGGGGCATAGAGACTGTTTTTCCCGGCGCGGTTTTGCATCCAGTCGCCGTCACCCCAGGTGTAATCCAGCTCCCACACCACCGAGGCGGTATCGGGCGGCCGCTGCCAGCGAAAGGCAAAGGGATCGCCCTTGGCCACCTGATAGTCGTTCTCACGAGAGGTAATAAAATATTTGTAGACAGCGCCGTTGCCCAGACCGCCCACAAAACCTTCCCAGATGCCGGAGCCGTCATCGCGGAAGCGCAACGGACAGCCGCGAGGGTCCCAGTCGTTGAAATCGCCCATCACCGCAACCGAGCGGGCGTTCGGCGCCCACACCGCGAATAACACCCCCGCTTCGCCCTGGCGGCTGTAAAGATGCGAGCCGAGCTTGTCATACAACCGGTAATGATTCCCCTGCTTGAACAGGAAAACATCATGGTCGGTCAGCAAGCTGACGTCGTGCCGTACCGGTGAATCTATTATGGCTTTTTCAGACATTACGGTCCCTCATGAATGGGCTATCATTTGATTTCATGGTGCAAGACAGGTAAACCGCTGGCGCACTTCAAGAGTTGTGCTTTGATTACCCCGGTTTCATTGCATTGTTGCTATATAAGGATATTGAAACAGTCTTTACAATGCATTGATTGTTTTCAATGAGGCTGATGTCCAATGCCTATCAGGCTCCTGACCCGGTATCAAGTACGGATTGTACTACGCGAGTATTTCTACAAGACTCCGCAGATTGCCAGGCGCGCCTGTGAATTCCACCAGCAACGAGGCTACCGTGATGCCTATGCGGATCAGGACTGGCCTGAGGCGGAGCACGAGATTCGGAAAGACCAGATGAACAGGCGAAGGTCACGTCAACGTCTACCTGAACCCCGGCTGTACTAAACGCAACTCACGAGCGCGTGACAATGAGGTAAAAAGATGAAAATCAAGTCAGAGAATTTCTGTGTAAAGGAAGGCGAACAGGTCGATCTCAGGAAGTGGCCAACGCGGGTAAAACCAGCGTACAAGTCGAAAAAGGAATACAAAAAATACCTTGAAGAACACGTGGAGAAGCTCAGTGAACTGCAACGCCTTCACTACGCATCCAACCGCTACGCGGTGTTGCTTATTTTTCAAGCCATGGATGCTGCCGGCAAGGATGGCGCTATCCGGCACGTCATGTCCGGCGTCAACCCACAAGGCTGCCAGGTATTCAGCTTCAAGCATCCGAGCGCCACAGAACTGGAACACGATTTTCTGTGGCGCACCACGCGGTCTTTGCCGGAACGCGGCCGGATTGGCATCTTCAACCGGTCCTATTACGAGGAGGTGCTGATCGTGCGTGTGCATCCGGAGATTCTGCGCGGCCAGGGGCTACCTGACGGTCTGATCGACGAGAAAACGATTTGGCGGGAGCGCTATCGTTCCATCGTTGACCTGGAGAACCATCTCCACCGTAACGGCACACGCATCATCAAGTTCTTTCTTCACCTCTCAGAGGAAGAGCAGCGCAAGCGCTTTCTCGATCGCATCGACGAACCGGAAAAGAATTGGAAATTCAGTCAGGCAGATATTGTAGAGCGGGGATTCTGGAAGCAGTACATGCAGGCCTATGAGGCATGCCTGAGTGCAACAAGCACCAAGATCGCACCCTGGTATGTAGTGCCCGCCGACGACAAGAAAAATGCCAGACTGATTATATCGAAGATTATTCTTGATACTTTCAATTCACTCAAAATGCACTACCCGAAAACCGACGCCAGGCGCCGACAGGAATTGCTGTCTATCCGCGAGCAGTTGGTGAAAGCTGCCCCTGATGGCGACTGAGGCGGATAAATCCGCCTGCACTGACAGAAAGAAGGCCAACACATGAGTCTGTTCCACGCCATGGGCCTTATCGTGACGCTGGTGGCGCTCTTCGGTTATTTCAACTGCCGGGTTACGCGGCTTCCCGACATCAAAGGTCGGTGTACCGAAGACGCTGGAAACCAAGATCGCCGGTGAGAGCCTGTTCAACGACGGTACCGGTGTCGTGGTCTTTCTGACACTGCTAAGCGTGGTCACCAGCGGGCACGACGCGTCAACGTCCGAAGTACTCACGCTGCTAGCCGAGGAAGTTGTCGGCGGAGTGGTCGTGGGGCTGGTGCCGGGTTACCTGGGTTATTACCTCCTGAAGGGCATCGACGTGTTCAAGCCAAACACGATCAAGACCATGACCTGGGGTGGTTTACGCGGTGGAATCTCCGTGGCGTTGGCGCTGTCCCTGCCGCAGATGCCAGAACGCGAAACCATTGTCGCGGCTACTTATGTGGTGGTGATTTTCAGCATTCTGGTGCAGGCGCTGACCATGAGGCGATTGGTGCGTCGTTTGAACCGTGGCGCCACGCTCGACACGCCCGGGTAGAAAAGTCGTGTTTGTACTGCCAGTTCAACCGAGTTCATTAGTTTCAGAAACAGGCCCCCGTCGATTGCAGCAAACCCAAACAGAGGAAAAACAAAATCGGGCCGGGTTGATGCATCAGGATGACCGCACGTCTGGCGGGTGCCCCTGCCAGCGATAAGGGTGAAAGCGGAAAGTGCAGAAATTCGGATACATGGTCAAGCCGAATGTTCCAGGGCTGCCAGGCTACGCAACTGCTCGGCGAGCCCGCCCAGCCGTTCCAGCTCGACGCCCAGCTCGCCGGCGCGACGCTCGGCCTGAGCGGTGCCTACCGTGCCGGTCTCCTCACCCCTCTTCACGGCAGCCTCGATGCCGGCAAGGGTGGCATCGAGACGCTGCAGCATAGCGGCCTTGAACTCGCGCATGCTTTTGTCCAGGCGTTGGGCAAAGTTGTACCGCACCCGACCCGCCTGGGTGTCGGCCAGATCCCGCCCATAGCGCAGGCCTTGTCGCAAGACCAAGGAGTCACCCACGAACTTGGGCAAGGCCAGTAGCAGAGAGGTGGTAAGCATCTTGAGCGCCGGTGGCTCGTCCCAGAACTTGTAGTAGAAATCGGTCTGGCTTTGCCAGTCGGTGTCCGCACCGACAACCTCGAAAGGCACGGAAAACAGCTCCGAGGAGAAACGGTACAGTTCGTCCACGGTGGCATCGATCCGGGCGCCGAAGCGACGGCACAAACCATGGCACTGGGCGCCGATGCGTTCGTCCTCCTCCTGACGAAAGTGATCCCAGGCGGCCTTTACCACGTCCACGGCGGCGGATTCCAGCGCTGCGGCGAGCGCATGCGAGGACAGGTGCCGCGCGTTCTGGAAGCGCGCGTTGATCGTCGCTTCAACCTCCCCGCCCAAATGCGCACGGAAAGCCTCCACATCTTCGGTGACGGTCTGATCCGCGAGACGTTTTATTTCGGCCTCGAGAAGAACAGCGAAGTCGCGCCGCTCCTGCTCCACCTCGGTGCGCTTTTTTTCGAACACAGTCACTTTCCGACGCAATTCCTCTAGCGGCGTACGCAGCGAGGAGATCTCCAGTTCCGCCTTGAGCCTGGCTTGAGCCACCAGACGCAACAGCCGCTTGGCCAGAGCGGCGGCCAGGGCATTGCCCCTCCCCTGCATGAGGAATCGCGTCAGGGTCTCGCTGAACTCGGGGAACCGGCTTCGGGAAAGCAAGGCCGTATCTCCGCATTTACGTCCTTCGAGTGCCAGGCGCGCAGAGACTGGCAAGACCCTCGCCGGCCGCCCAATGGCCTCGGCAATTACCCCGGATGTGAATTCCACCGACTCCGCCAGCTCGTTCTCGGTGAGCAGATCGGACTTGTTAAGCAGGAAGAAGATACGTCCGGCGTATTCGCGCACATCCGAAAGGAACTCGGTTTCCGCATGCCCCGCCGGCTGGCCCGCGGAGAGCAGAAACAGCACCGCGTCGGCCTGGGGCAGAAATCGGTAGGTCGTCTCGCTGTTGTGCCGGTACACCGAACCGATACCCGGCGTGTCGATAAGCCGCACGCCACTCGCCAGCCAGGGCGAAGGCCAGGCCACACGTACCTCTCGCACACCTTTGGCATTTCGTGGATTTCCTTTCTCGGTAACGTAATCTGCCAGGGCCTGTGTCGCGATTGCTCGACTCTCGCCGTTGTCAAATTCCACTTCCACGGCCGCCGTCTCGCCATAAGAGATTACTGTGGCGATGGCGGTGAGCGGTACAACTCCCACAGGAAGGATGTCCGCACCGAGCAACGCGTTGAGGACGCTGCTCTTGCCACGCTTGAACTCGCCGACAGCCACCAGGTTGAAAACATTGGCCTCTGCGCGAACCCGCAGGGTCGCCAATTCATCCGGCGCAATGCCCGCCAGCGCCGTGGCATCGTCAAGGCAGGCGCGCACTTGCCCCAGGGCGAATTCGCCGTGCAATTTCCCGCTCAACGCATCCACAAGAGCGTTTCATCAGAATCAGGTGCCTGTGCGGGCCCCGGCTCGCGGATCAAAACCACAATATGATGCTCCGACGGAGTCCATGCGTCCCGGCTCCCGGCCATGACCAACCTCCATCAGTAAAGCCGTAATTCAAGAAACCCAAAGGCAAGGGGTGGAAAACCGGGTTAAGACGATTGCCCGGAAACCAGCACCACAGCTCGCCCAGGCCAGCGCCGCTGAAGATGAATACTACAGACAGTGCATTCATATCCCTCCGGATTACGAAACCGGAGGGCGGTGAGCACAGGGGAGGTATCAGAAATGCGTCCTACCCCCGCCCGTCCGGGCGTGGTTGGTAGGCATCATCAGCCACAAAGGGGCGGTTACCGGGAGGAATGCCATCTCCACTGGTACGTATAATAGCCACAACCACGTTTAGATCGCAAACCGCAAGTAAAAGTCGGAAGTTGCTGCATCCTGGTCATGAGCCCGACTGCCGGAATGTCTGTTTCCGGAACAGCCGGACATAACGCGCTGGCCATAGCATGTCTTACATGCACTGAACTCCGATGTCTTGATGTCAAAGGAGTTATGCAGGTAAGTACCGCCGAAGCCGGTGGCGCTCATAACGCTGCCGGTTCCGGCGGATTACTGCTTACCGCATTGTCAGTTGACGCTAAAGCCAACGCTGTAGGTGAAGCCGTCCCAGGTATAGCCCGTAGCCGTTACGCCACTGGTCGTGGCGGTTTAAGCACCAGGTGCCGTTCCGCCCTGCCCCCGCTTGTTGGGGGCCTGGGTCTGCCAGGTGAGTTCGGCGATGCCGTTCGCATCACTCGGTCCCGTGGTCAGTCCGGGGTGGGACTCCGCCCCGGTGATATCGATGACCACGGTGGCGTTCGGCACAGCGACACCGGCCTCATCGTGAACGGTTGCCCGAATCACGACACCATCCCCCTGAGCGAAGCTGCTGGTGAGGACTAAGCTCGAGGTGGCATTATTACCCTTGCCGGTCTTGACCCATTTTCCCGTTTGAACCGAACTGACACCGACGTTTTGTACCTGACCCGGCTGGGTCGGTATGGCACAAAGGATATTGCTGATGCCTGACTCGCAGGTGGCGGTGTAGGATGTCACCTTGTAGCAATACTGCTGGCCGAACGCTTGTTTCGCCATCCGGGTGTACTCCCAGTTATTCCGTTATCCCCTCCACCGAGACACCCCTCCCAAATTCCCAGCGATTTGCCTGAAATACGCCAGCGCGACTTCGAGTTACTCCACGATTTCACGGCGATAACCTCGATGCAGGCAGTTTGTCGGACTCGGACAGGGATCCACCCCCAGCCGCCGCTGTTTGGCCGGGACCAGGTACTTGTAGGGATATCGTCGTTATAAAAAAATGAATGGCCAGGGAAGCACACGGAAAAACACGGAATAGTCCCGGATAATTTCGGTGTTTTCCGTGGTTTCCGTGGCTAGTTATCACGATGTGGACATAAGTAACCGGTTGCGCCGCCGGTGATTAAGGCAACCTTTTTTTCTTATCGTTTGATTATCTTATCGTAGCTGCTGGGGCTCTAACCTTCATGGAACAACATGAGCCGGCATTAACCCACCGGCTCATGCATATAACTGAATCAGTACCGTTAGTATTCCCGGGTGTAATACCGT
>JAJDOI010000002.1 GCA_022340245.1 Thiogranum sp.
ACGGAGAATCTCATGCTGCAATTGCAGACCTCGGAGGTGTGTCGGTAGCGGTTGAGCCAGCCACCGAATGCTTTGATGTGTTCTGTCCGCTGCATGAGCATGTTCCCTGGCGAATAGTCACGGAGTAACCGGGTTTACCCCGGCAGATCGTCGACTCGGTTTCTGTGTCGGGTATAATCGGATCCTGTTTCCGATCCGCCCGGTATCCTGTCTATGCACGCAATTGTCGGCTTTACCCTGGTACCCATCGATGCGGGCATTTCGGTCTCTCCCTATGTCGCCGCCATTGAACGGGTGCTCGAGGACTCGGGCCTGACGTTCGAGGTCAACTGCAACAGCACCAACGTTGAAGGTGAGTGGGAGGACGTGTTTGCCGCGATCAAACGCTGCCACGAGGTGGTCCATGGCGAGGGCGCACCGCGGATCCACACGTGCCTGCAGGTGGGCACGCGGACGGACCGCGAACAACGCATGGCCGAGAAGCTCGAAAGCGTACACAGACGACGCCATCGATAGACGCGGCATCCGCCGGCGACCCCATTCGATTCCATAGCACCGCGCGTCAGCAGGGCCTGCGCCGGGCAGGCGAGCCAATTTCCTGCGCTCGACCTGACGCGATCGAGATTTTCTTCCTGTTTCCAGCTCCGTGGCGGGGCTTTTGTGGATAATCATTTGGTATACAGTATACGATAAACAACCCGAGGTAAATGCGGGACTCAGGATCGCGGCAAATGTGCGGGCTCAGGTCAGGACGACTCTCGGTCCTCCTCGATAATGACTAATCGCTTGCATGGCATATCTTCTGGTATACAATATACAACGATACTGGGGCTACCGTCTTATTTCCGCCGGGAACACGAGGATGGCGAAAGCATGAATGTCCAGGATTATCAGGCTGAAAGCCAGCTTGCGAGGCCTTGAACGGTGTGTAGCCATTGCTGCTCTCGCACCGGTAGGCGACGAGGCTTTCGTGGACTTTTCCGGCCCGCCGTGAGAAGCGTCCATCAAGCTTGCAGCGACCAGTGCGCGGCTGTACCAGGCAACCAATCGGAGGTTAGGCGATGACAGAGTCCACGCAGACAGCCAGCAGGCGCGGCCACCCGGGCGCGGGCAGGAAGCGGACAAGGAAGACACCGAAAGGCCGGCAGGTAGACCCGGCCGCTCTGGCGGAAGTTCGCGAGCTGTTGGGGGAGGAGCCCCGTCGACGCGATCTGCTCATCGAATATCTGCATACGGTCCAGGATCACTACGGCCATCTGTCGGCGCGCCACCTGTCGGCGCTGGCGCAGGAGATGCGCCTGGCACAGACCGAGGTTTACGAGGTCGCGACTTTCTATGCCCATTTTGACGTCGTGAGGGAGGGGGATGAGCCGCCTCCACCCCTGACAGTGCGCGTGTGCGATGGCATTGCCTGTGAGATGGCCGGTGCCGGAACGCTGCTGGCGGAGCTGAGCGAGCAGACGGGGCGCGAGGTGCGCGTGCTGCGGGCACCCTGCATGGGGCGTTGTGATAAAGCCCCGGTCGCCGAGGTGGGTCACAATCACGTGATGCACACGAGTACCGACGCCGTGATGACCGCGATCCGCGAGGGGCGCACGGCACCTCCGGTGCCGGAGTACATCGACTACGACGCCTATGTGGCGAATGGCGGCTACACGCTGTTACGCGAGTGCCTGTCCGGACAGCGTACTGTCGAGGAGATCGTCGCAGCGCTGGAGCATTCGGAGCTGCGTGGCCTCGGCGGTGCGGGCTTTCCGACCGGACGCAAGTGGCGCATTGTGCGCGGTTATGAAGCCCCCCGACTGATGGCGGTCAATTGCGACGAAGGCGAGCCGGGCACTTTCAAGGACCGTCACTATCTGGAGCATGATCCCCACCGCTTCCTCGAGGGAATGCTGATTGCCGCCTGGGTGGTGGAAGCGGCGACCTGCTACGTTTACGTGCGCGACGAATATCCGGCGATCAGGGCGATCATGAAGAAGGCGCTCGCACGCCTTGCGGCCGACGGTCTGCTGGACACGCTACCGGTAGAGGTCCGCCGTGGCGCCGGCGCCTATATCTGCGGAGAGGAATCCGCAATGATCGAGTCCATCGAGGGCAAGCGGGGTCTGCCGCGCAACCGGCCACCTTACGTCGCCGAAGTCGGGCTGTTCGGTCGACCTACGCTGGAAAACAACGTGGAGACCCTTTACTGGGTACGCGATATCGTCGAGCGGGGTCCGGAGTGGTTCGCCGGTGCCGGGCGCAACGGCCGCAAGGGCTGGCGCAGCTACTCGGTCTCGGGGCGGGTAAGGGAGCCGGGTGTCAAGCTGGCCCCCGCGGGCATCACCATCACGGAACTGATCGACGAGTTCTGCGGCGGCATGCAGGACGGCCACCGTTTCAAGGCCTATCTCCCCGGTGGCGCATCCGGGGGCATCCTGCCTGCCTCCCTGGGCGACGTGCCGCTGGATTTCGGAACCCTGGAGCAATACGGCTGTTTCATTGGCTCCGCTGCGGTGGTGGTATTCAGCGATCAGGACAACATGAAGGGTGTAGCGCTTAACCTGATGCGTTTCTTCGAGGACGAGAGCTGTGGCCAGTGCACACCGTGCCGGGCGGGCACCGAGAAGGCGGTCAAGCTGATGTCCCGCGACCGGTGGGACGAAGGGCTGCTGTCCGAACTGTCCAAAACCATGACGGACGCTTCCATTTGCGGGCTCGGGCAGGCTGCCGGTAACCCGATCAACTCGGTGCTCAAGTACTTTCGCGAGGACTTCTCATGAGCGACTCAATCCGCTTCACCCTCGACGGAAAGGACGTCGAGGCCGGGCCGGAGGAAACCATCTGGCAGGTTGCCAGGCGTTGCGGCACCGATGTCCCGCACTTGTGCTACTCGCCGGAACCGGGCTACCGGGCCGACGGCAACTGCCGCGCCTGCATGGTTGAGATCGAAGGTGAACGGGTACTGGCCGCCTCGTGCCTGCGCAAGCCCACCGAGGGCATGAAGGTCCACTCGGGCAACGCGCGCGCCAGCGCCGCGCAGCGCATGGTCATGGAACTTCTGCTTGCGGATCAGCCGGCACGCCGTGTTGCCCATGACCGCGACTCTCATCTGTGGCGGTGGGCCGACCGTCTCGGTGTCAGTGAGAGCCGCTTTCCGGGCCGGGAGTCGCCCGCGCCCGATGCCAGTCACCCTGCCATGCGGGTCGCGCTGGACGCCTGTATCAATTGTAACCTGTGTGTGCGCGCCTGCCGGGAAGTGCAGGTCAACGACGTCATCGGCATGGCGTACCGCGGACACAGGTCGAAGATCGTCTTCGACCAGGACGACCCCATGGGTGCGAGCACTTGCGTCGCCTGCGGCGAGTGTGTCCAGGCCTGTCCCACCGGTGCCCTTATGGAGGCGACGCTGGTGGACGAGCAGGGTGTCGGCATGACCGATGGACTCAAGGAGGTGGACAGCGTCTGCCCCTTCTGTGGTGTGGGATGCCAGCTGACCTACCAGGTCAGGGGCAACCGGATCGCTGCCGTACAGGGTCGCTCCGGACCGTCGAACGAGAACCGGCTGTGTGTGAAGGGGCGGTTTGGCTTTGACTACATCAACAGCCCGCAGCGGCTGACCAGGCCCCTGATCCGGCGTGACGATGCGCCCAAACGCGGGGACCTCGATCTCGACCCGAAGAACCCGTTGACGCATTTCCGGGAGGCAAGTTGGGAAGAGGCGCTGGACAGGGCAGCCAGCGGCTTCAAGGCCCTTCGTGACCGTGACGGCGGCAACGCCCTGTCGGGTTTCGGTTCGGCCAAGTGCTCGAATGAAGAGGCCTATCTGTTCCAGAAGCTGGTGCGTACCGGGTTCGGCACCAACAATGTGGACCATTGCACGCGCCTGTGTCATGCCTCGTCGGTGGCCGCGCTTCTCGAAGGCGTCGGCTCCGGCGCGGTCAGCGCGCCGTTTGGCGCCGTCAAGGATGCGGATGTGGTGATGGTGATCGGTGCCAACCCGACCGAGAACCACCCCGTTGCGGCAACCTATTTCAAGCAGGCGGCGAAGACGGGCACGCTGATTGTCATCGACCCGCGCGGTATGGCGCTCAAACGGCACGCCACGCACATGCTGCAGTTCAGGCCCGGCAGCGACGTCGCCCTGCTCAATGCCATGCTGAATGTGATCGTAGCGGAGAGGCTTTACGATCAGTCCTACGTCGATGCCCATACGGAGGGTTTCGAGAGCCTCAGCGAACACGTCAAGGCATTCACGCCGGAGGCCATGGCGCCCATTTGCGGCATCGACGCCGAGACCCTGCGCACGGTGGCGCGCACGTATGCGACCGCCAGGGCGGCCATCATCTTCTGGGGCATGGGCGTCTCCCAGCATATCCACGGCACGGACAACTGCCGCTGCCTGATCGCACTCGCCCTGATAACCGGGCAGGTCGGTCGGCCGGGCACCGGCCTGCATCCGCTGCGTGGCCAGAATAACGTCCAGGGCGCCTCGGACGCGGGGTTGATTCCCATGATGTACCCGGACTACCAGTTCGTGGAGAACGCCGACATCCGTCAGCACTTCGAGGACGTCTGGGGAACGCCCCTGGAGCCGCAGAAGGGGCTGACCGTGGTGGAAACCATGGAGGCGATCCACGCCGGCAAGCTGAAGGGCATGTATATTATGGGTGAAAACCCGGCCATGTCCGACCCCAACGTCCAGCACGCGCGGGATGCGCTGGCCAAGCTGGAGCATCTGGTGGTTCAGGATATCTTCCTGACCGAGACCGCCTTCCACGCTGACGTGGTGCTGCCCGCGTCCGCCTGGCCGGAGAAGGATGGCACCGTGACCAACACCAATCGCCAGGTCCAGCGCGGTCGAAAGGCCGTGGAGTTGCCGGGAGACGCACGCCAGGACTGGTGGATCACCAACGAGCTCGCCAGGCGGGTCGGTTGCGAATGGAGCTTTGCCGATCCCGCTGAGATCTATGCCGAGATGGCAAGCGTGATGCCTTCGCTGGACAACATCAGCTGGGAGCGTGTGTCCGCGGAGGCGTCGGTGACCTACCCCTGCAAGGCCCCTGACCAGCCCGGTGACGAGATCGTGTTCAGCGACGGCTTCCCCACCCCGAGTGGGCGCGGCAAGCTGGTACCGGCCGGTATCATTCCGCCCGACGAGCTGCCCGATGAATCCTTTCCCATGATTCTGACCACCGGGCGCCAGCTCGAGCACTGGCATACCGGGGCCATGACGCGACGATCCAGCGTGCTCGACGAGCTGGAGCCCGAAGCGGTTGCCAGCCTGTCGCCCGACGACATGTCGCGGATGAACATCGCGCCCGGGGCCATGATCAAGGTATCGACCCGCCGAGGGATCCTGGAACTGCGAGCAAGGGCCGACGGTGCCGTGCCCAGTGGCATGGTGTTCATTCCCTTCTGCTACGCGGAGGCACCGGCCAACGTGCTGACTAACCAGGCGCTCGACCCGTTCGGCAAGATCCCCGAGTTCAAATTCTGTGCGGCCAGGGTGGAGGCGGTATGAACGCCGCTCCGACCAGCTAAGTGTTCGCATGAAGCAGCGAAATGCCGTTCCCCCCCTCCCGCAGATTCTCCTCCTCTGTGGGCTTTTTGCCGGTCACCGAGGGTGGCCGGCATTTTTTTTTGCTTGAATGCGTAAGCCGGCCCGGTTTGATGGTTCGCGCCTTGCGCAGGCATCTGTCTCAGGCTGCTGGTGAAAGCTGCTTTCGCTGAAAAAACAACAGGTAGCATGCTCTGGACGCAGTGCCTGCCGCATCGTTTTAAAGACATAAAATTTTTCTCGAAATGCTCTTGATAAATTTTTCGATAGGGCTATTATTCCTGTTACTTGGTATTCTGTATACCAAACACCAGGATTGAGCAAGGCCCCCCACGTTACCTGCCGCCTGGGGGACGGCGTGAACCCTGCTACGACAAGGGTTTGTAAATCCACTTAGGAGGACGACTAGATGACAGCAAAAACAAGCAAGCTGGCATTGTTTTCTGCGGCACTGATTGCCGCGGCGACCATTGTCACCAACATATCCGTGGCTAAAGCCGAGGAATGGGTGCCCAGGAAGCCGGTCGAATTCGTCATCATGGCCGGTCCCGGCGGCGGTGCGGACAAGATGGCTCGTCTGATGCAGACGGTGATCCAGAAGCACCACATTTCACCCAAGCCCTTTATTCCCGTCAACAAGCCGGGCGGTTCCGGGGCCGAAGCGCTGATTTACATGAAGAGCAAGACAGGGGAGGACCACACGGTTATGGTCACCCTCAACAGCTTCTATACCACCCCGCTGCGTCAGCCCGCTCTCGGCATCGATCCGCTGACCTTCACGCCCATCGCGCGCATGGCCGAGGACACCTTCGTCCTCTGGGTTAACAAGGATAGCGGGATCACCAACATGGAGCAGTACGTGGCGGCGGCCAAGAAGGCGGGGCGCAACTGGTCCATGGCCGGCACGGGCAGGGGCCAGGAAGACGAACTGCTCACGGCGTTTCTGAACACGACCTACGGGCTGGATATGAAGTACGTGCCCTTCAAGGGCGGTGGTGATGTCGCCAAGCAGCTGGCCGGTAATCACGTCAACTCGACAGTGAACAACCCGTCCGAGGCTATTGGCTTCTACCAGTCAGGCGACCTGGTGCCCATCGCGGCTTTCACCAAGACGCGTCTGGCCCAGTTTCCGAACGTCCCGACGATGACCGAGCTTGGTAAGCCTTACTCCTACTTTATGCAGCGCAGTGTCGTCGGTCCGCCCGAGATGGACGAAGCGGCCTACGAGTTCTACCGGGGCGTATTCAAGAAGGTGTACGACTCGAAAGAGTGGCAGGACTACATGAAAAAGAAGAGCCTGCTCGGCGAGTTCATTACCGGCAACGATCTGCTGGACTACTGGAAGGTGAATTACGCACTTCACAAGAAACTGCTGACCGAGATCGGCGAGATCAAATAGACGCGGTTTTATCTGGTAGGAGTTCAAGGAAAAATCAGAGCATAGCGGAGGAAATTTGAATGCGGCGTGCTGAACTGCTAATGGCTGTAGTCCTGGCGATTTTCTCCGGCTATTTGATGTGGAAGAGCACGGAGCTACCCATCGGCTGGGTCCCTGACAGGGGGCCTGGCGGTGGGGCGTTCCCCTTCTGGCTGTCTACCGGCATGTTGCTGAGCTCGCTGTGGATATTTGTGCGCGCGCTCAGGGGCGTCTCGCCGCAATCGCAGTCGACCGAGCCCTACTTCGACAGCCAGTCCGCGGTCCTGGTCGCTCTGGTGGTCGGAGCGCTGACCATGATGATCGGCGCGATACACTGGGTCGGTGTCTATGGCGCGATTCCCTTGTTCTTCGTGTTCTACATGAAAATTATCGGTCGGCACAGCTGGTTGCAGACGGCGGCCTTCGCAATCCTTGCGCCGATCGTTACGTTCTTCTTCTTCGAGATTCTGCTGAACATCACCTTGCCCAAGGGGATGACAGAACCACTGTTCTACCCCTTGTACGATATATTCATGTAGCGCCCAGAGCCGTGACGCCTTCAGCGGACTACACACACCGGTTTGGTTTCCTGACCACCCGTTTATTCCAAGGATCGTAGCATGGACATAATCCCGCATTTGCTCGACGGCTTTCTAGTCGCACTGCAGCCGATGAATCTGTTCCTGGTGATCATTGGCTGTGCCGTTGGCCTGTTCATCGGCGCAATGCCCGGCCTGGGTTCGGTCAATGGTGTGGCCATCCTGCTGCCGGTCACCTTCATCGTTCCGCCCACCTCGGCGATAATCTTTCTGGCTGCGATTTACTACGGCGCCATGTACGGGGGTGCCATCAGCTCGATCATGCTGGGTATACCGGGGGCCTCGACCGCGGTAGCGACCACCTTCGACGGGCGTCCGATGGCCGTTCAGGGAAGGGCCGACGTGGCGCTGGTGGCGGCGGCGACGGCTTCCTTTGTCGGCGGCACCATCTCGGTCATCCTGTTCACGGCCTTTGCACCGCCCCTGGCGCACGTGGCGCTGGCGTTCGGTGCCGAGGAGGAGTTCGCGCTCATGATGCTGGCCTTCAGCACCTTTGTCGGTCTGGGCGGTGACGATATTCCCAAGACCATCTTCTCCATCCTGATCGGCCTGGTGCTCAGTGCGGTCGGCCTGGATATTATAAGCGGAGCGCCACGCCTGATCTTCGGCGATCTGCCGGGTTTTTACCACGGTATCAACTTCCTTGTGCTGGCGATCGGTATCTACGGTATCGGCGAGATTCTCTGGACCATCGAGAGCAGCCGTGGCGAGGTGGAGGTCTCCCAGGCGGTGGTGTCGGTTCACCGCATCTTCGCTGCCCTCAAGGAAATGGGGGGGTGCATCAAGACCATGATCATGGGCTCCCTCGTCGGCTACTTTGTCGGTCTGCTCCCGGCCGCCGGGGCCACCCCCGGTTCTATCATGGCCTATGGGTTTGCCAAAACCATGTCCAGGAACCCGGACAGCTTTGGCAAGGGGAACATCCAGGGCGTCGCCGCGCCCGAGTCCGCCAACAATGCCGCCAGTACCGGTTCCATGCTGCCCATGCTCACGCTCGGCATCCCGGGCTCGCCGACCACGGCCATCCTGCTGGGTGGGATGGTGATCTGGGGCCTGGAACCCGGCCCGCGGTTGTTCGTCGACCAGACCGAGTTCGTCTGGGGTCTGATCGCCAGTCTCTACGTGGCCAACCTGTTTGCACTGGTGTTGAATGTGGCCTTCATCCCGGTCTTCATCTGGGTCCTCAAGCTTCCCTTCACCATTCTGGCCCCGGTCATCTTCGTGCTGTGTGTGGTCGGTGGCTACGCACCGACCCAGGATATGCACGACGTCTGGCTGATGCTTCTCTTCGGTGTCGTCGGCTATCTGTTGCGCAAACTCGACTACCCCATGGCGCCGATGGTTCTGGCGATCGTGCTCGGCCCGCTGGCCGAGTCCTCGCTGCGCCAGTCCCTGCTGCTGTCGAGAGGGTCAATGACGGTCTTCTTCGAGCGACCCATCTCCGGGCCCATTATGGGTATTGCCCTGCTGCTTTTCCTGCTGCCGGTTTTCAAGGCGTTCCAGCGAAAGCGCGCCGCCGGTAAGGCGTCAGAGGGCGGATCGCACGGTTGATGCAAGTGGTTATGCGTCAAATCCGTTTAAAACCAGTCGACGCCAATGTTGGCTTGAAAGACAAGGTGTACGAGGCGTTGAGGTCGGCCATCATATTGGTGGATACCTATTCGGATGACGCCGATGCCAAGCTGGACGAACGCCGTATGGCGGAAGAACTCGGAGTCAGCCGGACCCCGATCCGCGAGGCGCTCTCGCGCCTGGAGCAGGAAGGGCTGGTGCGTACGGAGCCGCGCCGCGGGACGTTTGTGGTCCGCAAGTCCAGGCAGGAAATCCTGGAGATGATCTGTGTATGGGGCGCACTGGAAAGCCTTGCTGCACGCCTGGGCTGCGCCAACGCCAGCGACGAGCAGATCGCCGGCCTGAGAAAGGTGTTTGTGCATCTGGGTAGCCCGGAACGGGCGATGGCGGCGATCGACGAGTACTCGGATGAAAACATCCATTTCCACCAAATGATGATCCGCCTGGGCAAGTGTGAGCTGTTGTCCGAGATCGCCGACCGATTGTTCATCCACATGCACGCGATCCGGGCCCGCTCGCTCAGGGGGCAGGGTCGCGTGGCCGAGTCGGTCGTGGATCACCTGCACATCATCGAGGCCATGGAACAGCGCGATGCCGTACTGGCAGAAAAACTGGTACGCGAACATACGGATCACCTGGCGCAACACGTCAAGGAATTTGTTAACTGGGAGCACTAAGTGATGAGTAACGAGGCAGCAATGGTACCTGAAGACGCACAATTGACTGACGGCTTCCATCTTCTGATGGAAGCCCTTGAAATGAACGGCATTGACACCATATATGGTCTGCTCGGTATCCCGGTTACCGAACTCGGCCGCTTGTGGCAGGCCCGTGGCAACCGTTTCTTCAGCTTCCGCAACGAACAGAACGCGGGTTATGCCGCGTCGGTGGCCGGCTTTATTACGAAAAAACCGGGTATCTGCGTGACCGTTTCCGCGCCGGGGTTTCTGAACGGACTGACCGCACTTGCCAACGCCACCACGAACTGCTTCCCGATGATTATGATCAGCGGTTCGAGCGAACGCGAAATCGTCGACCTGCAACAAGGCGACTACGAAGAAATGGATCAGCTGAACATCGCCCGGCCGCATTGCAAGGCTGCCTACCGTATCAACCGTACCGAAGACATCGGCGTTGCCGTTGTGCGCGCAATACGTACCGCGCTCTCCGGGCGTCCCGGCGGCGTATACCTTGATATTCCGGCGCGACTGTTCTCCACGACGATGAGCGCTGAAGACGGTGCGAAGTCCCTGTTTGTGCCGGTTGATCCGGCCCCGAGCCAATTGCCCGGCCCTGATGCGGTTGCGCGCGCCGTCGATCTGATCAAGGGCGCCGAAAAGCCGCTGATCCTTCTCGGCAAGGGCGCCGCTTACGCGCAATGCGACGACGAAATCAAGGCGCTCATTGAAGAAACCGGTATTCCGTTCACCCCGATGTCGATGGCCAAGGGCCTGGTGCCCGACACCCATCCACAATGTGCGGCCGCCGCTCGCTCCCTCGTTCTGAAGGAATCCGACGTTGTCGTGCTGGTCGGCGCTCGCCTGAACTGGCTGCTCGCCCACGGCAAGGGCAAGACCTGGGGCGGTTCGACGAAGTTCGTGCAGATCGACATCCAGGCTAACGAAATGGACAGCAACGTGCCGATCGCGGCACCGCTGGTTGGTGACATCGGTTCTTGCGTCGCGGCGCTGCGTGCCGGTCTGAGTGGCATGGAGAAGCCTGCGGCATGGGCCAGCGCTGTTGCTGAAAAAGCCTCTGGCAACCGGGCCAAGCTGAGCACCAAGCTGACCACCGCCACGCCGGTAATGAACTACTTCAACTCGCTGGGCGCAATCCGCGAAGTGCTGAAGAACTACCCGGACATCAACCTGGTTAATGAAGGTGCAAACGCCCTGGACAACGCCCGCATGATTATCGACCAGTACCAACCGCGTCGTCGTCTGGACACCGGCACCTGGGGTGTCATGGGTGTCGGTATGGGCTCCTGCGTTGCTGCTGCTGCAGAAACCGGCAAACCGGTTGTTGCTATCTGTGGCGACAGTGCATTCGGTTTCAGCGGCATGGAGGCCGAAACAATCACTCGTTACAACCTGCCGGTTACCATTATCATCATGAACAACGGCGGTATCTACCGGGGTGACGAAGCCAGCCCTGAGCACCAGGTTTCCTGCATGGTGTTCAACCCCAAAACCCGTTACGATCAGTTGATGATCGCTCTTGGCGGCGAAGGCTATCGCGTCACCACTCCGGAAGAGCTGGCCGAGACACTGGATAGCGCCATCAAATCCGGCAAGCCGACTCTCATCGATGCCATTATCGATCCGGCCGCCGGCGTTGAATCCGGTCGTATCGGCAACCTGAACGTTGTCAGTACCATTGGCAAAAAGTAGCACGGCATCGGTACGCTGCCTTGCAGTACGAGCAGGCAGCGAGCCGACCGTGGTGGACAGCATCAGGGATGCGCGCGGTGGCACCGGTGCGGAGACGTCGTCCGAAGCCCGGCGGCGTGATGAGAGGAAATCCGGACGTACGCCTGAACCTGAGGTTATATAGACATGTCGATCAAAATCATTCTGGTTCCAATCGGTGGCAGCAAAGGTAGTATGGCGGCACTGAACCGCGCCTTCGTAGTCGCGGAACGCTTTGGTGCCCACATAAAAGGGTTGCACGTGATGGAGCGTATGTCAGACGCGGTCTCGTTCGAGTTCCACTTGCCGGAGAAGTTGCGAGGCAGTGTTCAGTCATCCGCGGAACAGACTGCGTTGGCCCGGGCCGACGAGTTACGAGCGGAGTTCGAAGCGGCCTGCCGGCAGGCCAACGTTACCCTGAGCGACAGGCCACTCGATGGAGACTCCCCGTCGGCGAGCTGGCACCAGGCGTTCGGCCATGTGGAAGATATCCTTGTGCGCCATGCACGTCTCAGCGATCTGGTTACGGTGCCCAGACCCAAGCTCGAGGGCGGACCTGTGCGGCGCTCACCGGTAGGCAGGGCCATAGAGGCCATGCTGTGCGGTACCGGGCGACCGGTCCTGATCGAGCCGCCGATGGTCAGGACCGAACAATGCGAGCGGGTGGCGATCGGCTGGAACGAGAGCACCGAGGCTTCGCGGGCAATCGCCATGACCTGGCCCTGGCTGCTCAATATGCGCGCAGTCACGATCCTTGCGTCGAAAAAACGGGAGGCGGGCGCCAACGCTCTGAACGAGTACCTTGCCTGGCACGGGATTACCTCGAACACCGTCCTCCTCGACGGCAAGGGAGAGAGTGTTGGCGAGGCGATGCTGAATGTGTGTGCCGAAGAGGAGTCGGGGTTCCTGGTCGTGGGCGGATTCAGTCACGCGCGCGCCCGCGAGCTGCTGTTCGGCGGCGTCACGCGGCACCTGCTGACGCACTCGAATATACCGACGCTGATGGTGCACTGACGCCTTTTTCCCGGGCTGGCAAACACGGTGAGAAGTCTCCTCTTCGTACCGGGAAACATGCCTGCAATGCTCGACAAGGCGCTGGGCTTCAGTCCCGACGCTTTTGTGCCGGACCTCGAAGATTCGGTGCCGGACGCCGAAAAGGAAAATGCGCGCCGTATCACTGCAGCGCATCTTTCGAAGCTCGGGGCGGGCGGGATACCGGTTATTCCCCGGGTGAATGCACACAACAGCGGCTGGCTCGAAGAGGATCTGGCCGCGGTTGTGGGGTCGTCGATCTACGCGATCTCGGTCGGCAAGATACAGTCGGCGGACGATATCGCGGCCATCTCGGAGACGCTTTCAGGACTTGAATCAGAGGCGGAACTGGAAGTCGGGAAGATCCGCCTGATCCCATGGATCGAGACCGCCCGCGCTGTCGTGCACTGTTTCCAGATCTGCACCGCCAGTCCCCGTATAGTCGCCGTGGCTTTCGGTGCGGAGGACTTTACCGACGATATGGGCATCGAGCGCAGCGAGGATGAGTCAGAGCTCGCTTATGCGCGCAGCGTGGTATGTACTGCCGCGCGGGCGGCCGGCATCGACGCGCTCGACACACCCTTCTTCGGATTCAAGGACCCGGACGGGCTGCGGGAAAACGTGCGGGCAGCGAAGCGGTTGGGCTTCAAAGGTAAATTTGCCATACACCCGGCCCAGGTGGATCCCATCAATACCCTGTTTTCGCCGTCCGAGGCGGAGATAGCTTATGCACGGCGAGTCGTCTCGGCGTTCGAGGAGGCTGAGCGCACGCGAAGAGGGTCCACGTCCCTGGATGGGAAAGTCATCGACGTGCCCGTGGTCAAACGGGCGCGGTCGATACTGGCGCTGGCGGACGCCCGGTTCAGGACATCCTGAACCGGGCGTCCGGTATTCTGCCTAGCCCACGGCCCCGTTGCGTTGGTGCTGGTGGTTGTCGCTCACCGAACGACTGCGGCAGACCTGGACGGCCTTGAGGCCGTAGAAAAGCAGGACTGCGCCCATGATGGCGGGAATCAGCAGCGCGGCATGCTGCATCAGCGAGTAGCCGAATGCGGACGCGGTTACGAGCAGGAGTCCCAGGGCAACCTGCAAAACGCCTATAAAACCCGAGCAGTCCCCGGCCGCGTCATTGTTGGAAACGATATTGGAAGTTTTGAAATCCGGTTGCATGTCTTGATCCTGCATCAGCTTTTCGAGTACGGAAGCCCGTTGGCCATTGCGCGGGGGCCTGGGTATGTCGACGACACCGATCCCTTCCTTGATGGGGGGCGTAGTCGTGCCGATCTGTACCGAAAAAATATAAAATTAGAGTAGTAGAATATACAAATATACTTGGCAAGTCCAGAAATCCTGAAATAAGTAGTTATCTCAGTGATTTAGTTGGATAGACAACCTGTCGGGTAGGGGGTTTCCCGGGTATGTCATGCGCGGTTGGCGACGAAGAGTTCGATCTGAAAGGCTTCGGCATACGCGGCCTCGAGGTCAAGTTCGCGCGCCAGTTTTCGGTTGAAATTCAGAATGCGCTCGTCAAAGCCGTGGCCGCGGGTGTCGAGATTGCGGGCCTGCTGGGTATCGTGGAACCGGAGCAGAGCGCGCTTCCAGTCAGCCTGGGATTCATCGAACCCGACGTAGAGGTCGGGGCGAAAGCTGAGGGTTTTCGCATCTTTATTATAAAGCGCCAGTAAGGGGGCGCCGAGTTCCTGCACCGCCGTTCTGGCCATGTCGTAAGCGCGTCGATGGCCGGCGTTGCTATCGTCGCCGTAGGGCAGCAACAGAACATCCGGGGACGTGTCACTGATCAGCCGGCGTATCCTGAGCTGATTGTCGGCGTGATGAGCGAGCTCACCATCCTCAGCTTCCCGCAGGCGCTGGAAGCTGAGCCGGGCAGGGGAGAGCCCGAAGAAGCTGCAGCTGTCGACCTGTTCCTGCTCACGCAGCCGCGCCTTCTGTTCCCAGGTCGGCGGGTCGGCATAGCTGTCCTGGACGCCCTTGCTGCCGCTGCTCAGTACCGCCAGGTGAATCTCGTTGCCCTGTGTCTGGAGGTATTGGAGCGTGATGGCAATAGCGTCGAAGTCATCCGGGTGCGGCGCAAGGACCAGCAGGCGCAGCAGTGGCGACAATCCGATGGAATCAATGCGCGCGGGGCGGTTCCCGTTGTGCGCGGCGTTAAGGGCGTCGATCGGCAGCATGGCTTTCGGTTACGGTGGTTGTATCGTCGTATTCAGTAACAGTGTTCCTTGCCCGGAAACCGACCGTCACGCACCTCTTCACGGAAGCATTGCAGGGCGTCGCGGGTTATGGCTCCCACGTCCGCGTAGACTTTGGCGAACCTGGGCGTGAGGTCGAGGTAGACGTGGAGCATATCGTGGATGACCAGCACCTGACCATCGCAGTCAGGCCCGGCACCAATCCCGATCGTCGGGATGTCCAGCTCGCGGGTGATGCGTTCCCCGAGCTCCGCGGGTATGCCCTCCAGCACGATCGCGAATGCTCCGCCTTCCTGTACCGCGACCGCATCGCGGAATACCTGGTCCGCGTCCTCCTTCCTCCTCCCCTGGACTCTGAAACCGCCGAAGGTATGTATACTCTGGGGTGTCAGTCCAACGTGCCCCATGACCGGAATCTGACAGTCCACAAGGGCTCGGATTTCACCGCGAACCCGAACCCCACCTTCGATTTTCACTGCCTCGGCACCTGCCTCCCGAATCAGGCGACCTGCATTATGGACCGTCTCCCGGGCGCATACGCCGGACGTGAGAAACGGAAGATCCGCACGGGTCTGCGTCGAAGACCGAATCGGATGCCGGGGAGGCGCCCGGGCTGCCCGTCGCCCGCCGATCCTGCAGGAAGCATCTCGACAAATTTCGGCTTTTCATGCGCAGTATTTAGTATACAATATACCAAATGCTACGATGCCGTAAACGCCTTGGGGTGGATTATATGGGGGCAGGCGAGAACCAGCGGGAGGCCAATTCTGCGGTGCGCACTGGCAGGCGCGGCGCTATCGGTCAGCATTCGACGGTCACAGGGGTGCTGCAATGCAAGGAGGTCCGGGAGGCCGCCACGCCGCTGTCACAGGAGAGCAGGCCATGGCCTGTGACGACGCACAATTTGCCGCAGTCCTGAGCGATACCGGACGCATCGCGAACTTCGGTCCGTCGGGCAGATTCGAGAGCCGCGGCTACGCGGGTGCGCCCTGCCGCAAAAGCAAGGCTTACCGGGGTATCCCGGTCAATACGATGTGCGCGGAGATACTCGGGGCCAGGCGTTACAGGTCGGTGTCCGACATTCCGGAATCCCAAAGGATTAGCCAGAGTGTGAGAGGGTATCAGGTCTTCGCCCCCGATATGGATTGCGTCCAGCCACGAGGAGACCGCCGATGAAACGTGCCTTTTTTTTCCCAGTGCTGTTGATGATCGCCACGCCGCCAGCCTGGGCTACCGAGGCCGCGGCCCGAACACTTTCGCTGACCACCCACAACGTCGGATACGCCGCCATTGCTATCTTCCTCGTCGCTTACCTTTTGGTGATGGCCGAAGAATTCGTGCATCTGCGCAAGTCCAAGCCGGTCATCCTGGCGGCCGGTATTATCTGGGCCATGATCGCCTACGTTTATGCCCAGGCAGGCATTACAGATACGGTCGAGCAGGCGATCCGTCACAACATCCTCGAGTTCGCCGAACTCATGTTGTTCCTGCTGGTGGCGATGACCTATATCAACGCCATGGAGGAGCGGCTTGTTTTCGAGTCCCTGCGTGCCTGGCTGGTACGCAAGGGTTTCAGCTACCGGAAGCTGTTCTGGCTTACCGGTTGCCTGGCGTTCCTGATATCGCCGGTCGCGGACAACCTGACCACGGCCCTGCTCATGGGGGCGGTGGTGATGGCGGTCGGCGTCGACAGCCCGCGGTTTGTGGCTGTTGCGTGCATCAATATCGTTGTTGCGGCCAATGCGGGCGGCGCATTCAGCCCGTTCGGCGATATCACCACGCTAATGGTCTGGCAGAAGGGCATTGTCGACTTCTGGGCCTTTTTCCATCTGTTGGTTCCCTCCATGGTCAATTTCCTGATTCCGGCTGCCTTCATGCATTTCGCAGTACCGCAGGTGAAACCCGAGGCGGCGACCGAGCGGGTGCGGATGAAGCGGGGCGCCAAGGTGATCATGGTGCTCTTTCTGGCCACCATTACCACCGCTGTAAGCTTCCACAACTTCCTGCATCTGCCCCCAATGGTGGGGATGGTGACGGGTCTGGCCTACCTGCAGTTCTTCGGTTTCTATTTGCGAATGACGCACGCGCGCGACCTCCCCAGCTTACCCTATAGCGAAGCCAAAGCCAACGAGATGGTGGGTGACGTGACGGCGTTCGAGATATTTCGACAGATCTCGCGCGCCGAGTGGGACACGCTGCTGTTTTTCTACGGCGTTGTGCTCTGCGTGGGCGGCCTCGGGTTCATCGGCTATCTGGAACTGCTGTCCAGGTTGATGTACATCGAAATCGGGCCGACTTTCGCCAATGTCATGGTCGGGGTGCTTTCTTCAATAGTCGACAATATCCCGGTGATGTTTGCCGTGTTAACCATGGGGCCGGATATGTCTGAGGGGCAGTGGCTGCTGGTAACCCTGACGGCGGGTGTCGGTGGCAGCTTGCTTTCTATCGGTTCGGCGGCGGGCGTTGCCCTCATGGGACAGGCGCGCGGGAGCTATACCTTTTTCAGTCACCTGAAGTGGACGCCCATCATCGCGCTCGGATACGGGGGGAGTATCATCGTTCACATGTGGCTAAATGCCGGTCGTTTCTGACCGCGGTCATGCGGAAATCGTCGAATTGATGAAGATCATGATCGAATCTTTTGGGCGGCGGGGGGTGTCTGTCCCTTCATTCCCGAATCACTTCGTATTCATCAAAGAGCTTTACAAAACAGGAGGCAGTCATGAAGAAAATGACTTTTGATCCCGACAAACTGCAGACGCCGGTAACTGTGATTTATGACGGCAGGGACGCTGCGAGCGTGGGCGAGGTTACGTTCTTGGAATCTAAAAACAAGGACGGGGTGCTCGCGTTTGTCGATCTGTCTGCATCGGCCGATCGCGCAAGCGACTACGGTGTGAGCGCCGAGGCTGTGCAAGAGCAGATGCATGCCCGTGATGCGTCCGGTCAGCTGTTCGCCGGCAACGAGGCCCTCTACGCTGCGCACGCCGCTGTTGGCCTGGCCGCCTGGTTCGAGATGTGCCGTCTGCCGGGTTTTCGGAGCGTCGGCACCGGAATTGGCCCGAAAAATTGATTGCTGAATGAGCTGCCCCGGGATTGGACGCTGACGGCTGCTGTCCGCTCGACGGCCGAGGGGCTGGCCCGCCCCTCGTTGCCCAGAACGGTTGAATTGGCTGCAGTGGTACTTGACATGTCGGAGCAATCTTTGTATACAGTATACCAAATATCCGCAGCGAGGTCTGGGCGTTGGTCTGGCAACCCTGGTGGATGAACGCTTTGGTGGATCAAACGGGAATTACTGTTCTGACAAGGCGCCAGGCAGGAACCTGACCGGTACATTGCCAGACTTGGCAAGGCATATAATTTCAACGAGTTACATGATGGAGACTTGGATATGAGCAACTCACTACCGCTGGACGGCGTCAGGATCATCGATTTCACCCACGTCCAGGCTGGCCCCGCCTGCACGCAGTTATTGGCATGGTTTGGCGCCGATGTGATTAAGGTTGAGCGGCCCGGCTCTGGTGATGTCACGCGCAGTCAGTTACGTGATATTCCGGGCGTCGATGCCCTTTATTTCACCATGCTCAACAGCAACAAGAGATCGCTGTCGCTGAACACCAAGACCCCGGAAGGCAAGGAAGTTCTGGAGAAGCTGATCAAGGAATCAGACGTGCTGGTGGAGAATTTCGGACCTGGCGCACTCGACCGAATGGGATTTTCCTGGGAGCGCATCCAGGAACTCAATCCAAAATTGATTCATGCGTCAGTGAAGGGTTTCAGTGACGGTCATCATTATGAAGATCTGAAAGTTTACGAAAACGTAGCGCAGTGCGCTGGTGGTGCTGCGTCGACCACCGGGTTCTGGGACGGTCCGCCAACTGTGAGTGGCGCGGCTCTCGGCGATTCGAACACGGGCATGCACCTCGCCATCGGTATCCTGACGGCGCTCATCGGTCGCGAAAAGACCGGCAAGGGCCAGAAAGTGGCGTGCTCCATGCAGGATGCGGTACTGAATCTGTGTCGCGTTAAAATGCGCGACCAGCTGCGCCTGGATCGCGTCGGTCATCTGGAGGAGTATCCGCAGTACCCGCATGGCGAGTTCAGCGATGTGGTGCCGCGTGGTGGTAATGCCGGCGGCGGCGGACAGCCCGGCTGGGTTCTCAAATGCAAAGGTTGGGAAACCGATCCGAATGCGTATATCTACTTCACTATACAGGGCCACGCCTGGGAACCTATCTGCCGCGCTCTCGATAAACCCGAGTGGATCGATGATCCGGAATACATGACGGCCGAAGCCCGACAGGACAAAATCTTCGATATCTTTGCCACCATCGAAGACTGGCTCAAGGACAAGACCAAGTTCGAAGCTGTGGATATTCTGCGCAAGTTCGACATTCCCTGCGCGCCGGTACTGTCCATGAAGGAACTTGCCGCAGACAAGTCGTTGCGTGAAAGTGGCTCTATTGTCGAGGTCGAGCACAAGGAACGTGGCACCTATCTGACCATCGGTAGCCCGATCAAGTTTTCCGATATGAAGCCGGTTATCACGGGCTCTCCATTGCTTGGCGAGCACACCGACGAAGTCTTGACCGGTCTTGGCTACAACCGGGAGCAGATTGCGGCAATGCATGAGGCCAAGGCGGTTTAACGGAAAGCGCGGCCCGTTCCATCGCGCAGATCGCAGCTTGGCGCAGCGCCCACCTGGAGGGCGCTGCTTTTTCCGTTGGCGCGCCGCGAGTACCGGCTATGCCGAATGCTCGGCTGGCGAGCCGGACATCTGCCGTGTAAGGCGGATGCCAGGCCGGTACAGTAGCGACTAACATTTGAGCCAGGGAGCGTGAGTTGAAATCGGAAATCGAACTTCACCAGCTCGTTGAAGCCATTGGCGATGCCGTTATTGTGGCTGACCGGAACGGCGCCATCGCGCTGTGGAACCCTGCGGCAGAACGTATTTTCGGCTTCACGGAGACCGATGCTCTGGGCCGGTCTCTCGATCTGATTATCCCGGAACGACAGCGCGAAAAGCATTGGAATGGTTATAACATGACCATGCAGACAGGGCAGACCCGTTACGCGACCGATATTCTGCGGGTGCCGGCTCTTCACAAAGAGGGGTATCGTCTGTCCATCGCGTTTACAGTGGCGCTGCTGTATTCAGCAGAGAACGAGGTGACGGGCATAGCGGCTGTTGTTCGCGACGAAACCTCGCGTTTCAAGGAGGAACGTGACCTGCGCAAACGCCTGGAGGCGCTTGAAGCAAGGTCCGGTTAGGCGGGCGACGTGCATAGATTGCCCGTCTCTCGCAACGGTATGAGATTGGATGATGGGTCAAGGTGAATTGGAAACGCGCAGAGCCAGTCCGGGCGGATTTGCCATCACAGTATTTGTGGGGTCCGCGATCTACCTGGTTTTGTTTAGTCATGGCTGGCAGACGCTTTTGACTTTCAAAGCCGTGATTTTCCTGGTCCTTGGTGTGTTCTTTTCGGTCCTGGTAGTGGGTGTTCCGTTTCATCTGTTGGGCGTCTGGATAGAAAGGCGGTTCTTCAGTTCGGTCGAGGTGCCAGTTGCGCACACAAGGGTCTGGTATCTGAAGACGCTGACTACTGCGCTGATGGTGCTGCAGGTGGTTGTGACCTTTTACGCCACGAAGTTGGCTTACTACTGGTATTTCAGTTGAAGTCGCTGTGGCGGCGGGTGCCGCCGAACCCGTCAGTGTGTATGGACCGCCCTGCCTGATATGCAAGGGTATCACTCTCTGGCTGATGTACAGGACCTGAATATCTCGTATAATGTATACCAGATCATGACTTACCAGGCGCTATGCAGACGATGCCCAAGCAAGATATCAAATTACAGCCACTGAATGTACCTACCGTACTCAAAGACAGAGTCTATGAAGCGTTAAAGACGGCCATATCGGCGATGGACATCTATGCTGACGAGGAGTCCCCCAAGCTGGACGAACGGCGGCTGGCGGAAGAACTCGGTGTAAGCCGGACACCGATTCGTGAGGCGCTCTCCCGGCTGGAGCAGGAGGGCCTGGTGCAGAATATTCCCCGTCGGGGTGCCTTCGTGGTCCGCAAGACCAAAAAGGAAATCCTCGAGATGATATGCGTCTGGGGTGCACTGGAGAGCCTGGCTGCACGATTGGCTACAGTGTATGCCAGTGATGAAGAGATTGCCGGTTTGCGCAGTATGTTCGCAACCTTTAAGGACTCGCAGGGTGCCAGCGCGCATATTGATGAGTATTCGGAGAAGAATATTATGTTTCACCAGGCGATCATCAGATTAAGCAAATGCGATCTTCTGGTTGATATTGCCGAGGGATTGTTCGTTCACATCAACTCGATACGCTCGCGCACAATCAGGGAGCGTCACCGGGTGACGGATTCCATCATTGATCATATGCACATCATCGAGGCTTTGGAAAAGCGGGATGCCGAGTTGTCGGAGCGGTATGTGCGCGAGCACACGAACGAACTGAAAGAGCATATAAACAAATACGTGGACTGGCTGGAATAGCCGTCCTGCGTTATCGGGCTTGAGAGGGCGATTCCGGCGGGCTCTCGAAGGGTCAGTTGCGGTGGCCCGGTGCGAAATGTTGTCGGGAGCCGGCCTGGTCAGGCTATACCTGCGGAATAAGCTGAGGGTACAAGTATGGGCATAAAAATCATTCTGGTTCCTGTTGACGGCGGCAAGAGCAGTTTTAAGGCGCTGGACAGGGCTTTTATTATCGCCGACCGGTTCGGGGCGCATATCAAGGCACTGCATGTGATGACGCGTGCATCGGATGTTGCCGTGACAGGGCTTTACAACGTTCCCGCAAAACTGAGAAAAGACGTTGAGCAGAAGTCCGACGCGGCTGTCATGGAAAGAGCCGCGGAGTTGCAACAGCAGTTTGAAGCGCTTTGCCTTGAACGGGATATCCCCATCAGTAGGCAACCAGCCAAGCAGGGGGGCGCAACCGCGTTCTGGCACCAGGAGTTCGGTAGTATTGACGAGGTGTTGACCCATCATGGTCGGGCGAGCGATGTCATCGCGGTGCCGCGGCCAAAGATCAAAACGGGGATAGTGCGGCGTTCGCCCATGGGGCAGGCCATCGAGGCTATCCTGTTGAGAACCGGGCGCCCGGTCGTGATTACGCCGCCAAAATGTACCGTTGGAAAATGCGAGCGGGTTGCCATTGGCTGGAACGATAGCGTCGAGTGTTCGCGCGCGCTGGCCATGACAATGCCATGGCTTGTCGAAATGAAGCAAATCACCGTTCTTGTCACGAAGAAAAGAAAACAGGCTGTTAAGGAGCTGGTTGAGTATCTCGCCTGGTACGATGTCAAGGCCGATATTGTGCTGCTCGATGACAAGGGGAAATCAGTAGGGGAGGCGATGCTGAACGTGTGTGCCGAAATCAGCGCGGACTTCCTGGTGGTCGGCGGCTTCAGTCATGCGCGTGCCCGCGAGTTGCTTTTCGGCGGTGTCACCCGTCACCTGCTGATGCACGCGAACATAGTCACCATTATGGCGCACTGACAGATACTGGCAGACGGTTGCGCCTGTAACAACAGCAAGAATGCAATCATCAGCCTAGTCATCCCTGCTTTATGCGCGACATTCAGTATCCAGGCAGATCTGTGGTTATGGCGACCGGGGCAATGGTTGCCACAAGCCAGCCCATGGCGACGGCGGCCGCGCTCCGGATCCTCAGGCGCGGTGGTAATGCGATGGATGCAGCTGTCGCGGCAAGTGCCACGTTGAGCGTTACCGAACCGCTTTCCACAGGCGTCGGGGGTGATTGCTTCCTTCTCTACCATGAAGCGGCGACAGGTGAGCTGCACGCGCTGAACGGTAGTGGTCGTGCGCCTGCTCGTGCGACCCCTGATGCGCTGCGTGCATCCGGCATGACAACGGTTCCCGAAAGGGGCATCCTGTCCGTGAGTGTCCCGGGGGCGGTTGACGCCTGGCAAACCGCGGTTGAGCGTTTTGGGACCTGCGATTTCGGAGCGCTTCTCGAGCCCGCTTTTGAATATGCGGAAAGCGGTTTCGCTGTAACACCGGTCATCGCCGGCGTCTGGCAAAAACACGCCGGACTTTTCAGGCAGTCACCTGACAGTGCGCGATCATTTCTGGCCGACGACAAGGCGCCCGCGGCAGGTGCCCTGCATCGCTTTCCCGATCTTGCGCGGTCTCTGCGACTTATTGCCGAGCAAGGCAAAGATGCGCTCTATCGGGGGGCGCTTGCTGAAGAGATCGTACGTTTCAGTGATGAACACAGCGGCTTGCTGACACTCGAGGATCTTGCCAGTCACCGGTCTGAATGGGTTGAGCCTGTATCCAGCGATTACCGCGATCTGACAGTGTTCGAGGTGCCGCCCAATTCGCAGGGCATCACGGCGCTGATGACGCTGAATATCCTCGAGCAAGCCGGCCTCGGGAGCCTGCAGCATCTCAGCCCGGCACATATTCACCTGGTGACAGAGGCGTTCAAACTTGCGCAGGCAACCGGGGCGCGATATATCGCCGATCCCTCATTCAGTGACGTTCCCGTCCAGGCGTTGTTATCGGACCGGTTTGCGCAACAGCAATATGCCCGCATCGACCGGGGCGTGGCGATGACTTTCCCTGTCTCGCCGGGATTACCGGAGCACAAGGATACTGTTTACCTAACTGTGGTGGACAAGGATCGCAACATTGTTTCGTTCATCAATAGCCTGTACCACCCGGGTGGCAGCGGGATGGTTGCGGGGGGCACCGGGATACTGCTGCAAAACCGGGCTGCCTGTTTCGTGCTTGAGAAAAATCACGCCAATTGCATCGCGCCAGGCAAGCGCCCGATGCATACCATTATTCCGGCAATGGCCTATAGGGACGGAAAACCGGTACTGTCTTTTGGCGTGATGGGCGGTAGTTACCAGCCGCTGGGCCATGCCTGTGTGCTCAGCAACTGGCTGGACTTCGGCCTCGATATACAGCAGGCAATCGACGCACCGCGATTTCATGTCGAGAACGGTGCGCTGGTTGTCGAGCGGCCTGTTCCGCAAACGACGCGCCAGGCGCTTGCCCGTCTTGGCCACCGGGTGGTGGAAGCCGGGACGCCAATCGGCGGCGCTCAGATGATCTACATAGACCGGGTGAGCGGCGTATTGCACGGTGCCTCCGATGCGCGCAAGGATGGTTGTGCACTCGGTTACTAGCCTGAATTGTGTATGATGCAGTGAGGGCGGGGCTTACGCAGCGGCATAGTCGATATCTTCGACTTCTTCGATGGCATCGATGAACTGCAATTTTGTCATCCCGTCCATCAGTTCGACATGATAGCCCTCGGACCAGGAAAGCAGGTTCTGGATCTCGTCACGGCGTGCTTCAGCGTCTTCATCAAACAGAAGAATGACCAGATAGGGTTTGTTGCAGCTGGTGATGTGCTTGACACGTATGCGTGCGTCCGTCAGTTCCCGGACCCGTGAAGGGAGGCCGCCATTTTCGTTGATTTCCAGCTGCGGGCATGCAACCAACTTGAAATGCGAGGGCAGTCTTCCGTGGTTGCGCTGCCAGCGGTCTAGAACAGACAAGATGAAGCCGGGCACGCTTGCCACGCTCCAGCTCGCGATATAAACCGGTAGTCCGGTGATTTCCAACGGCTGCGAAGTCGATTCCATATGTCCTCTCCTGCTCTGATCCCATCCGGTAAAGGTCAAGAGCAGTCTATAACAAAATATCTCTAATATGCCTAAAAATAGAAAATAATTATTTTATTATTGAGATAATTCGAGTATATAGAAATATTATTCTAACGTAGTTCAATTATGGAGGAATCTGATTCATGGACGCTGTGGACAGGAAAATTCTGAATCTCCTTCAAACGGATGCCAGCCTGACGGTGAAGCAAATCGCCGAACAGATACCCCTGTCCGTGACGCCGTGCTGGAAGCGTATTCAGAAACTGGAAGACAAGCATTTTATCCGAGCCCGGGTCGCGCTGCTGGATCCCAAAATGGTCAATGCCAGCGTCACCGTATTTGTAGCGATCAAGACTGACCAGCATACAGGTGAGTGGATAGAGCGCTTTGACCGGGAGGTGGCCAAGTTGCCGGAGGTCATGGAGGTCTATCGAATGAGCGGAGAAGTAGACTATTTGCTGCGCGTGGTGACCAGCAGTATTGAGGCCTATGACCAGTTTTATAAAAAGTTGATTGGCCGGATCGAGTTATCGAATGTCACATCCAGCTTTGCCATGGAGCAGATCAAGTACACCACGGCCCTGCCCATAAACATCGAGCCTGGTGATCGCCGCTGACTTCATCAGGGGCGTTCGAGCCCCGCATCTTTGGCGGTACAGTGAGGTAACCGCGAACAGGCGTATTTGGCTGTTTCACTGCCACGAGACTGTTTCAATTGTCGTTTTCGGGTGATAATAACCATTTTCCGCCCCCGGGGATGTTGTTATGAAAGCGGTCTTGCTCGATGGCTTTGGCGGTCCGGAGGTGCTCAAGATCGCGGAAGTACAACAACCGACCCCTGGCGAGGGACAGGTCCTCATTAAGGTCGCCGCAACATCGGTAAATCGGCCCGATATCGTGCAGCGCGAAGGTAATTATCCCCCACCAAAAGGCGATTCGGAAATTCCCGGTCTGGAGGTTGCCGGCGTTGTTGAAGTGACTGGAGCGGGAGTGACTTCATATCAGCGCGGAGATCGTGTCATGTCCCTCGTTGGCGGTGGTGGTTATGCGCAATATGCTGTCGCCTATGCTGATCACCTGATTCCGATTCCGGAAACCATGAGTTTCGAGTCGGCAGCCTGTGTCTGCGAAAGCTACATTACCGCGTTCCTGAATATCTTCATTCTAGGTGGTTTGAAAGACGGGCAGGTCTTGCTTGCCCATGGCGGTGGCGGCGGTGTAAACACAGCTGCTATCCAGTTGTGCCGAACGCTGGTACCGAATGCCAGGGTTGTGGTTACCGCTTCTGCGGGAAAGGTCGAGCGTGTCAGGCAGCTCGGTACCGATCTCGTCATCAATTACCGGGAGGAAGATTTCGCAGAGGCGATCAGGGCGTATACCGCTAAAAAAGGCGCCGATGTTATTCTCGATCATCTTGGTGCGAGCTATCTGGCGCCGAATATGAAGTCACTCGCTGTTGGCGGTGTTCTCATGATCATCGGCATCATGGGCGGCGCAAAGGCCGAGCTCAACCTGGCACTTATGATGGTCAAACGTCAGCGGATCATCGGTTCCGTACTTCGCTCTCGGTCAGTAGACGAGAAGCGGGAGATCGTTGCGGAGTTTTACCGAACCGTGATGCCGAAGTTTTCCGACTGCAGCATCGAGCCGGTTATCAGTCAGACCTATGCGCTCGAGGATGTTGCCGAAGCCCACAGGACGATGGAGCAGGGAAAACATTTCGGGAAGATCGTGCTGACGATAGATCCGTGATCGCACCCGGTCCATAGCCCGCGTTCCTGGACTGATGAAACCGGGGAAGTCGGGGGAATCCTTACGAAAACCCAGCCTTGGCTGGTTCAGGGAGCAGTAACGTCATGAACACAGAACTCTATAAAGCGGCCCTTGAATATCATCGTGCCGATCCCGCCGGCAAAGTGGCTATTGAAGTGACCAAGCCAATGGTTACTCAACTGGATCTTTCTCTGGCTTACTCGCCTGGCGTTGCGGCGGCGTGCGAGGAAATCGCACGCGATCCCAATGAGGCGTTCACTCTGACCGGGCGTGCAAACCTGGTCGGTGTCATCACCAATGGTACGGCCGTTCTCGGGCTGGGTGCGATCGGGGCGCTTGCCGCAAAACCTGTGATGGAAGGCAAGGCGGCGCTGTTCAAGAAATTTTCCGGCATTAATGTGTTCGACATCGAGATCGAGGAGCGCGATCCGGCCAAGTTCGTGGACATCGTTGCCGGACTGGAGGCGACCTTCGGCGGGATTAACCTCGAGGACATCAAGGCTCCGGAATGTTTCGAAATCGAACAGGCGTTGCGTGAGCGTTTGAACATACCGGTGTTTCATGACGATCAGCATGGTACTGCCATCATCGTTGTCGCCGCACTCCTGAACGGGCTCCGCCTCGTCGGCAAGCAAATCGATACGGTTAAACTGGTGGTTTCAGGGGCGGGCGCGGCAGCGATAACCTGTCTTGATCTCCTGGTGAAGCTCGGGATGAAAAAGGAAAATATAACGGTAACGGATATTGCCGGTGTCGTGTATCAGGGCCGTAGCGAAGAAATGGATCGCTGGAAGGCATGCTATGCCATCGAGACCGGGGCGCGTACCTTGTCCGACGTGATTGAGGGGGCTGACATATTTCTGGGTCTTTCGGCAGGTGGTGTTTTGCGGCCCGAGATGGTCGCGCGCATGGCCGATGCGCCATTGATCTTCGCACTTGCCAATCCGACGCCTGAAATCTTCCCGGAAGATGCCAAAGCCGTTCGCCCCGACTGTATCATTGCAACCGGGCGTTCGGACTATCCGAACCAGGTCAATAATGCACTGTGTTTTCCGTTTATTTTTCGCGGCGCGCTGGACGTGGGGGCGACCGATTTCAGCGACGAAATGAAGATTACGTGCGTGCACGCTCTCGCCGATATTGCAGCCGCAGAAGTGCCGGACGTCGTACGTGAGGTATACGGTGAGGGGGTGCTCCATTTTGGGCCGGACTATATCATTCCAAAACCGTTTGATCCGAGATTGATTCTGGAGATCGCACCGGCGGTTGCCCGGGCTGCCATGGACAGCGGTGTGGCGACCCGGCCGCTCCCGGATCTGGAGGCATATCGAGAGCGCTTGCGTCAGTTCATATCCAGCGGTTCGTTTTACTCGCAGTAGTGTTCGGTAAACTCGCTAACGACATCTTTCCGGCGCGATTGCGCGGTGAAAGATCAGACAGTTCGTGCAAGCTGCGTAGTTCGCCGTCGATGCGGCTTATGATAGGGGCCGGGCGGTCGCAAGCGCGACGTTCGTAGTGGATCCCTGGCGCCGGGGGGCGGGAGCGGATGCGGCCGAACAAGGATATGGGAAGGGGCTCTCTGTATGTCGGTGCGCCTGCTCGACGGGCGCGAGAACCTGCCGACCAGGAAAAGCGGTTTTAAGTCTTCAGCGGATCGCTTATGCGCGCCTGAAGGACCGCCGCCGTGCCGGTCGGCAATCGCGAACTCGAACAAGTCGCCCACGAGGCTGTATAGCAAATAGCTTGTGCGACCTGTTCGAGTTCGCGGAACATGGTTTTGTGCGTTGAGGTCCCCCTGCCTGGAACATCAAGGCGCTAACAGGGATTAACGTTTCATCGATTCAAAGAATTCGTCGTTGGTCTTGCTGTCTTTGAGTTTGTCCAGCAGGAACTCCATGGCGACGGTGTCTTCCATCGGGTGCAACAGCTTGCGCAGGATCCACACTTTCTGCAGTTCGTCGGGGGTGGTCAGCAGTTCTTCGCGGCGTGTGCCCGAACGGTTGATGTTGATGGCCGGGAAAACGCGTTTTTCGGCAATCTTGCGGTCCAGGTGGATCTCCATGTTGCCGGTACCCTTGAACTCTTCGTAGATAACGTCATCCATGCGGGAGCCGGTATCGACCAGGGCAGTGGCGATAATGGTCAGCGAACCGCCTTCCTCGATGTTGCGCGCGGCGCCAAAGAACCGCTTCGGACGGTGCAGGGCGTTGGCGTCGACGCCGCCGGTCAGGACCTTGCCGGAGGACGGTACGACGGTATTGTAGGCGCGGCCCAGGCGGGTGATGGAGTCCAGCAGAATCACCACGTCGAGCTTGTGTTCCACCAGCCGCTTGGCTTTTTCAATGACCATTTCGGCGACCTGCACATGGCGACTCGCCGGTTCGTCGAAGGTCGAAGACACGACTTCGCCGCGCACTGAGCGCGCCATTTCGGTGACTTCTTCCGGACGCTCGTCGATCAGCAAAACAATCAGGTAACACTCCGGATGGTTGGCGGTTATCGACTGCGCGACATTCTGCAGCAACATTGTTTTACCCGCCTTGGGCGGCGACACAATCAGGCCGCGCTGCCCTTTGCCGATCGGCGAGGCGAGGTCGATGACGCGGGCGGTGATATCCTCGGTGCTGCCATTGCCCAACTCCAGCTTGAGGCGTTCGTTGGGGTGCAGCGGCGTGAGGTTCTCGAAAAGCACCTTGCCTTTGGCGTTCTCGGGCTTCTCGTAATTGATTTCGTTGACCTTGAGCAGGGCAAAGTAGCGCTCACCTTCTTTCGGCGGGCGAATCTTGCCGGATACTGTGTCGCCGGTGCGCAGCCCGAAGCGCCGGATCTGGCTGGGGGACACGTAGATATCGTCGGGACCCGCAAGGTAGGAGCTGTCCGAGGAACGCAGGAAGCCGAAGCCATCCTGGAGAATTTCCAGGACTCCGTCACCGAATATATCCTCGCCGCTCTTGGCGTGAGATTTGAGAATCGAGAAAATGACATCCTGTTTGCGCGATCGCGCGCCTTCTATACCCATCTCCTGGGCAATGTTGATCAGTTCGGATGCCGGTTTTTGCTTGAGTTCGGTCAGATTCATAATCGTTGGTATCGTTAGGTTGGAAGGAGCGGCACGGCCGTGCGGCGGTGGTTAACGGTACGCTGCTATTGCAGCAGCGTATGTTGGTTTAGGTGCGTTGGATCGTTTCCATGACTCCAGGTTACAACCGGATACTACTGGCTCACTGTCCGGTTAAATGTTCGTGTCGATGAACGCCGTCAGCTGAGACTTGGACAGGGCGCCGACTTTGGTGGCTTCAACATTACCGTCTTTGAACAGCATCAGGGTCGGTATGCCGCGGATGCCATACTTGGGCGGCGTCTGCGGATTCTCGTCAATATTCAGCTTGGCGACCTTGATTTTGCCCTGATATTCGGTGGCAATCTCGGTAAGAATGGGAGCGATCATCTTGCAGGGTCCGCACCACTCGGCCCAGTAATCCACCAGAACCGGCTCGGGGGATTCAAGTACCTCATTTTGGAAAGAATCATCGGTCAAATAAACGATGTTATCGCTCACGCTGCGGGCCTCCTGACCACTCGAATAGAATATTATACAGTTTGAATAAGAAAACGGGGGTGCAAAATAAAAACGCGGGCCTTTTCAGACTGAACTGCTTTCGGACGCCTGTTTTTCAGTCAGGCCAATGGCATTGGCAAGAGGGCGAACTGCAGTAAAGCTAATTTCAGCCCAAAAAGCGTCAGATTGCAAGCCTAAAGCTGAGAATTAAGTTGATAAATTGGTTATGCTTCGCTCCCATGACACAGAACGCAACCACAGATATCTCATTCGGGCATTTCGATTTGCCTTCGGAGTTGGCTCAAGGTATTGAGGAGGCTGGATTTTTTGCCTGCACGCCGATTCAGGAGAAGACATTGCCGCTAACCCTGGCGGGTAAAGATGTCGCCGGGCAGGCGCAAACCGGCACCGGTAAGACGGCCGCATTTCTGATTGCGGCGTTCAATCACCTGCTGCGCCACCCCGCGGATGCAAGCCGCAAGCCCAACCAGGCTCGCGCCCTGATGCTGGCACCGACCCGGGAACTCGCCATCCAGATTCATCGGGACGCAACAAAACTCGGGCAGCATACCGGGCTGCGGATCGGGCTGGCCTACGGTGGCACCGACTATGACCGCCAGCGCCAGCAGCTTGCCGAAGGCGTGGACGTATTGATCGGCACGCCGGGTCGCATCATCGACTTTTTCAAGCAGCATGTTTTCGATTTGCGTATGGCGCAGGTGGTGGTGCTCGACGAAGCCGACCGGATGTTCGATCTCGGTTTCATCAAGGACGTGCGCTATCTGCTGCGCCGCTGTCCGCCGCCGGAGCAGCGCCTCGGCCTGCTGTTTTCCGCGACACTGTCGTTGCGCGTCAGTGAACTGGCCTACGAACACATGAACAACCCGCAGCAGGTGCAGGTAGAGCCGGAACAGGTAACCGCGCGGCACGTGAGGCAAGTGGTGTACCACACTGCCAACGAGGACAAGATTCCCTTGCTGTTGGGCCTTATGAAGCGCATCGGCGCCCAGCGCAGCATTGTGTTTGTGAACATGAAGCGGGATGCCGAGAAAGTCTGGAGCTACCTCGAGGGCAATGGGCTGAAATCCGCGATTCTCTCCGGCGACGTGCCGCAGAAGAAGCGCCAGTCGCTGCTCAGGCAGTTCCAGGATGGCGAGTTGGCGATCCTGGTGGCGACCGACGTGGCGGCGCGTGGGCTGCACATCCCCGATGTCAGCCATGTCTTCAACTACGATCTCCCGCAGGATGCGGAAGACTACGTGCACCGGATCGGGCGTACCGCGCGCCTGGGGGCTGACGGGGACGCCATCAGCTTTGCCTGCGAACGCTACGTTTATTCGCTGCCGGATATCGAGGAGTACATCGGCCAGTCGATCCCGGTGGAGCCGGTCGCCGACGAGCTGTTGGTGAAGCCCGCGCCGCCGGTGGCGCGCCCCAAGCGGGAATTGCCGCCAAGAAGGGACGCCGGGGGACGCCGGAGAGGCCCGAAACCGTCCGGAAAGCGCCGCTCGCCCCCCCGGGCATCGTGACGGGGCGGGTGGCGGTGGAACCCCTTCGAGACGCGGCGGTCGAATTGAGCTACAATTTAACCCACTTAAAAATAATAGATTAGCGTCAGGCATTTAAGTTCTTTGCCAAGCGGCCGCGGTTAAATACTCAGGGATATAGTGAAGTTACAGAATCAGCACCATGGTGAGTCTCACTCTTCCACAATCCGCTCTGCAGAACTGGCTGCGTCCGGAGCGCAGTGGCCAGGTCGCCAGGCTGGTGAATATCCTGCTGGCTATCTGGCTGGCCTGGGTGCTGGCGGGCCTGAGTTGGCTGCTCCTGCCCGAGCCCCGGGAGGACGGTGCGTCGCAGCCCGGGGTGCCTGTATCCGCGCCGGTGCAGCCCTCGAAACCGCGTATCGATGAACGGCAGATTGCCGCCTGGCATGTTTTCGGCGAGGCCCGCGACGACCAGCCCGCGCCGAAAGTAGCCGCGGTTGATGCGCCCGATACCAGCCTGAAACTGAACTTGCGCGGCGTGTTTGCCAGCGACGACGCCGGTAAGGCACGCGCCATTATCGCGGACCCGCGGGGCAAGGAAGATCACTACGCCGTGGGTGACGCCTTGCCGGGCGGTGCCAAGCTGTCGGAAATTTACCGCGACCGTATTATCCTGGAGAGAAACGGCCGCTACGAAACGCTTCGGTTACCCAAGGAACGTACCTCCGCGGTGCTCGACGGCCCCGGTGCGGGCGAGAGCGCGGGGGTGCTCGGTGGCGCGGGCAAAGCGGCGGCCTTCACCAGGTACCGCAATGAGATCAGGCAGAACCCGTCGGCGTTCATGAATTACGTGCGGGCGACGCCGGCACGCGGTAGCGATGGCAAATTTGTGGGCTTTCGCCTGCAGGCCGGTCCACAGCGCGGTGCGCTCAAGGAACTGGGCCTGAAACCCGGAGATGTCGTGACGGCCATCAACGGTGTGCAGATCGATTCGCCGGCAAAGGGTATGAAAGCCATGCAGGCGCTGGGCGAGGGGGACAATGTGAATGTCACGCTGCTGCGCGGCGGGCAGGAAACGTCCCTGAGTCTTACACTGCCGTCGACGAATAGGAAATAGTATTCAGGAATGCAGGAGCGGAATCGAAGTGAAAGCGCGGGTCAATAATCGCAGGCAATGGCTGTACGCCGCATGGCTGCTGTGCCTGTTGTGGGCTGCGCCGCTGTTTGCACAGACGATTACCCTGAACCTCAAAGACGCCGATATCAACGCCCTGATCGGCACCGTGGCCGAGGTCAGTGGTAAGAATTTCATTGTTGACCCTCGCGTCAAAGGCAAGGTTACGGTGATTTCCTCGCGCCCGATGGACGCGGGCGAAGTCTATGAGGTGTTCCTGTCGATCCTGAAAGTGCATGGTTTTGCCGCCGTGCCAAGTGGCGCGGTTATCAAGATCGTTCCGGACGTCAGTGCCAAGCAGGACAGTATTCCCAACGCCACCGACAAGGAACCGGGCGTCGGTGACGAAATGGTAACGCGGGTCGTCCAGGTCGACCATGTCGCCGCCGCGCAGCTGGTGCCGATCCTGCGGCCGCTGGTGCCGCAGCAGGGCCACCTGGCTGCTTACCCGGCCACCAATGTGCTGATCATCTCCGACCGGGCCGAAAATGTGACCCGACTGGTGAGCATTATCCGACGCATTGATAAGGTCAGCGACAGCGAAATTGAAGTCATCCGGCTGCAACACGCCTCTGCGGCCGAGGTGGTACGTATTCTCAACGCCATCAGCCGCTCGACAGCGGGGGCGGGCAAGACGCCCGGAGTCGCCTCCGAGGCGCTGGTTGCGGACGAGCGTACCAACAGTGTGCTGCTGGGCGGCGACCGCGCCGAACGGTTACGGCTGCGCGCGATTATTTCGCACCTTGATACGCCGCTGGAATCCGAAGGCAATACCAAGGTCATCTACCTCAAGTACGCCAAGGCTCCCGACCTTGTGGAGGTCCTCCAGGGTGTGGGGAAAACCCAGGGCGAAGAAGTCAAGAAAGCCAAGGCGACAGCAGGCAGCATCGAGAAGGAACTGGATATTCACGCTGACGAGGCGACCAATTCGCTGGTGATCACGGCGCCACCGTCGTTGATGCGCTCGCTGGAAAGCGTGATACGCCAGCTGGATATACGCCGCGCGCAGGTGCTCGTCGATGCCATCATCGCCGAGGTCGGCGAGAACAAGGCGCGCCAGTTGGGTATCCAGTGGGCGGTGTTTGATCTGAGCGGGCAGACCGCCCCGGTCGGCGGCACCAACTTTAACAATGTCGGCACCAACCTGGTGGACATCGCGCAAGGTGTCATTGACAGAAGTCTGGTCGGTCTTACCCCCGGCCTGTCGTTCGGTATCGGCAAACTGGGCAACGATGGGGTCAATTTCGCCGCGGTCATGCAGGCGCTGGCCACAGACGGTGATTCGAACATTCTTTCGACGCCATCGCTGCTTACGCTGGACAACGAAGAGGCCGAGATTGTCGTCGGTCAGAATGTGCCTTTTGTTACCGGCTCGTTCACCGACACGGGCTCCGGCGGTGGCGGCTCGGTCAATCCTTTTCAGACCATTCAGCGACAGGATGTCGGCATCACCCTCAAGATAAAGCCGCAGATCAATGAGGGCGACGCCGTGGTTATGCAGATCGAACAGGAAGTGTCATCGATCGCCAACGATGCACAGGCCTCGGATCTGATCACCAACAAGCGTTCCATCAAGACCAACGTGCTGGCCAAGGACGGGCAGATCATTGTACTGGGTGGTCTGATAGAGGACCGCGTGCGCCAGTCGGAGCAGAAAGTGCCTTTACTCGGCGACCTGCCGCTGATAGGCGCGTTGTTCCGCGCCAAGTCCAGCAATGTCGACAAGGCCAATCTGATGGTATTTATCCATCCGACGATTCTGCGCGACGCGGGTACGGCGGACAGCTACACGGCCAGCAAATACAACCTGATTCGCGCCGTGGAATCGCAGTCCTTCAAGGAGGGCGTGTTCATGACGCCGGAGGTACCGCAACCCAGGTTGCCGGAAATGCAGAAGCTGCTGGAGTTGCCACCACCGTTTGAGGACACACCCGCGGGTGCTGCCAAGAAACCCGGATCAGACGGCGATGGATGAGGCGCAGGCTGACAGCGTTGTCGTCGTCCCGGTCGCCGCCGATGGGCAGGTGCAGGTGCCCGGAGATCGTCGTCGACCGCCGTTCATGTTCGCCAAACGTCATGGCCTGCTGGTAACAGCCGTGGGCGAAAACGACGCCGAGGTCGTGCTCGGCCCGGATGCCGATGCCACTGCGCTGATCGAATTGCGCCGCTTTGTCGGTCGCCACCTCAATTTCCGCCAGGTCGGCAGCGAGCAGTTCGATGCGCTGCTGGCATCCACCTACGAGCAGGGTTCCAACGAAGCCATGCAAATGATGGAAGGCCTGGGTGACGACATGGATCTGTTCCAGGTGGCTCAGGCACTGCCGGAAACCGAAGATCTCCTGGAAAGCGAAGACGATGCGCCGATCATCCGGCTCATCAATGCACTGCTTACTGAGGCGGTCAAGGAAAATGCCTCCGATATCCATATAGAGCCGTTCGAAAACCGTCTGGTGGTGCGTTTTCGTGTCGATGGCGTGCTTCGCGAGGTGTTGCAGCCCCAGCGCGTGCTTGCGCCCCTGCTGGTGTCACGCATCAAGGTTATGGCCAAGCTTGATATCGCGGAGAAGCGCCTGCCGCAGGATGGGCGTATCTCGCTGCGCGTGGCGGGCCGCGCGGTCGACGTGCGCGTGTCGACACTGCCGTCGGGGCACGGCGAACGCGTGGTGCTGCGTCTGCTGGACAAGCAGGCGGGTCGCCTGGATCTGAATCATCTGGGTATGTCCGCCAAGGACCAGCAGACCATGGACAGCGTTATCCGCAAGCCCCACGGGATCATCCTGGTGACCGGCCCCACCGGTTCGGGCAAGACCACAACGCTGTATGCTGCGCTCGAACGCCTGAATAACAAGCGCCGCAATATCATGACCGTGGAAGATCCCATCGAGTATTACCTGGACGGCATCGGTCAGACACAGGTGAACACCAAGGTCGAGATGAGTTTTGCGCGTGGCCTGCGCGCCATCCTGCGCCAGGATCCTGACGTGGTCATGGTAGGCGAGATACGCGACCTGGAAACCGCGGAAATCGCCGTGCAGGCGAGTCTTACCGGCCACCTGGTATTTTCCACCCTGCACACCAACAGTGCCGTAGGTGCCGTCACCCGTCTGCGCGATATGGGGGTTGAGCCGTTCCTGTTGTCGTCGAGCCTGGTGGCGGTGCTGGCGCAGCGGCTGGTGCGGGTGCTGTGCGATCACTGCAAAGAGGCTTACACGGCGTCGGCGAGCGATTGCGAGCTGCTGGGTGTGGATCCGGCCGATGTGCCGACCTTGTACCGGGCAGTGGGTTGCGGTGAATGCAATCAGCTGGGCTACCGCGGGCGTACCGGCATCTACGAACTTATCGAAATCGATGACGAAATGCGCACCCGTATACACGATGGCGACGGCGAACACGAACTGGAAACTCACGCGCGCAAGCACTCATCGAGCATGCGCCATGATGGCTGGCGACGCGTACTGGCCGGCCAGACGACCTTGGAAGAGGTATTGCGCGTCAGCCGCGAAGACTAGTTACTGAGCATCTATGGGAGCCTTCGAATACGTCGCGCTGGATACCAGCGGCAAAGAAAAGAAAGGGGTGCTGGAGGGGGATACCGCGCGTCAGGTCCGCCAGCAGCTGCGTGACAAGGGCTGGATGCCGGTGGATGTGCAGGAGACCACCAGCCAGCGCGACTCAGGTGGGCCTAAGCGCCGCTTCAAGCTGCGCCGCGGTGTCAGCGCGACAGACCTGGCACTGGTCACCCGCCAGCTGGCCACGCTGGTGCGCTCCGGTCTTCCGTTGGAAGAATCCTTGCAGGCTGCCTCCCAGCAGACGGAAAAGGCGCGTCTGAAAAGCTTGCTGCTGGCGGTGCGTTCTCGCGTTATGGAAGGTCACACGCTGGCCACCGGGCTCGGTGATTTCCCGCACGTGTTCCCCGAGCTGTATCGCACCACGGTGTCGGCTGGCGAGCAGTCGGGGCATCTGGACGTGGTTCTGGAACGGCTTGCCGACTACACTGAAAGCCGCCAGCAGATGCAGCAGAAAATCCAGCTCGCCCTGTTTTACCCGGTGTTGCTGACGCTCGTTGCGGTCGGCGTGGTTATCGGGCTGATGACATACGTGGTGCCGCAAGTGGTTCAGGTGTTCGAGAACATCGGCCAGGAACTGCCCCTGCTTACCCGCAGCCTGATTGCCATCAGCGACTTCATGCGCACCTATGGGCTGTTGATGCTGTTCCTGCTGGCGGTGGCCGGCGGTGTCACCGGCTGGATACTGCGCAAGGAAGGGCCCAAGCGTCGCTTTCACGCGTTGCTGCTGCGTCTGCCACTGATCGGCCGCCTGGAACGGGGTATCAATGCGGGACGTTTTGCACGTACCTTCAGTATCGTGACCGCGAGCGGCGTACCCGTATTGGATGGCTTGCGGATAGCCTCCGAGGTTATGTCCAATCTGCCGATGCGCGAGGCGGTGGAAGACGCCGCGCGTAAGGTGCGCGAAGGCGCAAGTATTTACGCTGCCCTGGACAAGAGCGGCTATTTCCCGCCCATGACCGTCCATTTGATAGCCAGCGGTGAGTCCAGCGGCAAGCTGGAGGAAATGCTGGAGCGTGCAGCCGTGAATCAGGAGCGCGAAATCGAGACGCTGATCGCTGCTGTCATGGGGCTGTTCGAGCCGGTCCTCATCCTGGTGATGGGCGCCCTGGTTCTGATCATCGTGCTGGCTATTCTGTTGCCGATCTTCAATCTTAACCAGTTGGTGAATTGAGCAAGGAAGCTTCTGTTGTGCCACAGGTCATTGGCTTGGCTTCAGGGGCGTGAGGATGCGGTCTACAATTTTTTGATAGGTGCCATCGGCCTTCATTTGCTGCAGCGCGTTGGAAACTTCCGGCACCATGACCAGGTTATGATAAATCTTATCAAGGCCGCCGACCCGCAACATTTCCCCATTGTGTATACCCTGATTGGCATTTATCAGACCGCGTTCTGCCGGCAGTTTGACTGTTTTGACCCTGACGCCAATGCGCTGGAATGCCTCTATGGCGACAAGGTCCACGAACCCTTGTTGGTCGGGCGTGTTCAGTGGTGCATTCCCGGTGGTGTTCAGGACGATGGTTGTTTCTTCTTCCGCGTTAACGGGGTGTGGAAATATCGAGACGAGTCCCGAGATTGGGAACCCGGCCAGAATAACGAACAGTGCCGGCAACTTGAGTGTCATGCCTTTGCGGGACGGGTGGCGTGTAGGGCGTGCGTTCATTGCCTTTTGAAATTCTATTGGGCTGGGCGACAAGTTTAGCTTATTTCCAAAGGCAGGAAGTGCTTTAGTGCGGTACTCGTTATCGCTTGGCGATGTAATGCCACTCACCTGGTCCGCACCATCCGCGGCCACGCATCCGTTGTTTCCCGGCATGGCAGGGATTGCCGGAAGGTGATGCAGAGTGCCGCTATATGGTCGGGGCCATGTCAGTGAAAGTCTCTCGACTGTGTCAGGAGCCTGCCTAAAAGGTGGCTGTGGTCTTCCAGTCGTCCGGCTATCAGATGCAGCACTTCGCCTTCACGTTGTATTTCCCCTTCGACAACCAGCAACCGGGCTTGCAACAGGATACCGCGCTGGCGCCGCGCCAGGTCCGGCCAGACGATCACCTGGACGAGGCCGGTTTCATCTTCCAGGGTTACAAAAATAACACCCGAAGCGCTGCTGGGGCTTTGCCGGTTGGTAACGATACCGCCGGTACGTATAAAGCTGCCATGATCACTGCCACGGATGCATGCCGCCGTCAGCATTTGCAGCCGGTCGAGTTTCCTGCGTAGCAAGGCCAGCGGATGGCGTCCCAGGCTCAGGCCCGTGCTGGCGTAGTCGGCGACCAGGTTTTCACCTTCGCTGGGCGCTTTCAGCAAGGGCGCGGCTTCATGGATCGGTGCATCCTGCAGCAGGGGCAGGGCGGGCTCGAGTGCGGCGCAGTCCCAGCGCGCTCGGTAGCGGTGGCCGGCCAGCGACCGCAGGGCACCGGCGGCTGCCAGGGCCTCGAGGTCGCCACGGTCCAGTTGCGCGCGACGCGCCAGGTCGGCAACGTTACGCAACGGGCGTTGCGCGCGTGTTTTCAGCAGACGCTCAGCACCGTGGCGTGACAGCCCTTTGACCATGTGCAGGCCGAGACGCAAGCTGGAAGCAGCCGGCTCTGACGCCACTGTCTCCAGGCTGCTCTCCCAGTCGCTGCGGCAGCTATCCACTGGCAGGACCGTCCCGCCATGACGGCGCAGGTCGTCGACCAGCTGGCGCGGCGTGTAGAAGCCCATGGGTTGGCTGTTCAGCAGTGCGCAGGTGAAGGCCTCCGGGTAATGCTGTTTCAACCATGCCGAAACGTACACCAGTAAGGCAAAGCTGGCGGCATGCGATTCCGGGAAACCGTACTCCCCAAACCCCAGGATCTGTCGGAAAATCTGCCGGGCAAACGCTTCGCTGTAACCGCGCTCGCGCATCCCGTCCACCAGGCGCTGCTCGAAGCCGTGCAGTTCGCCGTTGCGGCGCCAGGCCGCCATGGAGCGGCGCAGCCGGTCGGCCTCGCCGGGCGAGAAACCGGCCGCGACCATGGCCAGTTTGATGACCTGTTCCTGAAAAATAGGAATGCCCAGGGTGCGTTCCAGTACTGCGCGTACGTTTTCCGAAGGATAGGTGACCGCCTCCAGTCCCTGACGGCGACGCAGGTAGGGGTGAACCATGTCGCCCTGGATGGGGCCCGGCCGCACAATGGCGACCTCGATCACCAGGTCGTAGAAACAGGCCGGACGCAGGCGTGGCAGCATGGACATCTGTGCGCGCGATTCGATCTGAAACACGCCCACGGTGTCGGCACGGGCAATCATGGCATATACCGCGGGGTCTTCGGCGGGGATGCTGTGCATAGCGAGCTGCCCGTCGTAATGACGGTTGACTACATCAAGGCAACGATGGATAGCGCTCAGCATGCCCAGCGACAGGCAGTCGACTTTCAGCAGACCCAGGGCATCGAGGTCGTCCTTGTCCCACTGGATGACAGTGCGCTCAGGCATGGCGGCGTTCTCGATAGGCACCAGCCGGTCCAGCGCTTCGCGGGCTATAACAAAACCACCAACATGTTGTGACAGGTGGCGGGGAAAGCCGATTAACTGCCCGGTCAGCTGTAACAGGCGCTCGATGACCGGGTTGTCGGGGTCGAAGCCGGCTTCCAGCAGATGGGCGCGGGAGACCTCCCGGCCGTCCCACCAGTGGACCGTTTTGCTCAGTCGCTCGACCTGGTCGAGGTCCAGGCCCAGCGCCTTGCCGACATCGCGCAGTGCGCTTTTCGGCCGGTAGCGGATCACGGTGGCGGCCAGGGCGGCGCGCTCACGGCCGTATTTTTCGTAGATGTACTGAATGACTTCCTCGCGCCGCTGATGTTCGAAATCCACGTCGATGTCCGGTGGTTCGTTGCGCTGCCTGGAGATGAAGCGCTCGAACAGGGTATCGATGCGCGCCGGATCGACTTCAGTAATGCCGAGGCAATAGCACACCGCCGAGTTGGCTGCCGAGCCACGCCCCTGGCAGAGAATGTTGCGCGAGCGTGCGAAGCGGACGATGTCGTATACCGTGAGAAAATAAGGTTCGTAATCCAGCTCGGCAATCAGCGCCAGTTCGTGCTCCAGCAGGTGGCGAACCCTGGCCGGTACACCCTCCGGCCAGCGTTGTTTCTGACCGGCTTCGGTGAGCTGGCGCAGGTATTCGGCCGGGGTAAGACCGGGTGGGGTGATTTCACGCGGGTACTCATAGCGCAGTTCGTCGAGGGAAAAATGACAGCGCCCGGCAATGCGCAGGCTTTCGTCGAGCAGTTCGCGCGGGTACAGGTGCGCCAGCCGGCTACGGCTGCGCATGCAGTGCTCGGCGCTGGCCTGCAGGGCAAAACCGGCGCTGCTGACAGGAACGCCCAGGCGAATAGCCGCGAGCGTGTCGTGCAACCTGCGCCGCTTGCGGCTGTGCATTTGCACGCCGCCGCAGGCAACCAGCGGCACCCCCAGTTGTTGTCGCAGTTCCCGCAGGTGTTGCCAGCGTTGCCGGTCACGGCCGTCCAGTCTGTGGTGAACGCCCAGCCAGGCACGTCCGGCAAAATACTGTTGCATCCATTTTCCTGTGTGTTGTATCACGTCGTGATCACATATGTAGGAATTGGTCCAGATCAGCAGGCAGCCCCGCAGCGGCGCCAGATCGTCCCGCTGAATAGCGTACCGACCCTTGCCGGCCCGGCGTCGTGCCCGGCTGATCAGGGCGGACAAATCACCGTAACTGCCGCGGTCGGTTGCCAGCAGCACCAGTCGTGGGCCGTCGTCGAGCTGGAATTCACTGCCGACAATCAGGTCCAGCATCGCTTCACGGGCAGCCAGGTGAGCGTGCACCATGCCCGCCAGCGAGCACTCATCGCTTAATGCCAGGGCGCGGTAGCCGAGTCTTTTTGCTTGCATGACAAGTTCTTCCGGATGCGAGGCGCCGCGCAGGAAGCTGAAATTACTCAGACAATGCAGCTCGGCATACCCCGGCGGCGATGGCTTTTGCATGGGTGTGTTCGCAATACTGTAAATATATACAGTATAATGGAAACAGGGGATGACTGGAAAGATGGTGTGAGGGTTGATAAAGTCGCTGCTCAAAGTGGTATGAAAATCCGCTGACATCCCGCATTGTTTGCGGGGTTAGAGTGAATCCAGGGGGCTGTGGCATGGTTGACCCGGACCCAAAGGTCTGGCAGGGAAAAGATGGTATATTGCGAGTCCAGTACCCGCAGGATTTCAATCTCACGCTGGAGGTGATGGAGTTGGTTCACCGCAAGCGGCTGGAACTCATGGCCACGCCCTGTCCACTGCTGATCTATGCAGATACCGTTGCGTCCGCGGAATACGAAGCCCAGCAGTTCGCATCACGCGAAGATGTCGCCGAGCTTATTACCGGTATGGGTATTATTGTCAGGTCGGTATTTACCCGCGCCATGTCAGAAATATTCATGCGCTTTCACCGGCCGCCATACCCGACGCGTATATTCAAGGAGGAACAGCCGGCGCTTGAATGGCTGACCCAGTTTCTGCCACGGGACAGCGGTGCGTGTGATGCCGGTGATGCATCCTGATCCAACGTGAAGACCGGCAAGAGGCAACACGGCCTGCCAGCCTTACTGAAAGAGATACGCGCCTGCCGCAACTGCGAGGCCACGCTGCCATTTGCGCCAAAGCCGGTGCTGCGCGCCAGGGAGTCGGCCAGACTGCTGATTGTGGGCCAGGCGCCGGGCACCCGGGTTCATGAGACCGGCATTCCCTGGAATGACCCCAGCGGAGACCGTTTGCGGCGCTGGCTGGCGGTGGACCGGGAATTTTTCTACGATGAAAACCGTGTCGCCATTGTGCCCATGGGGTTCTGTTATCCCGGGAAAGGTAAATCCGGCGACCTGCCTCCGCGTCCCGAGTGTGCGCAGTTGTGGCGGCAACGCTTGCTGGATTGTCTGCCCAATATTGAACTGACCTTGCTGATAGGTCAGTACGCGCAGCAGTACCATATCCCGGGGGCGGGGAAGTCCGTTACGGAAGTTGTGCAGCGCTGGCGGGAGTTGTTGCCCGCTTATTTTCCCACCCCGCATCCGTCACCGCGCAACCAGCTCTGGCTGCGGCGAAATGACTGGTTTGAACGCGATGCGGTGCCCGCCTTGCGAGGTGTTATAAAAAAGCTGTTTCCGGATATGTAGTTATCGGTCTGCCATCCGGTTGTGCGGTTGCAGGGCTGCGCGCTGCGCCTCCCGTACCAGACTGCAAATGAGGTCAAAGCCTGCCACCAGCCGCTCCCGTGCGGGCGCCCGACGATGCCCCGAGAGCATTGCTGAGCGGATTACCCGGCCAGCCGTCGGGGTAAATTCCGCACACATGCTCTATCATGGCGGCATGAGCGATGAAGACAGCCTGCTGGAGTTTCCCTGTGCCTTCCCCATCAAGGCCATGGGGCGCTGCGATAGTGGCTTCGAGGCCCGGGCGCTGGCGATCGTGCGCCGCCATGTGCCGGATTTCGACGTCGCAGCGATGCGCACGGTTGCCAGCCGCCAGGGCAATTACCTGTCAGTAACCTTCACGATCCAGGCCCGCAGCCGGGAACAGTTGGATAACCTCTATCGCGAGTTGAGCGCTTGCGAAGAATTGCTGATGGTGCTGTGATGCCGATCGAGCCGCAAGCGCGCGACGCAGCGCCCGCGCTGCAGGTCACAAACCTGGGGCTGCGTGACTATATACCGGTCTGGCACGATATGCAGGCGTTCACCCAAACGCGCGATGCGGACGCCGCGGACCAGGTCTGGCTGCTGCAGCACCCGCCGGTTTTTACCCTCGGGATGAACGCCAGGCGTGAACACCTGCTGGCCCCCGGGGGCATTCCCGTGGTCGATGTCGATCGCGGCGGGCAAGTGACGTACCACGGCCCGGGGCAGTTGCTGGCCTATGTGCTGCTCGACCTGCGGCGCCGGCATATGGGGGTACGCGGCCTGGTGGATGTGCTGGAGCAATCGGTTATTGAATGGCTGCGCTGCAACGGGGTGACAGCACGGTCACGCGCCGATGCGCCCGGTGTGTACGTCGAAGCAGCCAAGCTCGCCGCTCTGGGTCTGCGCGTCAGGCGTGGCTGCAGCTATCATGGCCTGGCGCTGAATGTGGATATGGACCTTGCGCCGTTTGCCCGGATTAATCCCTGTGGCTATGAGGGCATGCCGGTCACGCAGACGAGTGAGCTGGGTATCGATATGACGGTCGACGAAGTGGCGCGGCAGTGGCTGCCGTATCTCGTTGAACGGCTGGAACACTTTGGGAATTAAACGCTATGTCCGACCAACAGAGCAAACACCAGCGCGGCGCGGAAAAAACCGCGCGTATCCCCGTCAAGATAGAGCCGACGGTGAGCCCCATGCGCAAACCCGCCTGGATCCGCGCCAAGTCACCTGCCGGACCCGAAGTGCAACGACTGAAAAGCGTGCTGCGTGAAAACCGGCTGCATACCGTGTGCGAAGAGGCGTCGTGTCCGAACCTCGGCGAGTGTTTTGCTCACGGCACGGCGACCTTCATGATCATGGGCGACATCTGTACCCGGCGCTGTCCCTTCTGCGACGTGGCGCACGGCCGTCCTGACCCCCTGGATGCAAACGAGCCACTCGGTCTGGCGACAACCATCAGGGGAATGGGGCTGCGCTACGTGGTGATCACTTCTGTCGATCGCGATGATTTGCGCGACGGCGGGGCCGGGCATTTCGTCGCCTGTATACAAGCGGTGCGTGAGCTCAATCCCGATATTCAGATCGAGATTCTGGTGCCGGATTTCCGCGGCCGCAAGGATCGGGCCCTGGGAATTCTGCGTGCCGCGCCACCGGACGTCTTCAATCACAATCTCGAAACCGTTCCCCGCCTGTATAAAAAGGCCCGGCCCGGTTCGGATTATCAATGGTCGCTTGAACTCCTGAGGCAGTTCAAAAAGGAGCACCCGGAGGTGCCATCCAAGTCCGGCCTGATGCTGGGCCTCGGGGAAACACTGGATGAAGTCGAGCAGGTCATGCGCGACATGCGCATGCACGACGTGCAGATGCTCACACTCGGTCAGTACCTGCAGCCGAGCAAACACCACCTTCCGGTCGAGCGCTTTGTTCATCCGGAGGAGTTCGAGCAACTGCGCGAGCTGGGCGAGTCACTCGGCTTCAGTCAGGTCGCCAGCGGCCCGATGGTGCGTTCCTCCTACCATGCCGACCAGCAGGCCGCAGGCCTGGTGTAAGGATTCAGCCACCGGTGCACCTGCTCGCGGCGATTACACCGCATGGCTTCGGTCATGCCGCACAGGTTGCGCCCGTGCTGAATGTGCTGCGGAAACGACATCCCGAGCTGCGCCTCACGCTGCTGACCAGCCTGCCCCCGGCGTTTCTGCGCGGGCGCATCCAGGGCGAGTTCGAGCTGATCGAAGATGCCCCGGATTTCGGGCTGATAATGAGTTCCGCATTCGCCATCGACCTCGAGGCGAGTGCAGCCGCATACCGCCGGCTGCACGATGACTGGGGCGGGCGTCTGGACCGGGAAGCGCAACGCCTTCGGCGGCTGTCCCCGACTCTGGTGCTTGCCGATGTGCCTTACCTGACGCTGGCGGCGGCCGACCGCGCGGGCATTCCCGCTGTGGCCATGTGCTCGTTGAACTGGGCCGATGTCTACCGGCACTATTTCCTGCAGCGCCCGGAAGCGCCAGGTATCCTGGAGCAGATGGAGGAGGCGTATCGCAGCGCGCGTGTTTTCCTGTGTCCCGAGCCCTCCATGCCCATGCCGTTTCTCGACCGGCGGGTCGCAATCGGTCCGATCGCGACCGTTGGCAGGTCGCAGGCCAAAAGCCTGCGTGAGCAGCTGCGGCTCGGCGCAGCTCAGCGCCTGATCCTGGTCGCGCCCGGTGGCGTGAACGCGCGCTTTCCCATGGAGTCCTGGCCCGCGGGGCAGGGTATACACTGGCTTGTGAGTGCGGATTGGCAGGTGCGACACGCCGACGTCAGCAGCTACCAGGACACGGGCCTTGCCTTTACGGATCTGATAGCCTCGTGTGACGCGGTACTGGGCAAATGCGGCTATGGCACGGTTACCGAGTGCGCGGTCAATGGCACACCCCTGATGTACGTCCCGCGCCCCGACTGGCCGGAAGAGGCGACGCTGCTCGGCTGGTTGCAAGCCCGTCATGGCGCCCTGACAGTCGAGGCGCAGCGCCTCGAAAGCGGCCGTTTTGCAGATCTGGTGGCGCCGCTGCACTCCTTGCAGCCCAGCCCCTGTGAGCCAAACGGTGCAAGCCAGGCCGCCGACCGGATAAGCGCTTACTTCAGCTAGGTAATCGCAACCATGAATTCACCCGACACCCGTTTGTTTGCGTCGCCGGAGTCGTTCCGCCGGGGCTTTGAGCAGGGACTTGAGCGACTGCTCGATGGCGGCGGGCTGAACCTGTTTATCCTGGTGGCGGCCAACGCCAGTTGCGAGGCATCGCTGTTTTCCGACCTGCGCGATCGACTGCAGACACGCTATGGGCAGCTGTCGGCGTGCTTGAGGGAGGCTTTCGTTCATGGCCGCCTTGTCGAAGAGTCGGACGACGATCTGCTGGTATTTCTGAAAATCACCTGTATCGGTTTCGACGCCCTGACGCTGACCGAACAGCGCCAGGCCGGCGTGTGGGAGGTGCAGTTCAATCAACTGCGCTCCTTCCGGCCGCTGCGCAACAGCCAACGGCCGATGACATCCATCCACGCGCCATTCGATGCGCAGGGTTTCAATTTCAACAAGCCCTTTATGCAACAGGAAGCGCTGTGGTCCGGCGATCTGTTGGGCACGCACTTCGATCTCTATTACAACAAGTACCCGTTCGTTGACCTGCATTGCCTTCTGGTGCCGGAGCGGCAACGTTGCCTGCCACAGTTTCATCGCCAGGGTATGCACGCCAGGGTCTGGCAACTGGTGCAGTTGCTGGCCGAAGGGCTGCCCGGAATCAGAGTCGGCTACAATGCGCTGGGCGCATTTGCTTCGGTCAACCATCTGCATTACCAGTTGTTTGTTCGCGATCTGCGTCTGCCGGTTGAAAGCGCAAACTGGAGGCACAACGGCGGCGCTGATGACTATCCAGTGGATTGTCGGCTGTTCAGTTCGGCCGACGCCGCCTGGCAATATATCGAGGCGCTGCATGCGCGCAATGAAGCCTACAACCTGCTCTACACGCCGGCGGGCATGTATTGCATGTCGCGCCGGATGCAGGGTGGATTTCGTCTCGCCGACTGGTCGAGTGGTTTTTCCTGGTATGAAATGTCTGGCGGTATGATTACATTCAACCATCAGGCTTTCTCGGCGCTACAGGAGGCGCAGATCAGTACGGAACTGGAGCGCGCACGCCTGGCGCGGGTGAAGGACCGGTAACAATGGAGGCAACGTCGGCGACAGACGTCTTTCAATACCGAGCCCAAGGCGGATAATAACGGCCATGACTGCGTCGACAACTGACAGCAATGCCGAGCCGCTGGTGATAGTGGTCAATGGCGAGGTGCAGGTTGAATATCAACGCGGCAAACCGCTGCCGCAGGCTCAGCATGCCTACCTGGACCGGATGGACGAACAGATGGGTGCTGGCGTGCGGCTGGGTGGTGTTCGGGTAGCGCAGCCCGACGCGCTGCAGCGCGCCCAGTTCGTGGCTATCCAGCTCCTCGAGGGATTGCAAAATGGGAGCGATCCCCTGGTCGCCGCGGGTTGCGCCTATCTCGCCAGTCGCCTGCCGGACCTTACCCAGGTCAAGGCGCGTGTGGTCGATGGCGGTTTTTCGGCGGAACTGGTGTTTAACGAGCCGTACGTCAAGGAAGTGGCGGTCGAATTTCCCGCGCGCCCATCGTCCTGAGCGCCGCCGCTATGCAATGCACGGTTTACAAAAGTCTGAGGCAGCTCGACTATTTTCTCTATGTCCGGACCGTGGATGATTTGACTCGCGTTCCCGATGGCTTGAAACAGCTCCTGGGTACACTGGTAAAGGTCATGGACCTTGAATTGCGTGCGCAGCGAACCCTGGCGCAGGCGGACGTGCGGGAGGTGATCGGCCAGATCGAAGCCGAGGGTTACTACCTGCAGATGCCGCCGCGTCCGGCCACCACGCCGCTGGTATCGTAGTCAACCGCATAGCGCACGGCGCGGTATAAAGTGAATGGGTCCGGTACCTGTCCCGCGTCGCGACACTTGCGCACCGAACGGACCGCGTTCTCGAGTGTCACGATGGGAACCGCGCGGATAATCAGCCCGCGCGCCCGCTCCCAGAGGCACTGGTCGGGGGCTTCCAGGAGTTGTTCAAGTAATGCTTTGCGGCTGTCTGACAACGTCCCGTAGGGGTCGCGGCATCGATCGATAATGGCCATCGCACTGTCCTTCCGGTTGTTTTAACCCGTAAAACAGTGGACGCATAAATCAGACCACCGATAGTGCGCACTATTGTGGTGCGATCTTTTCGGGCAGCTCCACTTCGCCTTTACGATTACGCTCAACCAGCTGGGCGATCAGGTTATCCAGTCCTTCCCGGTTGATCTGCTCGCCGAAGCTGGTGCGGTAGGTGAGCGCCAGGCTGATGCCTTCGATGCGGATATCGTAGATTTTCCACTGACCCACGTAGTACAGCTGGTACTGTACTTCCGCGGGCGCCCGGCCGCCCAGCGCGATGTTCGCGCGTACCGAGGCCTTGCGGTCGCCTGGCCGGTAGTTGGAGGGCATGAAATCGATCATGTTCTTTTCTGAAACCAGGTCGTCGATGTAACTGGACATGGCGGTGACATAGGAACGCACCAGCAGGTCGCGGATCTGCTTGACGAGTTCCTCTCGCTGGGTGTCGCTGGCGTCGCGCCAGTACTTGCCTATCACCAGGCGGGTAATACGCGGGAAGTCGATCAACGGCACGATCAACTCGTCGCTGATCTTGTAGGCCACGGATTTGTCTTTGCGGATAGCCTCCGAGTTGTTGCGCAGGCGCGTCAG
>JAJDOI010000137.1 GCA_022340245.1 Thiogranum sp.
ACTGTTTACCTCCTTGCAGTCGGGCGCCATCGACGCCACCGAGTGGGTCGGTCCCTACAACGATCTTGCGTTCGGTCTGTACAAGGCCGCCAAGTACTACTATTACCCCGGCTGGCACGAGCCGGGCACCACACTCGAGTGCATGGTCAACCAGAAGGCGTTCGACGCGCTTCCCGGCGAGTTGCAGGCTATCGTTCTCAATGCTGCGCGCGTGGCCAATCAGGACATGTTGTCGGAGTATATGGCGCGCAACAATCAGGCGCTGCAGACACTGGTGAACGAACACAACGTCGAGTTGCGGGCGCTACCGGACGCGGTGTTGCGGCACCTGAAAAAACTCTCCGATGAGGTGGTCGCCGAGGTCGCGGGCAAGGATGAGCTGTCGGGTCGCGTGTATGCGTCCTTTCAGGCGTTCCGTGAACAGGTCACGGCCTGGGAAAACATATCGGAACGTGCCTACCTTAACGCCCGCGCCGGTTAGGCGTGGGCGGTATGTTGCGGACCGTCCAGTAGGTTTCGACCGAGCGGATGGCATCGAAAAACTCGTGCATGTCGACAGGCTTGCGGATATAGCTGTTGGCACCCAGCCTGTAACTGTCGGCGATGTCGCGTTGCTCATCGGAGGTCGACAGTACCACCACCGGCAAATAACGGGTGCGCTTCGCCGCGCGCACCCGGCGCAGGACCTCCAGGCCGTTGACGCGCGGCATATTCAGGTCCAGTAGAATCACATCGGGAAGCGCGGGCGCGTGGGCTTCGTCGCCGGCGCCGAGTAAATAGTCCAGGGCTTCCTGTCCGTCGCGCTTGGTAACAACACGGTTGCCCAGGTGGCTGCGCTTGAACGCGCGCTCGGTCAGTTCAACGTCGTCGGGATTGTCCTCGACCAGAAGAATGAAGCCGCCTTGGCGCTGCTGGTGCATTTAGCCCCCTGCCGGCGGGCCGCTTGAAACTGTCGCCGGCACTAGTAAAAATACGTATGGATCATTCCTTGTTTTAAATGATTCTAACCAGCGTAGACCTGCTGTGGCAACCATGTGGCCAACGACGGCCACAGGGCCAGTACACCGAGCGCGATGAGCTGGATGGCAATAAAGGGGACAACGCCGCGATAGATATCGGCGGTGGTGATTTCCGCAGGCGCAACGCCGCGCAGATAGAACAACGCAAAGCCAAACGGTGGCGTCAGGAAGGAAGTTTGCAGGTTGATGGCAATCATGATGCCCAGCCACACGGGATCCAGACCCATGGAGAGCAGTATCGGGCCGACGATGGGCACGACGACAAAGGTAATCTCGATAAAGTCGAGCACAAAACCGAGCAGGAACATGACCAGCATCACCACCAGCATGGCGCCGACCACCCCGCCCGGCAGTTGCAGCAGCAGGTCCTCGATCAAATCGTCGCCGCCGAAACCGCGAAACACCAGTGAAAATACCGATGCGCCGATCAGAATCAGGAACACCATGCTGGTGACCTTCAGAGTGCTTCGCACCACGTCTCTCAACACCGCGGGTGTCAGCTGGCGCGCGCCGGCGGCCAGCAGCATGGCGCCGACGGCCCCGACCGAGGCGGCTTCGGTCGGAGTTGCAAAGCCGCCGAGAATGGAGCCCAGCACCGCGAGTATCAACAACAACGGCGCCAGCAGCGCCTGCAACGCGGCCAGTCCGCCGGGTGGACGCGGGGCGTCGGCAGCCGGCATGGGCATGGCGGCCGGGCGCACTACCGACACCAGCAACAGGTAGGCGAGATACAGCAACACCAGCATAATACCCGGGAGCAGCGCGCCGGCGAACAGGTCGCCGACCGACACGGTCTTGGGTGAGAAAATGCCCTCGTCGAGCTGTGCCTGCTGGTAGGCCGACGAAAGCACATCGCCCAGCAGCACCAGTACGATGGACGGCGGTATGATCTGCCCCAGGGTGCCCGACGCGCAGATAGTGCCGGTGGCGATACGCGGGTCGTAGCCGCGTTTCAGCATCGTCGGCAGTGACAACAGGCCCATGGTAACGACGGTGGCGCCGACGATGCCGGTGCTGGCGGCCAGCAGCATGCCGACCAGCGTTACCGATATGCCGAGTCCGCCGCGCAGCCGGCCGAACATCGCCGACATGGTTTCCAGCAGGTTTTCCGCGATACACGAGCGCTCCAGCATCACACCCATGAACACGAACAATGGCACTGCGACCAGCGTCTCGTTGGTCATGATGCCGTATAGCCGATTGGGCAGCGCCTGCAGAAAGGCGAAATCGAAACCCCCCAGCCAGTCCCCGACCAGGGCGAAAGCCAGCGCTGTGCCGGCCAGCGAAAAAGCCACCGGATAACCGGCCAGCAATACCACGAACACCGCGGCAAACATGAACAGCGCGGCGGCGCCGCTCATGTGCGTTCATCCCGCGCGCCGCTGAGGATCGACAGGCTGGACAGGGCCTGGCTGATGCCCTGCAGGATGAGCAGTCCGGCCGAGACTGGAATCAGGGTTTTCAGCAGGTAGACGTAGGGCAGGCCGCCGGTTTCCCGTGAGCCCTCGTGCAGCGACCAGGCCGTGGCGACGTAGTCCCAGCTGATCCAGAGTAGAAAGCTGCATACCGGTAGCAGCAGCAACAGTGCGCCCAACAGGTCGACGCATGCACGCCCGCGGCGCGAGAGGTGACGATAGATGATATCGACACGGACGTGGCCGTCGATTTTTAGTGTATAGGCCGCGCCGAGCAGGAACAGGCTGGCGTGCAGGTAGAGAATCGACTCCTGCAGGGCAATGGAGCCGATCTCGAACAGATAGCGCAACACCACCACGCTGAAAGTCACCAGCACCAGTGCCAGTGCCAGCCAGGCTGCCGCATGGCCGGTACGTTCTGCAAGCTGATCGAGGCTGTTGGCGAGCTTGTTTACCAGCGGAACAGCACCCATTGCGGAATCATGATATCCGGCTCGAGGCCGGTTGCGGCCGGCAGTGTGCTGAATGAGCCGTCGCCGTTTCTGTCCACCAGGTAGTAGGGGGGGCCGACTTTGGGGGTTATCTTGATTTTATAGAGCCGCCCGTTGACGCGGTATTCCTCTATCGTCTTGTCTTCGCGCCGGATGATGGTGACCTCCGGCTGAATGGTTTCCTGGTCCGATTCGCTGGGTGCCTCCGGCGGCGAGGTATTCACCGGCTCATCGGCGTGCGCGATAGCGTCCATAAGCAGCAGTGAGCAGGCAATGACGATATATAATGATGGTTTTTGCATAGCGGTTACAGCTCGAGCAGAATTTCCTGCTCCCTGGGCGACGGTTCGAAGCCGCGTTTATCGTAGTGGTCAAAAATAGCATCGACCACATCCCTGGGATTGTCCAGCACCTTGAACAGGTCCATGTCTTCGGCGTCGATGGTGCCTTCCTCAATCAGGGTTTTTTTGAACCAGTCGATCAACCCGTCCCAGAACGGCCGGTGTACGAGGATAATCGGAATGCGCCGCGTCTTGCCCGTCTGTACCAGGGTGAGGATTTCGGCCAGTTCATCGAGTGTGCCGAAACCACCCGGCAACACCACATAGGCCGACGCGTATTTCACAAACATCACCTTGCGCGAAAAGAAGTGGCGGAAATTCAGCGCGATGTCCTGGTAGGGATTACCGGACTGTTCGTGCGGGAGCATGATGTTCAGCCCGATGCTCGGCGAGGGGCCGGCATGGGCCCCCTTGTTGGCCGCTTCCATGATACCCGGGCCGCCGCCGCTGACGACGGAAAAGCCGGCGTCCGACAGGGCGTGGGCGATTTCTTCGGCAAGCTTGTAGTAGGGATGGTCCGGCCCGGTACGCGCCGAACCGAAAATGCTGACTGACGGCTTGATCTGTGCCAGTCGCTCGAAGCCTTCGACGAATTCGGCCATGATCTGGAAAATCTTCCAGGACTCACGGGTCAGCAGCGTGTCGTTGACCAGGTCGAGCCCGGGGTGGCGGTGGCGTGATGGTTCGTCCATTGTCTGTATCCTGATTTGGTGGTGGGCGAATGATACCATCGCAGCCTGTATCGGGCAGTACACTGAATTTAACCGGGAAAAGTCTATGCCAGCCGAAAAACTCGCGCCCCTGATTCTGGTGGACGGCTCGTCCTACCTGTACCGGGCCTTCCACGCTCTGCCGCCGCTGACCAACTCCCGCGGCGAGCCTACCGGTGCGGTCTACGGCGTGCTGAATATGCTGCGCAAACTGGTTGAAACCTACCAGCCCGGGCACATGGCCGTGGTTTTCGACGCCCGCGGCAAGACGTTCCGTGACGAGCTGTTTGCCGAGTACAAGGCACACCGGCCACCCATGCCCGATGAGCTGTCGTCGCAGGTTGAACCGTTGCTGGAAATCATACGGGCCATGGGCATGCCGCTGCTGCAGGTGCCCGGGGTCGAGGCCGACGATGTCATCGGCACGCTGACGCAACAGGCGTCGGCAGCCGGCCTGCAGACGGTCGTTTCGACGGGCGACAAGGACTTGGCGCAGCTGGTGGACGCGCACGTGACGCTCATCAACACCATGAACGACACACGCCTGGATGCGCAGGGCGTGGTGGAGAAATTCGGCGTCGAACCGGCACAGATCATCGATTTTCTCGCCCTGGTGGGCGACACCTCGGACAATATCCCGGGCGTGCCCAAGGTGGGTCCGAAAACCGCCGCCAAGTGGCTGAACCAGTACGGCTCGCTCGACCAACTGGTGGCCCACGCCGACGAGATTTCCGGCAAGATCGGCGAGAACCTGCGCGCACACCTCGACCAGCTGGAACTTTCCAGGCAGCTGGCCACGATAAAATGCGACGTCCAACTTGACGTCGGGCCGGATGATTTGGTGCTGAAACCGGCCGACAAGGCGCGGCTGGGCGAATGGTATCAGCGGTTGGAATTCAACACCTGGCTGAAACAGCTCGATGGCGACGCCGTACCGGTTTCCGATGTCGCCGCCATCGCCGCCTCGGCCGACTACCAGACAATCCTCACGCGCGAGGCGTTTGAACGCTGGTTGAGGCGCCTCGAACAAGCTCCATTGTTCGGTTTCGACACCGAGACCACCGCGCTGGACTACATGCGGGCCGAAGTCGTGGGAATGAGTTTTGCGATCGAGCCCGGCGAAGCCGCATATGTCCCGGTCGCGCATACCTATCCCTGCGCACCGGAGCAACTGGATCGCGACTGGGTTTTCGAGCGTGTTCGGCCCCTGCTGGAGGACGCCGACAGGCGCAAGGTGGGCCACCATCTCAAGTATGACCGCAACGTATTGCTCAACCACGGCATTCGCCTGCGTGGTATTGCCTACGACACTATGCTGGAGTCCTATCTGCTGGACAGCACCGCCAGTCGCCATGATCTGGACTCGCTGTGCCAGAAGTACCTCGCGCACACCAATATCAAGTTTGAAGATGTCGCCGGCAAGGGCGCCAAGCAGGTGACATTCGACCAGGTGGCGCTGGAGCAGGCCACCCCGTACGCGGCCGAAGATGCCGACATGACCGTGCGACTGCACCAGCTGTTGTGGCCGCGCCTGGCGGCGCAAGCGTCACTGAAGACCCTGTTCGAAGATCTCGAGTTACCGCTGCTGGGCGTACTCGCGGACATGGAGCGCAACGGCGTGCGCGTGGATGTCGAAATGCTCGCGCACCAGAGTCGCGAACTGGCCGAACGCATGGAGGCGGTGGAGCAGGAAGCCCACCAGCTGGCCGGCGAGCCCTTCAATCTGGGGTCGCCCAAGCAAATACAGGCGATACTTTATGACAAGCAGCAATTGCCGGTACTGGCGAAAACCCCCAAGGGCGCACCGTCGACTGCGGAATCTGTGCTCCAGGAGCTGGCGCTTCAGTACCCGCTGCCGCGTCTGATTCTGGACTACCGCTCTTTGAGTAAGTTGAAATCCACTTACACCGACAAGCTCCCCGGCCAGGTAAACCCGCGCACCGGGCGGGTACACACCTCCTATCACCAGGCGGTTGCGGCTACGGGGCGCTTGTCCTCGTCCGACCCCAATCTGCAGAACATTCCAGTACGCACAACCGAAGGCCGGCGAATTCGTCAGGCGTTCGTTGCCGAACAAGGCAAACTGATACTGGCAGCGGATTACTCCCAGATCGAACTGCGCATCATGGCGCATTTATCCGGGGACGCCGGGCTGGTTGAAGCCTTTGCCCGGGGTGATGATATTCACCGCGCCACTGCGGCCGAGGTATTCGGCACCGCGCCCGACCAGGTGACGGTTGAGCAGCGTCGCTCGGCCAAGGCTATCAACTTCGGTCTGATCTACGGCATGTCGGCGTTTGGCCTGGGCAAGCAACTCGGCATCGAACGCGGTCAGGCGCAGGCCTATGTTGACCGGTACTTTCAGCGCTATCCGGGCGTCAAAGCCTATATGGAAACCACCCGTGAGCTGGCACGCGAGCAGGGCTACGTGGAAACGTTGTTCGGCCGCCGGCTGTATGTGCCGGAAATCACCGCGCGCAACGCACAGCGGCGCCAGGCCGCGGAGCGTACCGCTATTAACGCGCCAATGCAGGGCTCTGCTGCCGACATCATCAAACGGGCCATGCTGCGGGTCGATGCCTGGATTAAATCCGAAACATCCGACGTCACAATGATCATGCAGGTGCACGACGAACTGGTGTTCGAGGTGCCGCTCACATTTCGTCAGGCTGCGGAAAAGGCCATCCGTGAACGCATGGAATCGGCTGCCGATCTGCTGGTGCCGCTGGTTGTGGACATCGGCGCCGGCAGCAATTGGGATGAAGCGCACTGAACATGTGTCCAGCACCACTCTAATGAACTTAGCCGGAAGATATTGGTCTACCGTGTAAATGCACGCATTTACATTTAGTTACGGTGTGGCAACTTTTTACCTTTCGTTAGCTGTTCATTAAGGGGCCAAATGGTCTATAGTAATAGGCAGTGAGCGTTACGGGTCTGTTAGTACGAGAGAGGCATATAAAACAACGCCATAAGTCATTGCACAATTGCAGGTCGCCCTCCACACACGGAGTGTTGTTGACTGACGCTCCCCGTTCCTAGACAGACAGAACGGGAATTCCTCCAACCCGGTTTCCCCAAGCCGGGTATTCTTAACCCCGGTGCTTCCCCCCCTTGCACTCCGGGGTTTTTTTTGCGCGGTGGAAATTCCCCGGGATCCGGTGACGCGTTCCCGGTGCCGTTGGGCTGTGTCTCACCGGCGAGGTGTGGATCAGGCGGTCGTCGTCAGCCAGCTGCTCAGGACTTCGCGCGCCGCGTCGACGCCGGCGTTCTTCAGCGCCGAAAACAACTGGACACTGGCCTGCGGATGCCACTCCGGCAGCTGTTTGCGCACCGCCAGCAGAACGCTGCTGGCCGGCCCGCGTTTCAGTTTGTCGGCTTTGGTCAGCAATATGTGTACGGGCAGACCGGCATCGGTACACCAGCTCAGCATGTTCTGGTCGAATTCCGTCAGCGGATGGCGGCAGTCCATGAGCAGCACCAGGCCGCGCAAGGACTGGCGTACCCGCAGGTATTCGGCAAGATGACGCTGCCATCTGTCCTTCATGGCTTGCGGTACCTTGGCGTAGCCGTAGCCGGGCAGATCGACCAGGCGGCGGTCGTCGCCCAGGTCGAAAAAGTTGATTTGCTGGGTGCGCCCGGGCGTCTTGCTGGTGCGGGCCAGACTGCGTTGAGCGGTGATGGCGTTCAGGGCGCTGGACTTACCCGCGTTGGAGCGCCCGGCGAAAGCCGCCTCCGCGCCGGTATCCGGCGGCGCCAGGCGCACTTCGGGAACGCTGGTGAGAAACTCCGCGGCTTGAAAATTGATTCCCATATTCGTATTTTCTCACAGTTTATAACCAAATTCTTATTGACCGGTCAGTGCCCCGCTGGTATACAGTTGGGCTCTTTTTTGGGCGCGGTCCACTGCGGGTTGTCGGCGTCCTGCCCGAAGTGTTTCTGGAGAGTGAACCAAGATGAAAAAATTTCTTGTTTTTGCAGCAGTTTTTTCCCTGGTCAGTGGTATGTCGCAGGCAACTGCGGCGGGTGATGCCGCTGCCGGCAAAGCGGCTTCCGCGACCTGCGCCGGTTGTCACGGCCCCGACGGTAACAGTGTCAACCCCGAGTGGCCGAAACTGGCCGGACAGGGCGTCCCCTACCTCGTCAAGCAGCTTCACAACTTCAAGGACGGGGAGCGCAAGAACGCTACCATGGCACCGATGGCGATGGGTCTGAGCGACCAGGATATGGAAAATCTCGCGGCCTACTTCTCGGACCAGACCATGTCCCAGGGCGCGGCTGACAAGTCGCTGGTGGAACTGGGTGAAAAAATCTACCGTGGCGGTAATGCCGCCAGCGGTGTCGCTGCCTGTATCGGCTGTCACGGACCGACCGGCGCCGGTAATCCGGCCGCCAAGTTCCCGCGACTTGCCGGTCAGCACGCCAAGTATGTCGAAAACCAGCTCCACGCTTTCAAGAGCGGCGAGCGCAACAACGACGCGGGCAAGATGATGCGTAATATTGCCGGCAAGATGACCGACAAGGAAATCCAGGCTGTCGCTTCGTACGTGCAGGGTTTGCACTGAGTAACCGCTGAACCGGGTGAACACAAGGCGGCCCTTCGGGCCGCTTTGTCGTTGTCAGGGGGCTTAAAGGGCGCACTGCCGCGCAGACAGCTCGCGGCACTGGCAGGGCGGTCGCGCGCCAGCCACCGTGCCGCTCTCGGCGGGCGCTGGCTGGAACTCCGACGCGGTGAGGCGGTCAATTTGGAGCAAGGCTACGCGGCGACCGAAACGGGCTGTTTTCCCGGAGCGGCGCCGCCGGCAATCAGCGCGGGGCGGTCGATTCCGCCCCTCGTAGCGGCATCCGATAACCTTCGAGTGCGTGTCGGCAACGGGCTTGCAAATCACCCCGGCACCCGGCAAGAATGAGGCGTATTATTCGTTGTTTATGCGTCCAGGGCGATCGAGGGCGCGCTGCGCCAGCCGCTCATCGGACTGCTTGTCATCCCGGGCGGCGGCCGATGCGTGAACAGATTGCAGTCGGCATGCATTCGTACGTGAATTGTTAAAAACCGCGGAGAACAACACATGAAGAAGCTACTTGCCCTGCTGGCGCTGTTGCTGCTGGCGCAGCCGAGTTTTGCGGCTTTCAAAGAGGGGGTTGAATACCAGAAACTCGACACACCGCAGCCGACCTCAAGCGGTGACAAGATCGAAGTACTGGAGCTGTTCTGGTACGGCTGTCCGCATTGTTACCATCTGGAGCCCGAGTTGAATGACTGGCTGAAACACAAGCCGGACGATGTCGTATTCGTGCGTGAGCCCGCAGTGCTGGGGCCGAGCTGGGAACTGCTCGCGCGTGCCTACTACACCGCCGATCTGTTGGGGGTGCTCGACAAGATTCACGAGCCGCTGTTCGATCATATCCACAAGGACCGCAAAATGATTCGCAACGCGGCGGATCTGAAGGCGTTTTTCATGGAGCAAGGGGTCTCTGAAGCCGATTTCGACAAGACCTTCAATTCTTTCGCGGTGATCACCAAGACCAACCGTTCCAAGGAAGTGCGCAACCTGTACGGCGTCACCGGCGTACCGACCCTCGTGGTCAACGGCAAGTATCGCACGACCGGTACGCTGGCTGGCGGCAACGACAAAATGCTGCAGGTGGTGGACTTCCTGATCGAAAAAGAGCGGGCTGCATCGACCGAGCAGGCGCCCGGGACCGCCCAGTGAGTTGAACGCCGCAGAACTGTTCGTCAAATGTCTTGAAAACGAAGGTGTCGAGTACATCTTCGGCGTACCAGGCGAAGAGAACCTCGACCTGATGGACGCGCTGCTGGATTCCAGCATTCGTTTCATCACCACCCGGCACGAACAGGGCGCCGCATTCATGGCCGATGTCTACGGCCGCTTGACCGGCAATGCCGGCGTCTGCCTGTCGACCCTGGGTCCCGGCGCCACCAACCTGATTACCGGTGTGGCGGATGCCAACATGGATCACGCGCCGCTGGTGGCCATTGCCGGGCAAGCCGGCACCAATCGCCTGCACAAGGAATCGCACCAGGTGCTCGATCTGGATGATCTGTTTCGGCCGGTCACCAAGTACGCGTCGTGCATTCTGGCGCCGGACGTGATACCGGAGGTGGTGCGCAAAGCGTTCAAAATCGCCGAGTCCGAAAAGACCGGCGCCACATTTATCGAGTTTCCCGAAGACATCGCAAAGCTGCCGGCGGTGGCGAGTCCGTTGCCGGTGAACAGACCCTTTCCGTCGGAACCGCCCCAGGAGCAGGTCGAGCGCGCCGCTTTGCTGATTTCCGAGGCGCGCGATCCAATGATCCTTGCGGGCAACGGCGTGATCCGCGCGGGCGCCTGGAAACACCTCGCGGACTTCGCCGAGACGCTGAACATCCCGGTCGCCAATACCTTCATGGCCAAGGGCGTCACACCGTTTCGCAACCGCACAACACTGGCCAGCGCGGGATTGCAGGCCAACGATTACATCAGCTGCGGGTTCAACCGCGCCGATGTCATCATTTGCGTCGGATATGACCTGGTGGAATACCACCCGTACCTCTGGCACCCCACCCGCGATCGCACCATTATCCACATCGACCGCACCCAGGCTGAAGTCGATGAACATTACAATGTCACTGTCGGCGTGCTGGGCGACATCAAGCACAGCCTGATCCGGATAGCCCGGCTGGTAACACCCCACCAGGGCCACCTGATGCGGCCGCTGCGCGAGGCCTTGATCGAGGAGATGAACCGACACAGCGAGGACCAGGGCTTTCCCGTCAAGCCGCAGAAAATCATATGGGACCTGCGCACGGTGCTGGCCCTGGACGACATTGTGATCTGCGATGTCGGCGCCCACAAAATGTGGATGGCACGCATGTTTCGCTGTGAACAGCCGAATACCTGTATAATTTCGAATGGCTTCGCCAGCATGGGGATCGCCGTACCGGGGGCCATTGCGGCCAAGCTGGTGGCACCGGACCGCGCCGTGGTCGCGGTGACCGGCGACGCGGGTTTTCTGATGAATTCGCAGGAAATAGAAACCGCTATGCGCCTGGAGACCCCGATTGTCATACTGATATGGAATGATTCAGGTTATGGCCTGATCAGGTGGAAACAGATGAACCAGTTCCGGCGGGAATCGCACGTTGACTTCAAAAATCCGGATTTCGTCAAATATGCCGATTCGTTCGGCGCGCGCGGTTACCGGGTCACCGGGCCGGGTCAGCTGCAGGATATCCTCAAGGAGGCGCTGGCGCGGCCGACCGTGAGTATTATCGACTGTCCCGTCGACTACAGTGAGAATCTTAAATTGACCGAGCAGCTGGGTAAGCTGGTTTGCCCGATCTAGACAACGCCATGTCACAACTCGCCAACGCCAAGCAGGTTCAGCGCGTACCGCAGCGGACACTGCGGCTGCTCAGCTATAACATCCAGATCGGCATCAAGACGCGGCGCTACGGCCAGTATCTGACGCACAGCTGGAAGCACGTTCTGCATCACCCCCAACGTTTCGACAATCTCGATCGCATCGCCCAGTTGATGAGCGACTATGACTTCGTCGGAATACAGGAAGCCGATGCCGGCAGCGCCCGCAGCGGGTTTGTGAACATTACCCAGTACCTGGCGGCCAGTGCCTCATTTCCTTACTGGGATGACCAGACCAACCGGCGTATCGGACGTTTCGCCCAGCACAGTCTGGGGGTGCTCAGCCGCTACAAACCCACCGGCATCACCGAGCACCGTCTGCCCGGACGCATTCCGGGTCGCGGCGCCATGGCTGTGCGCTTCGGCGCCGGGCCCGAGTCACTGGTGGTGCTCATCGTGCACCTGGCGCTGAGTCGTCGCGGGCGCATGAACCAGTTCGAATACCTCAGCGACCTGGTCAATGATTACCGTCACGTGGTGATCATGGGGGATATGAACTGCCGTTCCGACAGCGACGAGATGGACATCCTGCTCAACAAGACGCTGATGAGCGAGCCCCTGCACGGAATGAATACCTTTCCCAGCTGGCGTCCGCGACGTAATATCGATCATATCCTCGTAACGCCCACCGTCGAGGTGGCAAAAGCCGAGGTGTTGAACTATCCGCTCTCCGACCACTTGCCGCTTTCTATGGAGATCGTGTTGCCCGAGAGCGTTGAATTGCACACCTGAGTGCGGAGGTGCACGGCTTGGACACAGACAATGACTGAGCAGTCGGAAGCCGAGCAATGGAAGCGCCAATACTTCGATCAGCTGCAAGAGCTCGAAACCAGGGAAAAGCAGTGGCGGCAGTCTGACGAGCTATTGCGCAAAACCATCTCGCGCCTGACAGTCGCGGCCGACGGTCAGGACGAGGGTCTCGACCGCCAACTGGTCGAACTGCGCAATGCTATCCGCGACCGGGCCGACAACGTGCAGCTGCAGGCGGCCATAGACGGCATGTCCAACGCTCTGATCCGGCTCGATTGGAAACCGAACACCTCAGCGACTCAACGCCTCCCGGATAAAGCCGCGGGCGGCTTTCTGCAGCGCCTGTTCGGCGGGCGGAAAAACCGCTCGCAGGCAACGGCGAACGAACGCGTGACCGCAGCGACTCAACAGGCGCCGCAGCAGGCTGCCAGTGTTGCAACCGTACGCGAAATCCTGATTCGCCTGCTGGAGCGTCTGTCATTACCGGATGATCTGGTCGAACGGGTCGAGGCGGTTCGCAATCAGATAGAAGTGGCCAACGAACAGGGCGCCTGGGATGCGGTTGTCGAGCAAATCGCCGATCTGGTTCAGGCCATCCGCACACAAACACAGGAAGAGCGGCAGGGTATCGAGAATTTTCTGCTGGAACTCAGCGGCCGCCTGCAGGAAGTTAACCACCAGCTTGCCGGCAGCGAGCAGTACTACGACGACAGTTTCGCCGCGGGCCGGCAACTCGATAGCGCGGTCAAGCAGGGCATCGGCGGGATTGCATCCGGCATGCGTGAGGCAACCGACCTGAACCAGATGAAGCGCCTCGCACAGAACCATATCGACGTCGTCCTGACGCACATGGAACGGCACCGCGCCGCCGAGCAGCAGCGTTACGACAAGGCCAAGGCGGACATGTCCGCGATGAACGATCGTCTGCGTGAACTGGAAGGCGAGACCGATTCATTGCGCACCCGCCTTCGCCATGAGCGCAGCCAGGCGCAAACCGATGCGCTCACGGGCATTCCCAACCGGTTGGCCTACGAACAGCGGCTTGAGCAGGAGGTCGCACGCTGGAAGCGCTTTTCCACGCCGCTGGTCCTGTTGATCTGGGACATCGACCGGTTCAAGGATGTCAACGACACTTTCGGTCACCAGGCAGGCGATAAGGTTCTGCGCACCATCGCACGCGCACTGGAGGGATCGATTCGTGAAACGGATTTCATCGCGCGCTACGGCGGTGAGGAGTTCGTCCATCTCATGACCGGTACCGCCCTCGACGAATGCCTGGTGGTCGCTGACAAATTGCGCGCCATGATCGAGTCCACCGGTTTCCATTTCCGCGACAAGGCGGTGGTCGTCACGGCCTCATGCGGGTTGGCGCAGTTGCGCGACGGTGACAGCACCGAATCGTGGTTCGAGCGCGCCGACCAGGCCCTGTACCAGGCCAAACAGGCCGGCCGCAACCGTTGCGACGCCGCCAGCTAGCTCAATCTCCGAACAACGGATTCTCGTGGCAGAGCGTGCAGCTTACCTGTGTGCCGCGCGCGAGTGTGATGCGTTCGTTGCGGCAGTTCGGCCCTTCGTCACATGCCAGCGTGCGCGTGGCTGCCATGCGCGACAGCACCGTGCCCTGCAACTGCTGTCCATGACAGCTAGTGCAGAGCTGGAGATTATGCCCGGCAAAATCCTTGTGGTTATTGTTCCATCGCGAGTCGTTCACCGGGTGCATGCCGTGTGGCCCGTCGAGCGTCAGCCCGAGGCTGCCGTCGGCGTGACAGACGCTGCACTCCACGAGGGTGCCCGAGTGCCCCTGCAACTGGTTCGCGGCAATGTTGTCGTTTGCATTGGGGTTGCGGTTCGGCCAGATGGCGTGGGTACTGTTATGGCAGCCCTCGCACATCACGCCGCCGTGCCCTTTGCTGAGCCGGTAAAGCACATTGACAGTATCGCCCCTGGCATTGCTGGCCTGGTTCTCTGCAAATCGGGAAGCGGGCGATTGAATGGGTCTGGCGACTTTGACGGGGTCGGCGACACCCGGCACCTGGATGGTCTCGGTGGTGTATGCCTGCAGCAAGCGCACGCCGTCCGGGGCGGTGATGGCGCCCGGCGGGTGATTGCCGGTGACTGCATCGCCGGTGTGGCAGGACTGGCAACCCGGTTCGCTCGCCCACGGCACGCGCAGACTGCCGTCGAGCACGAAATCCCCGGGGTTGCTGCTGTTCACGCGCAGCGTGAAGTCGTTTCCGACCTGCTGCATATCGCCATGACAATCCTGGCAAACGACTCCGCCGGTGGCCATGGCGCCGCGCAGACAGGCGGTCCGCTTGCCGGGATGACACTGGTAGCACGTCTCGGTGAGTATCTGCCTGGTCGGCTGTGGGTCGCGGCCGACCGGGCCGGGCATCACCGGAAACAGCGCTTTGCCGTCAAACGGCGGCAGGGCGCCGTGGTGTCCGTGCATCGCCCGCGACATGCTGACGTGGAAGGTCTGCTGGCGCCCCAGGATTCCCTGTTCCGGTTCGTCGACCGGCCCGGTTTGCAGCAGGTCCAGGGCAGGCGAGTAGTGGCAGCGTGAACACTGGATGGGTGTCTGATTGGCCAGGCAGTTCGGATCGTCGGGATTCAGGTCGGCGTTGCACGGGGCGGACACCAGCGCCTTGCTGTTATCCCAGTTGCGGTAGCTGCTGCCGTGCTTTGCGTCGTGCAGCCGCAGTATGTTGATCTTGGCGGCGTTGAGCAGTTTCTGTTCCACCGTATCCCCGACCGCCGTGTCGATGTCGATGACGTTGAAACTGGTCTGCGACACGGCCGAACCGTTGCACTGGTCGCTTTGAATGGCCGCAGGCAGACCTGGGTCGAGGCAGTCGAGGGGCTCGACGTGACACGACTGGCAATCAGCTTCAGAGGCGACCGGCAGCACGATATCCAGCGACGCCAGCGGTGTTCCACTGCTGTTGGCCGTGGCGGTCACTTTCATCAACGGGTAGGGGTTGCTCAGGCCGGTGTCATCGACAGGCAGCAGGGGAATGCCGTCAGCCGCAAACCAGTTGACGTTATCAAGGCGTGCGCCAAAGTCGAAACCGGTAAAAAACGGCAGCTCGCGGTCAAAGCGCATGAACGGCTGCTCGGCATTGCCGGGTCCCGGCATGCGTTGTTGCGCGAGTTCGGCCACCGGTGAGCCGGAGCGGGGATAGAAGCGATCCAGAGCGGGTACCGGGAGGCCGGTGTCCACGGGGTTGGGTTCAAACAGCGCCAGCGCACTCGGACACCCGCCCGGAGTCGCAGGGTTGTCACACAGACCCGACAGGTCGAGTGGCGGATCGAGCAGTGACCCGGCCGTGGCCGCGTTGGGGTACAGGGGGGCGTAGGCCAGGCCACCCACGGAATAGGTATTGCCGGCGCCGGCCGCGCCCACCGGCAATGCCTGATTGCTCGGGGCCCAGAAGTTGGACTTGAATATGCCAGGCAGATTCTGGCTGGCGGTGTTGATGGAATTTCCACCCGCCGGGTCGACAGGGCTGGAAGTAGCCGCGTAGCTCAGCGTGACCTCCTGGTCGGTAAGGATCCGGGGGTCTTCGCCGGAGCGGCCTTTCTGGATAACCTGGGCGTGAACGACGTTGAAGGGCGGGAGGATGCTGAACACCTGATAGTCGAGGTCGGCGCAGTGCATACCGAGGTCGTTGGCGGCGACCACGGTGAACAGCGGGTCGGTTGCAGGGGCGTTACTGCCTGAACCGCTGTCGCTGGAATCATCTCCTGTGGGTCGCTTGTCGTTTTGTTCGGAAGCGCTCGACTGCGTGTTGAGCGAGGTACTGCCGGCGCCATCCCCACTGCCTCCACCCCCACCGCAGGCGCTTAGCAGCGCGGCGAACAGGGGCATAAGGGTTGTTACTCTGATGGCCGACGAAACTGCACTCCTGACTGCGTTCGTGTTCATCCTGCGGCTTTCTCCATTGGTATTGGGTTATTCCGCTTAGTGGCCGAATAGCCGGAATTGATTATGGGAATATATTCCCAACGTATTTCGGGTGTCAATGCGGTGGGGATGGCCTCGATGAAATTTAGCCAGGTGTTCAGTTGGCGGGGATCCGGGTGCGACGCAGAAATACATACCGCTGCTCAGCGTGGCGGCGAAGATGGGGGAAACCCCTCCAGTCGGAGGGGTACAGGCGTGGAACAGCAGAGCGCTGAGGGGGCGCCGCCGCGGCTGGCTTCAATCTTCCTGGGCGACTGCGTCGGCGGTGCCGTCGCCGGGCTGGTTATCCCTGATCGCCACCAGGTCGCCCTGCGCTAGGGCGGCATAGAAAGCCGTACTGGTGACGCTGCTTTCACTGGCATCCTGAAACCGGGTGCCGCCGTCCGTGAAAAAGGTTACGCCGAGGACGGTGATCGAGCTGTCGCCGACAAAGCCGTCAACCGGCCCCTGCAGAATCACGTTGTCCGGTGTACTGCGGTGAATCTCCGAGGCCACCACGCCGGCGGCATCCGCGAAGCCCCGGATCTCGACAAAGTCACCGATGCTGAAGTCGCTGAGGCGGGGATTTTCGATGACATCGGTACTGTCTTCGAGCGTTGTCTGGTCATTGACAGCGACGGTAATACCACCGTCACCCAACGTAACCGTGAGCGTTGTCGCCGTGACGTCGGAGATCCGGGCGTCGATCTTGATCTCGCCGCCGCGCGATTCGATACTGCTGGCCACCAGGGTGGTGCCATTGATGACACCCTCGACTTCCAGCCTCAGACCGTTGGCCAACGACAGGCCGGCGGGTTCCAGCGTGGCGCTGCGGGCATCGACCGTCCGGCCCGCCACCCGGAAGTTGCCCGGATCACCGGTGAATCCGGAAACCAGGCCTTCAAGGCTGACCTCATCGCCATCGCCGCCGATACTCGGCGCTTCGAGCTGGATCCTGCTGGCATCCATGCTGGCCGCGCCCGTGAGTACGCCCCTGGCTTCGACAAAGTCACCATTGGAAACCGCGCCGCCGGGCACATCGCCGAGATCGGCGCCCGGGAGGATACTTACCGCAACGCCGTTCAGGGTGAAGCTGTCATTCGGTCCGCCGCTGCCGGTCACACTGGCAACGGTACCCTTCAGTTCGACGGGGGTGGTGCCTATGGTCGCGGCACCGGCCTTTTTGTTGATATAAGTCGCTTGCAGCGTGCCGCCCGCGTCGAAGAAGCCGCTTATTTGAACCACGTTGTTGTCGGCCAGTGTACTGAAACTGAATCCAGGGAAACTGTCATCGAACAGGGTGGTGCCCTTGTCGACGGTTACGTTGATGCCCAGGACAGAGAAACTCCGGGTGAAGCCGTCGGTGCTGGTGACCAGCCCGGACACCGGACCTTCGACATTGGCATCGAATACCACGCCGGTGGCGGTACCCGCGGTGCCTGATACGGTTCCTTCAACGGTTACCACCATGCCGAGCGCGAGGTTTGCCTGGCAGGCGCCGGTGACATCGGTGTCGTCAACCGAACAGTTGGCGGCATCAATATTATATTCAACGCCGTTGACGAAAATACTGCCAAACGCGGTAATGCTGCCACTGGCGATCTTGCCGGTTCCGCCGATACCGCTCGCAACATTGGTACCGCCGCTGCTGCCACCGCCACAGCCCGCAAGACCGGCGAGCACCAGGAGCGTGACCGCAGTCATGATCAGTCTGAACGATTTCATGACTTGTTCTCCGTATCGGAACTATGTTCAAAAAAGTAGATGCCGAGGCTCACGTAATGGCCCGTGGCATCGTCTTCAGATGCCTCGATTTCGTGGGCTGACAGCCAGGCGTCGAGTTCTTCGAGCAGCGCCTGGGACTTTTCCGCGGTAAGGGCGCGAAAAGCCGGTAGCGCGTCGGCGCGCGTGCGGTGGTTGGAGACCTTGCGCTGAAAGCGCCGTTCAGTCGCCGCGGCAACCAGGTTGTGGTCGATGGTGGCGATCAGCTCCCCGGTATCGGTGCCCAGAATGGTCAGCTTGTCGCTCGGGTCGCCGCCCGGTAGATAGGCGTGCTGTACCAGTTTCACGCCGCTGTCGGTTTTTTCCACGGATGACGCGGCCTGCAGCACCGCCAGCATCGCCTGCGTGGTGATGTCGCCACTGTACTTTTTCACCAACGCGGTAAACGACACGTCGCCGCCGTCCACGGGCAGTACCGCGGGCTGCCCGGACTTGTCCTGAAAGCGCGCATCGTTGAGCCAGCCGGAGATCACCCGCACGGCCCGGTTGTAGCGCTGCTCACTGGTGTCCGGATCCGGCCTGTCCAGTTCATGCAGGCGCTTGGTTTCCTTGCGCGTCAGCCCGGTCACGGCGGAGGCCCTACTCACCGTCTGTTTTTTTCCCGTGGGCGCGAACGCTTCGAAGGCGACGTCGACATAGGTCTTTTTCGCCAGTTCGGCAAAACTGCCGTAGGCGATGCCGTTGCGCAGCAGGATTCTCACCAGCGGTTTGAGGAGGGTGAGCAGGGCTCGGGTGAGAGCTTGTTGAGCGGAGTCTGGCATAAATTGGGATTTTAGTCCCAAATATAAGGGAGTCAAGCACGCGACGAAAGCGATACGGGAGCCCTTGGTGATCGGTCCCTCGAGGGCGAGCTTAGCACGCGCCGGGAATCTGGCGATAGCCTGACTTTCACACTGTGGGCTGTTGGAAGTAACTAGCCGATATTACGTTAAACTAAATACTGTACTAAAAATATAGTAGTCACTAATATTGCTTGGCGTCGGCGGTTATCGGAACACCTGCAGCGGGTTGGCGGCGCTGGACTTTATACTTAAGGCATTAAAAATATAGAATACTGTATATTTGCATGAGCGACCTGAGACAACGCAAGTTTGCCCGTACCCGCCTGGCGCTGGCGCGGGTGCTCGCCGATGCGCTCGGTGAGGAGAGCTTCGCCGAGGTGGCGGTCAAGCG
>JAJDOI010000168.1 GCA_022340245.1 Thiogranum sp.
CGATCTGGATCTGCACCCAGGTAGGTATGGCGAACGCTGCGGCGGTGACAAACATACCCAGACCGATTTTGCGCAACTCGGTGAGCGGCCAGAACCGGTCGACGGCGGGATAAACGCCATAGGAGAAAACCGGAATCAGCAACATCACCAGCAGCGGATTGGCCGCCTGAATCTGTGCCGGCAGGACTTCGACCCCGAACAGGGTTCGGTCCATGTGTTGCGCCTGCAGCACCCATGCCGAGCCTGTCTGATCGAACAGCGACCAGAAGACTGCGACAAACAGATACACCACTGCCAGGCGCCCCAGCACGCCCAGGCCCTCGGCGCCGAGCGCCTGGCGCACAAATCCACCGCCGCCGGGGGGTATGTGTGCGAAGCGATAGCGCCCGGACCAGAACACCAGCGTCGCCAGCAGCATCAACAGCCCGGGCAACGCAAAGGCCGCCGACGGCCCGTACTGCCGCACCAGCCAGGGGGTCAGCAGCATGGACACGAAGGCCCCGAAGTTGACGGCAAAATAGAACCAGCCGAACACCCGCGCCAACAGCCGGTGGTTCTGTTGCCCGAACTGATCGCCCAGGTGCGCCGACACACAGGGCTTGATACCGCCCGCCCCCACCGCAATCAGTCCGAGGCCGATGGCCAGTCCCATGCGGGTGTGGTCGAGCGCCAGCGCCAGGTGTCCGCCACAGTAAACCAGTGACAGGAGGAGGATGGTCCGGTACTTGCCCAGCAGGCCGTCAGAGATCAGTGCGCCGAACAACGGGGTCATGTAGGCGGCAGAGACGAACAGGTGATACCAGCCCTTGGCCTCGGCTTCCGGCATCGGTGCCACGGCGCCATCGGCGGCCAGCAGGTACTGCGTCATGAACACCACCAGAATGGCGCGCATGCCATAGAAGCTGAACCGTTCGGCGGCTTCGTTGGCGATGATAAACGGGATACCGGGTGGTAAACGGGACGAAGGCAGTGGGGCGTGGCGGTAAGGCGGCATGCCGCCATGATAGTCAAACGTAAGGCAGTTCACTATGGCCGGACAGGCAGGTGTCGACGGCGCGCGCGCATTGGCGTCCCTCGCGAATGGCCCACACCACCAGTGACTGGCCGCGCCGCATATCGCCGCAGGCGAATACCGTCTCCACGGACGTCCGGTAGCCCCGGTCGTCGGCGCGCACATTCCCGCGCCCGGTCAACCGCAGCGCCAGGTTGCGCACCAGGCCCGCGTGCACGGGATGCGCATAACCCATCGCCAGCAGGACAAGTTGCGCCCGCAGTCGCATTGGCTGTTCATCGAAATACTGCTTTTGCCAGGCAGCGTGAACGTCGCGGTACCACTTCACGCGCTTCAGGCGGACGCCATCGACCCGTCCGTCCCGTCCGTCGAACGCCACAGTATCCCAGCTCCAGAGGCGCCTTGCGCCCTCCTCGTCGGTATCAGTGCGGCGCAGTACCGGCATCGGTCCGGGCCAGTAGCGCAGCACATCGACGGTGCGCGGCGGTCGTGCGTGGTATTGAATCTGGGTCACCGATTTCGCGCCCTGGCGAATTGCCGTACCCACGCAGTCGTGTCCGGTGTCGCCGCCACCGATAACCACCACGTCCTTGTCGCCGGCCGAGCTATCGCCGTCTGTCTCGAGTACATCACCGGCATTAAGCCGGTTTTGCCGCGTCAGATACGGCATGGCGAAAACGATGCCGCGAAGACCGCGTCCGGGTACGGCAAGGTCGCGGGGTTGCCCGGCACCGCAGGCCAGAACCGTGGCGTCGGCACACGCCAGCCAGCGGTCGGCATCCGCATCGATGCCCGCGTTGAGACCGGTGACAAACAGCACACCTTCGGCACGTAACTGGTCCAGACGCCGCTCGAGCAAGGACTTCTCCAGTCGGAAGTCCGGTATACCGTAACGCAGCAGGCCGCCGATGCGGTCGGCCTTTTCCATGACCATCACCCGGTAACCCGTGCGCACCAGTTGCTGGGCGCAGGCCAGTCCCGCCGGACCGGAACCGACTATGACCACGAATTGGCGCCTCCGGTAGCGCGGCCGCCGGGGCTGTATCCAACCGCTTTGCCACGCGCGTTCGGCGATGGCGAGCTCCACGGATTTGATCGTGACGGGGCGGTCGGCCAGGGTCAGCGTGCAGGCGTCCTCGCAAGGCGCCGGACACAGGCGGCCGGTGAATTCGGGAAAATTGTTGGTCGAATCGAGCTGAGCGAAGGCGCGGCGCCAGTCGTTATTGAACACCAGGGCATTCCACTCGGGAATCAGGTTGTGCACGGGGCAGTGGCCGTGGCAGGCGGGCGTGCCGCAGTCCATGCAACGGTTCGCCTGTTGCCGGGACTGCGCCTCGGGCACCGGACGCACATACTCGTGCCAGTGCCGAATCCGCTGCGGCACCGGTTGCTTGCGCGGCTCCTGCCGCGCATAACGCAGAAAGCCGTAAAGATCGTCCATAGCAAATCTCTGACGACCGCTGGCACCCGGGCAGCCCGGGTTGCGCGACCTGATCGATGTTTTCATTCTAGTCGATATCCCGGACAGCGGATCCGCGCGGGTCAGGTTTTGATAATCAGCAGCATGGCCGGCAAGCCCTGGACAGCAGGATCTATGCTCAGCCCTGACAGATTGACAGGGGCAGCGTTATGCACGGCGATTTCCACTACACTGGAGACAACGAACTTATGCGCTGACACCGCTGTCTGATTATACAGGCAGCCCTGTTAACCATTAACAGTGTGGGGTACGCAGCTATGTCAGACAGTGCACGCTTTAATGTCGGTCAGGTGGTCCATCACCTCAAATTCGATTACCGGGGCGTTGTTGTTGACGTGGATGCGGAGTTCTCCGGCACGGACGAATGGTACCAGCTGGTGGCGCGCAGCCACCCCCCAAAGGACAGCCCCTGGTATCATGTGCTGGTCGATGGCGAGGACCACATCACTTATGTTGCCGAACGTCACCTCGAGGCAGACGATTCGCAACTACCGGTCAGTCATCCCTATGTCGATCAGATCTTCGCCGAATTCAGCGACGGCGCGTATCGGCGCCGCGATCCGATCAACTGAACCGGTCAAGCGGTCCGGGTTTCAATCGCCGGCGAAGTCGAGTCTTTCCTGAACCCTGTCGAGTCCGGCGCGCGCGCAGGCCTCGTCCTTGTCACCGCCCGGCGCGCCGCTGACACCCACGGCACCAAGCAACACGCCCGCCGCGCGTACTGGCAACCCCCCGTCGAGCACCAGGATACCGTCGATCTCGTTCATCTCCGCGACAATGTCAGCGCGGTTTTTGCGAAACTCGGCGGAGCTCACCCCGGACATTACCACCGCGTTGGCCTTGCGCTCGGCAATATCGGTGGTGAAGCGACTGGCATAGACATCGCGCATCACCACTTGCGGTGCCCCGCTGCGGTCGACCACCACGGCGCTGACCTGGTAGCCGGCCTTGGCGCACGCATCGACTGCGCCACGCGCGATATCGACGGCCAGGGGCAAAGTCATCAGCCGGGTCCCGATGGTATCGTCGGCCGCGGCCTGCAGCGGCAGACACAACAGGCCCGCCCAGGCGCCGTGTCTAATCAGGTTCTGTAGTGACATGTTCCACATCGCTACCGGTGAGTGTATGCAACTGGTTGCGCCGGGAACGAATCAGGCGTTCCTTCTCCACACGCTGCAGTTTTTTGATATCGGCCTCACGCCGGCTGGCGCTGCCACGGTCATGTCCGGGTTCCAGGTAGACAATCTCCAACGGTTCGCGGCCGCGAAAATACTTGGCGCCCCGCCGGGTGGCATGCTGCCGCCAGCGCCGTTCGACGTCGTTGGTGATACCCGTATACAAGGATTGATCGCTGCAGCGAATCATGTAGACCTGCCAGTTCACGCCAGCGCCACCAGCTCGGCACCACAGCCACGGCAATAGTAACGCGCCTTGCCGGCGACAATTCGGTTGTGCCGGCAGGTACTCAGCTGGTGCGTGTCACAGTCGCACGCATAGCCGAAGCGCCGGTGACGGCGTTGCGGAATGCCGCTCAGATCGAAACGCGCACTCGCACGCGGTTGTGCGCCGAGTGCCTGCATCACCGCGCGCCACTCCCGGCCATGCGGCCGGACATGGGCAATGCCGTAAAGCCGGTCGGTAATGTAATGCGCGACTTCGTGCGGCACCGTGACCTGCAAGCCATGCTCGAAATAGCGCGCGAAGATATACGGGTTGTAGCGGATAACGGCCTCCCGTCTGGCCACACGGTACATACCCGCGGTACGCCCGCTCAGATCGAAGCGCACGGGAATCGGTTTGTGTCCGAGGTTGAACAGGCGCTCGGCGCGCTGCAGACAGTCCAGCGTCGCGCTACACACCTGTGTGCGCTGGCGCTCACCGATGGAAGCCGCCGTCAGGGCGGGCATGGGCGAAAGAACTCCTTGTCCCCGAAGGCTTCCTGGCACTGCCCGCTGCTGTAGGTCATGGTGTCCGGGTGGTGGCTGTTGGCACGCTCATTGCGCTCCATGTCGAGCAGCTGCTGGGCCGCCTTGCAGGCGGTTTCCTGCCCGCAATGCTGATCAACACCGCAGACTTCGTGCACCAGCCGCTCACACGGCGAGTATCCGTCAATGGGCGTACCGACCCATCCCTGTGCCTGGTCGGTAATCGGTGGTGGCGGCGGCTTGCGGGCGCGCAGTATGCCCTCGTTGGGCACTACCTGTCCCGAGCGTACGGTAATGACGCTGCCATCCTTCAGTTTGTGCACACCATCCCACAGCGGTGTCGACACCCCGTCACGGGTAACGGTAGCGCGGTTGCTTCCCGGGTCGACGCTGACCTTGCCGCCGTTTTCGAGCTGCGCGTTCCAGTCGGCATAAACCGGGCTCTGACCGGCCAAGCCCCAGACAATCACCGCCAGTATTACAGGTAGATTCACAGTCATTGCTTTTGCCCCGGACAGCTCTCACATGTTACCTGTCAACAGTGTAGCAAGCTTGCCCGGCACCTTGCACCCTGCCGGGTTTTATAGTTTATACACAAGCAATTAGCGGCGCCATCGACACCCGCCGCGCGCCGGCTTGCAGCCGTCACCCCGGCCAAGTATCGTTATCGGCTTTATACGCTTGCAGCGCGTTCGCAGAGACTGATCACCTGGATTATGGGACGTTACCGGCCACCCGCAGAAAAATCCTCGCCGTACATTACCCCGGACGGGTTCAATACCCTGCAGCAGGAACTCAACGCCATCTGGAAACGCCGCGCCGAGGTCACCAGGGCGCTGTCAGCCGCTGCGGCTGAAGGCGACCGCTCGGAAAACGCCGAGTACATCTACCGGAAAAAAGAGCTGCGCGAAATCGATCGCCGCATCCGTTACCTGCAAAAGCGCCTACCCGAACTCAAGGTGGTTTCACAGCCCCCATCCAACCTTCAGCAAGTCTTTTTCGGCGCCTGGGTGACGCTCGAAGACGCAAGCGGCAAGGAACACCGTTACCGCATCGTCGGCCCCGACGAGTTCGACCCCGAGCGGGGCTGGATCAGCCTGGATTCCCTCATGGCGCGCGCACTGATGAAGAAGTCACTGGACGATGAAGTGACGCTGCAAAGCAACCGCGGGGAAGTCCGTTACACCGTCGTCGCGCTCACCTATGGACAACCGGACTGACGCGGATTTCAATGGGCGATTTTGGGCGGCGCCCGCATTTTCCCGCCCGCATCCTGCTGCTCTAGTCGGCCGATCACAGGCGGCCTAAGTCAGTCAGCGTCAGCAGCCCCGTGCAAAGGCGCCCTGCCCTGCAGCCAGTCACCCAAAACCCTGGTCCGCCGCAATTCGACAGGCGCACGCGCCGCTCGGAACCGGGCGCGGGCCCTCGCAGGGGCCTCAGAAACGCCAGGCGACACCACCAAACAGGGTGGTGTAGCTGTCGTCTTCCACGATAGGGCTGTCTTTGAGTTCATCGCCAAGTTTCGTGTAAACGGCCCCACCCATGACCAGCCAGCTTTCGTTGATGATGTAGGTCGCCACCAGGCCTGCCGAGGTATTCCACGCGTCACTGGGAGAATAGGCGGGTCGTCCCGGGGCGGCTTCCGACGGCTGGACTCCGAAGTAATAGTCGGCTGTGTCATCGTCCAGATACTCAAAGCCCACTTGCCCCATCAACTGCCACTTGGGCGACCGCACCAGCGCATAGCGCAGATTGACAAACGCAGAGTCACCGTCGGACGTGCTGGATATGTCCGTGAGGTAACCGGCCTCGGCCTGGAAACGCTGGTACTCCCAGGCAACATTGAGACCCGCTTCGATAGAATCCCCGCGGGTATCCATATTTGCGAGCCGGTCGCCGTCGTTGCGACGCCAGCCGCGGCGTGATTTCAGCAGCGCGCCGAAGCGCAAGCCGGTGTCCTCGGGCTTCCAGAACCAGACACCGGCGCGATTGAGCTTGATATAGGCGGTATCCTTGTAGTCGAGACTGATCAGCGGCGCCAGCACGGTTTCGGTGTCATTGCCGCCGACGTATTCGGGTCGTTGCAAACCGGCTATGCCGAGGAAGCCTTTAAGGTCCTTGTCTTTTTGCGCTTTGACAGGTGGAATATCAGCAACATCGCCAATCGTACCGGCGAATGCCGCACCGGCGGATAACAGCAGGCATCCCATGCCGACCAGTCTTTTCATGTGAACGACTCCTTGCGGATGCGGGCATCCGAAAAATCTTTTCGTGCTCCGAATCCGTCCCCACGCAACAACGCTGAACCCATGCTGCCTTGTCCCGGCCGGGGGGCTCTGGCCGGATCAAGTGGTGACGCTGCGGATCCCGGATTGACCGGCGATGCTGTCGGGTTGGGACAGCCGCCGCGGGCGCCATGCTAACGCCTCTGCCAGAGGCAACGCAAGCACGGGGTTGAAGACTGCTTGTGGCCAGGGCATAAAGTCTTTGGACGCCGCATTATCCAGCACCCAATCAAGCGGGCAAACCCTATAGCACCAGGCCAAAAAATCCACTCATCGGGGCCACCGCCAACCCGGAAAGTCTGGCTGATGTCTTCGAGAACATTCAGGTAAACATCGGCAGGGAATTCGTCGACCAGGACATGCGTCCGGGCGCAGCGCGGGTCCCTTGCGGGGACCCGCTTTAACTGCGGATGTCGAGACTACGACTTACTTGGTTTTGTCGACCGCTTCTTCCACCTCGATCACTTCCATCGCCGAGAACTGGATCTCGGTACGCCGGTTCGGCGCCAGGCATTGGATCAGATTGTTGCCGCGTTTGCCCTCGCAAGTCACCAGCGGGTTCGCAGCGCCGAGCCCCCGCACATCGATGGCCTCAGCGTGCATACCCTTGGAAACCAGATAATCGCGAACGGCTTGGGCGCGCTCTTCCGACAGTTTCTGGTTGTAACCTTCCGGCCCCAGCCGATCGGTAAAACCGGTGATGCTGATGCGCTTGTCCTGCAGCACCGAGCGGTCCGGGATCTGGTTCAGTGCGTTATCCAGGCGGGAACGTCCTTCATCGGTCAGCGCGGCGCTGTCGAATCCGAACAGGGCGTCGGCTTCCAGCCGGATCGGCTTGAGTTCCTTGCGGACCATGACTTCCACGGCCGCTACTGCGGCCGGCTTGTCGCGGAGCGCTACGATTTCCGGGTCACATTCCGCAATGGCATTCTCGACCGACCAGCGCCCCGTATGCAGGCAATCACCGGAGCCCGTACGAACGATAGACTTTGCGGATTCGTCCACGTACCCGGATGCGGCCGATACCAGTCCACTGGTCATGCCCAGGCCAATCAGCATGATTGTGCGCGCTAATTGTTTCATTTTTCTTACCTCCGAACGTTGAAATATCAAACGCCCGGTGTGCACAGCAACTTCCCTGAGAAGCGACAGGGCTGACTCACCACACAAACCAGGGCACCTGTACCAAGAAGCCTTATAACACCCCAGAATCAATAGTCTACAATGAGAATAGACGCCGTTAATCCCCGCGTCTACAGCAAGTTCAAAAGCCGCGCAGTCTGTGCGCGGTGGCTTGGCGTATGGAAGGGGGTACCGTGCGGGCGCCCCCTTCCCCATCTCACCCTACCGAA
>JAJDOI010000190.1 GCA_022340245.1 Thiogranum sp.
ACTGGTAAGAAAGCCGGCCCCGAATTTCTGCAGCGCCAGGCTCGCGCCCACGGCGAGCGCTGTCAGAATGCCGAGTACCAGCCCGAAGACCGTGGCGCCGGAAAGTACGGTGGCGCCGCGGAACAGCCGGTCACGCACCGCCCCGCGCTGGATGCGCGACGCGGGCGTGGCGGTATTGTCGGTCATGCCGGGGCGGGCGGCATCCGAGGGCGACCCTGGAATCAGCATCTCGTTTGTCGTTGCCCCGTGATCATGGCCCGCTATTGTTACATACGCGGCGCGTAGATGGGACTACCATTTGCCGCCTTGATCTGTTTGGCCCAGCTCTGTTCGACCAGTTTAACCACGCTGTCGGGCATCGGTACGTAGTCGAGACCGGTTGCCATCTGGTCGCCGTTGCGGTAGGCCCAGTCGAAGAAGTCCAGGACAGCTTTGGCGACGTCGGGTTTTTTCTGCGAGGTGTGCATCAGGATGAACGTCGCGCCCGTAATCGGCCAGCTGCGGTCGCCCGGCTGATCGGTCAGTACCATGTAGAAGCCGGAAGCATGGGCCCAGTCGGCATTGGCGGCAGCGGCCTGGAAGGTATCGTTGTTCGGTTCGACGAATTTTCCTGCCGCGTTCTGCAGTTTGGCGTGGGCCATTTTGTTCTGCAGCGCATAGGCATACTCGACGTAACCGATGGCGCCCTTGATGCGGCTCACGTAAGAGGCGACACCCTCATTGCCCTTGCCGCCGATACCCGCGGGCCAGGCTACCGATTTGTTGTTACCCACCTGCTTTTGCCAATCGGGACTGACCTTGGAGAGGTAGTTGGTGAAAATCCAGGTCGTGCCCGAACCGTCGGCGCGATGCACCACGGTGATATTGGTATCGGGCAGCTTCACCCCCGGATTGAGCGCGCTGACGGCCGCATCGTTCCAGCGTTTGATCTTGCCCAGGTAGATGTTCGCGAGCATCGCGGGGCTCAGCTTCAGCTCGCCGGCTTTCACACCCGGAATATTGATCACCGGCACCACGCCGCCCATCACCGTGGGAAACTGCATCAGCTTGTCCTTTTGCAGTTCTCCGGGTTTCAGGGGCGCGTCGGAAGCACCGAAGTCGACGGTATTGGCCACGATCTGCTTGATGCCTCCACCCGAGCCGATTGACTGATAGTTGAGCTTGACGCCGGTCTTCGCGGCGTAGGCTTCGGCCCACTTGGCATACACAGGATAGGGGAAGGTTGCGCCCGCCCCGGCGATTTCTGTTGCCGCAGCCACTGCCGCGCCTTGCGCCAGGGCTAGCAGCGACAAAGTCATTGCGAGCGTGCGGACGGATTTACCACTATTAACGAACAGATTCATTTTCGGTCCTCTCGGTTAAGTGTCTAACAGATGTCATACTGTAATAAAGCTGTCATTGAAAACGGGTTCGATTGCGTTTGGCTGACACACACCCCCTGGGTGTCTAATCGGAACATTGAACCATAAATAAGTTCCGACCCGGAACTCTCGAGGAAACGTGGTCGTCGCGAGTACCGGTGTTCACGTCTGTGCACCATCCGTGGTGCGGTGGCGGAGTGCGAACGCGGCCGGTTTCCAGAATCCCGGTGACATGCCAGTGCTAGAACTTCAGTTGCGACCAGACACCGATTTCGTCATAGGTGCCGTCATTTGTGCCGCCTATATTGCCATTGCTTGTGTTGATGGTGCCGTTGTCGACCTTTTCGTGCTTGTATACCAGCGCGAAATCAACATTTTTATAGGCGGCATAGGATACACCGACGTTGTAATACGTATCCTCGAGGCTCGGGATGGTGTCCTTGTTCGGCTTGGCGCTGTCGTAGCGAGCGAACAGCGACACCTTGGCCATCGGTATTATCGAACCCCAAACGGAGTAGCCGTCGGCCGAGTCACTGGGGTTGCTGGACAGCACGGCATTGTTGTTTGAGGTTTTCCAGTCGTCGGCACTGAAATACTCGGCGCCAAGGCGGAACTTCGGGGCAACATAGGCGACCACCGCGCCCCAGCGATTGGCGGTGCGGGTCGAGGGGCCCGTCTGGGTATCCTGTCCCAGCTTGCCGCTGTAAAAATCGCCAGCGAGATGCAGTCCCTTGATGGGCTCGATGCCGATGCGACCGGCAAAATCGACGCCTTTGGAACGCGACGGATTCTTGTAGCCGTTGCCGTTGACCGCGGACGCGGCGTAGTTGACCATGCCGTTGAACAGTTTGCCTTTGGCGTGCAGACCCCAGTCGGCCGAAGTGCCGAACTTCAGGCGGTCGATCAGGGTGTTTTCCACGTAGCGGTAACCGTAGAGGTTTTCCACGTACGGTACCCAAGGCAGGTCGGAGGACCCGGCGCGCACGATTGCGGCATCGGAAAACTTGGCCTGTAAATAGGCCTTCTTGACGTAGAACTGGGTCTCGCTGTCATTGCTGACGTAGTTGAAGTCGGTGGTCAGATCGGCGGACCACATTTCGTTGAACACGTGGTCGATGATCACGTAAAAGCGTTTCACGTCCGCACCGGTGCCTGTGGGGTCGACCTTGGTGCCGTCACTTTTATTTTCGATGTGGGTAAAGTCGATATAGGACTTGCCGCCCAGCGTGGTGTTGTCAGCCCAGCTACCGAGGGTTTCGGCGTTGGCCTGGGTATTCAGGCTCAGCAGGCCCAGGGTAGCCGCGACTGTGGCCGCGGAAGTGGTCATACGCATGTACAGTTTCCTCGTGTCAGTGTGTGAACGGACCAGGCCGGGTTCGGGTGTTGATCAAACCCTGCACAGGTACGGGCAAAGCATTGCGCAGGACAGCTTTGCTGGCTGTGTTTCAGTCCAGCGGAACAGCGCGTCTGTCCTGTGGCACGGGGAGGTTACGTTTGCAGTATGACAAGCTTATGACTATGCGAATTGTTAATAAACGTTAAGACTTTGTAAGGCGCAGGGTCTATGGATCTGTATGCCTGCGCGGGTCCCGCAGGCGATATTTCGGTGGGACTCGAATGTGCGCCACCGAGTTGGTTCAGTGTTGTGTCAGGAGACAATCATGCCTCTTGCACTAACCCTGTCGGGAAGGTGTTTTACCGCACGGAGCAGAAAAACAGGCATTCGCGCGACTTTGCGAGGCGCTAGCGACAACGGGTAGGATGCCCGCAGCCGGCAAGACCCACGTCCGCATTTCCCGGGGCGGCACCAGGCTTGAGACCGGTGGCCCGGTTGCGAAAATGAGGCAGGGTCGCCCCGGCAAGACCAGTGTAAACATCCGATAAAAATAGAGTTTTGACGCCGCCGCGCGGGATGGTCTTGACTGCGGTGCAAGTAAATAAGTAAAATGCCACTTACTAATATAACAAAACGTCTAGACCGGTAACCTTGTCGGGAGCGGGAACATGGAAAAACTGAAACAGTGTGCGTCGTGCCGCTATTGCCGCGTGCAGACCTTCGTGACGATCAGCGCGGTGTCGCTTGTCGGCGCGGTGGCCACGATTATCATGATGTTTGACGGTCGCCTTTGAGACAGCGGTTGTCGCCAGGTATGCAATTGGAAAAGGCGGCCGCTGGTCGCCTTTTCCGGTTTCGGGGCAGCGCCTCAGGACCTGTCCGGTGCCATGGCGGCGCTTGAATATTTCCCGCACATGAGTATTGTTAGTACCTCTCTGGAAGGCTTCGATGCCGATGTCATCGCGGCTTCGCGCGTTCGCCCTGTCCTGGTCGATTTCTGGGCGCACTGGTGTTCCCCGTGTCTGGTCATCGCGCCGGTACTGGAACAGGTCATCGCTGATCTCGGTGGCCGGGTCGGGCTGGCCAAGCTGGAAGTGGATGACGGAGAGAACATGAAGCTCGCCGGGCACTACCGCGTACGTGGTTTTCCGACGATCATGCTTTTCCATAATGGCGAAGAGCTGGCGCGCTTCAGTGGAGCGAGGTCCAGGTCACAGGTGATGGCGTTTCTGGCGAGCCACCTCGATCTCGCCGACCGGGCGTGACAGGTCCGTGGCTGGTGCAGGTTGGCCGGCAGCGATACCAATAACGCGACGCCGCTCGAGGGCGACAGGAAAAACGTCGATGAACTATTCTTGCGACAACAGCCGTGCACAGGAAATCGCCCGCCTGATCTTACCGCTGATGACGCGGCTCAAGATCCCGATGAACCCGATCAACTACGCGCTCTGGTACGAATACCAACTCGGCCGATCCGAGGAACTGGTAGAGGCGCTGGACAGGATCGAGTCGGGCCAGGAGGCGTACGATCCGGAAAAAGCCAAGGCGCTGTTCCTGCGCTGTGTCGCCACTCCCGGCGTCGAAGCGCTGGAACGGGTCGAAGCCGAGGTCTGCCGTCTGCTCGCCGACATTGTGCAGGTCGTCGTCGATGCCGGTCTCGATCTGAACAAGTACAGCGCTGTGCTGAACAGCTGCAACAAACGCCTGGAAAGCGCCGACGACTTGCGTGAAATCCGCAAACTGGTGCGTACCATCCAGGACGATACGCGCGCCATGGCCGACTCCAACCGGGCGATTGCCGGGACGCTGAAAGACCGTGCCGAGGAAATCGACGAGTTGCGTGCCGAACTCGACAAGGTGCGCCGGGAGGCTGTCAAGGATCCCCTCACCGGGCTCGCCAACCGGCGTGCCTTTGACGAGCGGCTTGCCGAATCGCTCGATGTGGCGCTGCAGGAGTTGAAGAGCGTCTGCCTGATGATGATCGATATCGATCACTTCAAGGACATAAACGATAAACACGGTCACCAGATCGGTGACAAGATTCTGCAGTTTGTGGCCTCGGTACTGAAAAGGAATTTCAAGGGCAAGGACATGGTAGCCCGTTTCGGTGGCGACGAGTTCGCCGTGATTCTCGAAAATGCGCCGCGCGCGGGCGCCATGCGCGTTGGCGAGACGATTCGCCGGCAGGTTGAGGAAAGTCACCTGAAGCGTACCGATACGGGTGAGCCTCTCGGAACGGTGACCGTCAGCGTCGGGTACGATTGTATCCGGCCCGATGACACGCCGACCAAGGTATTGGATCGTGCCGACAAAGCACTCTACGAGGCCAAACAGCAGGGTCGCAACAAGGTTATGGTTTACAAGGGCTGAGGTCCGTTGCGCGCCCAGTCGTCGGGTACGACGAATCCGCGCTCCACTTCCCGGCCGTCGACCAGGGCGGCAAGGCTCACCGGGTAACCCGGCCGGGTGTCGTGCCACCACTCGATGAGTTCGGCGTTATTCATAGTGGCTGCCGCTGTTGTTCCAACCGGGGCGAGCCACTGGTGTTTTCCCAGCGCCAGCCAGTGCGCCTGTCGGAGCCCATGCAGTTGACTACCGGACAGCCAGAAGCCGCGGGGATGCCGGGGGTTGGCGCCTGATGGCGAGCTGTTGGACGCGCCCCATGGGTAGAACAGGCGGCCTTTGACGATCAGCCAGGTCGCGTCGACCTGCAGTCCCTGTGCGGCGAGCAACGCCTGCGCTTCGCTGTGTCGTGACAGTTGACTCTGGTGCCGGAGCAGGTGTTCGGTCTTGATGTCCAGGCGGTCGCGTCTGCCCGGTCCCCACCAGTTGGCAGGTTGCCGGGTATCGCCGGTACCCAGATAAAATTTAACGGCGAGTTCCCAGTGCAGGACCTTGTCGGTGTGCCGGTCATGAACCAGCAAGTCGAATTCACCCAGCGTGTTGCCAGCAGCGCGCACGGGCAGGTTGGCGTGCAGCAGGCGATATGCCGGGTTGTGCTCCAGCCAGTAGCGCCAGAGCGTTTCGAAGTAGTGTCCCAGACGCCGGTCCCTGCGCTGCGCCAGGATTTCATGCAAAGCCTGTGGATTGGCGTCCAGGCGCGACAGCTGTGGGTGAAATCGTTTGCCGATCGCGGCATACCAGGCGTCGTCTGGCCAGTGCACGCCGGCGTCGCGGCGTTGCAACAGGGCGGGGCTGCACAGCGACCAGGCGAGGTCGCGAACTTCCGGACTGGCATAGGGTAGATGGCACATCGGCAGCTATTGTAGCCGTTTGCCGCCGGCAGGTTGAAACGGCGTTTCGCACCAACCTTGGTGGAGTCCGGTGTGCAAATCCGGGTAGTATTGCCCAACACCGCAACGAACCGGCAGGGACAGGACAGGCATTTATGAAAATCAGTATTATCAGTGGCAGCCATCGTAAGGTTTCACAGAGTGAGAAGGTCGCACGCTTTGTACAACGAACGCTGGAGGAAAAGAGTTTATGCGACGAAACCTGGCTGTTCACGCTGGCGCAGAATCCCTTGCCGCTCTGGGAGGAAAGCATCTGGGAAGGCGACCCGGTGTGGCAGGAGCGCCTGCAGCCTATCTCCGGACAGCTTGCCGCCAGTGACGCCTTTGTGGTGGTTGCGCCGGAATGGCACGGACAGGTGCCGGCGGGCTTGAAGAACTTTTTTCTGATGTGGGGCAAGGGGGAGCTGGCGCATAAACCTGCGCTGATCGTCACGGTATCCTCGGGTGACGGTGGCGCTTACCCGGTCGCCGAGCTGCGCATGAGCAGCTACAAGAACAATCGAATCTGTTATATCCCCGAGCAGGTCATCGTGCGCAACGTCGAGCGCGTGCTCAATGACAGCGAGGCGGACAACAACCCGGACGCGGACCAGTATTTTCGGGCACGTTTCGGCTATGCGCTCGGTATTCTCAGGGAATATGCCCTGGCGATGCGTCAGGTGCGCGACAGCGGTGCGACTGAACCGGGGATGTTCAAGAACGGTATGTGAGAGTCAGCGCCGATCCGCAGCGCGGCGGTCGGCGCAGCGGTTTACTGGAGCGCCGGGTCCGCCACGCAGACCTGGTTACGCCCGTTGCGCTTGGCACTGTACAGGGCCTGGTCGGCGCGGGCGAACAGCGAGACGGGCGTGTCCCCGTCCTGCAGCACGCTCACCCCGATGCTGACGGTCATGGTCAGTTCGGCACCCGAGCAGTTCCAGGGAGTGTTTTCGATGTGGCTACGGACACGTTCGGCCAGCAGGGCGGCGCCATCACGATCCGTGTCACGCATCAGGACAACGAATTCTTCGCCACCGTAACGGAACAGCAGGTCGCCTTCGCGTTTGCAGCTCTTTGCCATGTTGGCAACCGCCTTGAGCGCGCAGTCGCCGATGATGTGTCCGTACTTGTCGTTGATGTCCTTGAAATGGTCGATGTCGAGCATGATCATGGCGCAGCTGGAACCCTGCCGGCGCGCGTGGCTGACCTCCTGGTGCATCATTTCATCCAGCGCGCTGCGGTTGCAGATGCCGGTCAGCGGGTCTCTCTGTGCCAATTCCAGGGCATCCTGGTAGAGCAGCGCGTTGCGCAAAGGGTAGAGCAGGCTGCACAGCAGCTGCTCCAGCACCACCGTATCGGCTTCACTGAATTTCTCGTTACGCCGCAAGGTCAGTTTGCCCAGAGCTTCGTCACCAAGATTTAATGTATAAGTACAGGCGTGCCGCGCCTTGCGTCCAAGTTTGACGTCAAGGTTGAGATCCTCGTTGCGGTAACGGATGCCCTGATGCCCCATCAGTGCCGCGACCTCCAGACTGAACAGTTCGATCAGGCGTGTCGGATCCAGGCTGGTCTGCAGGCTGCCGGCGATTTCCAGTGCCTTTTGCGCCGTGACCCTGGGCGACAGGGGACGGTCGGCCTTTGCCGAGGGCCCGTGTGATGCGTCTGTGAAATGGTGCAACGGTTTGTTCATGAGGTCTTCCGGTTGTGGGGTTCTCATGCCGGTGCAGATGCGAATTTTGTGCCACGCGTGGCAGAATCTTGAAAACGCTCGTAAAACAACGTGGTAGAGGCTATGAGGCAGCGAGCTGTCGTTTTTCCGTCAAAATATCGTCGCGCTTTTTGCCGCTCGTTTGCCGCCGGCAAGGTCGGATTTCCGTCCATGGCGCTTGCGCGGGCACGGGCGAGCCGACACCATTAGGACTCAGTCAACCGGCCAACGGCCCGGTTAAGGAGCGTCTGGACCCATGCCGCGACTTGTGTTTCTTTTGTTACTCCTGGTTTGTGCCCACGCGAACGCCGAACAGGCGCCCCGCGCAGCGCCCACCGGTTTGCAGCCGGGAATGGTCAACCCGGGCTTTCACGAACAACCGGACTGGTTCAAACAGTCCTTCCTGGATATCCGTGAAGATGTCGCCGAAGCTGCCGACAATGGCAGGCGTGTGCTGCTGTATTTTTACCAGGACGGTTGCCCGTACTGCAAGAAACTGCTGGAAACCAACTTCAGCCTGCGCGATATCGTCGAGCGCACCCGGCGCTACTTCGACGTAATCGCCGTCAATATGTGGGGTGATCGCGAGGTGACCGACTTTGACGGCAACAGCATCACTGAAAAACAGTTTGCCGGTAATCTGAAGGTGATGTTTACGCCGACCCTGCTGTTTCTGAACGAACAGGGAAAGGTCGTGATGCGTCTGAATGGCTACTATCCGCCGCACAAGTTCGGCACGGTCATCGACTACGTCGGCCAGCGCAAAGAAAGCGAACTGACGTTCCGCGACTACCTGGCAAAGGCCTCACCGGTCGAGCCGAAGGGCAAGCTGCATTATGACGAGAGCTATTTGCAGCCACCGTACCGGCTGGCGGAACGTCTGGGCGTGAAACCGCTGCTGGTGTTGTTCGAGCAGCGGGCCTGCCCACAGTGCGATGAGCTGCACGACGACATCCTGAAACGCAAGGAAAGTGCCGAGCTGTTAAGCGGTTTCGACGTCGTGCTGCTCGACATGTGGGCAAAAACGCCTGTGCAGACACCGGCTGGCAAAGACACCACTGTGGCGGACTGGTCGCGTGCACTCGGCATCCAGTATGCACCGACCATGGTTCTGTTCGACAGGTCGGGCAAAGAGGTATTCCGCACCGAAGCCTATTTGAAGGCCTTCCACCTGCAGTCGGCCATGGACTATGTGCTGTCCAGGGCCTACCTGGAGCAGCCCAGTTTCCAGCGCTATATCCAGGCGCGTGCCGATGCGCTGGAAGCGCGCGGCATTCACATCGACCTGATGCAATAGGCGGGAACACGCGCGCGGGGCGGGCCCGGGATTTGTGACCGGCGGTGTTGTGCCGGTGTCGGCTACTGGATATCGAACTGTTGGCCGCTGATCCCGGCGCTGTCCGGTCCCAGGAGATACAGGTAGGGCAGCACCACGTCGTCCGGCCGGGCCAGGCGCTCGGGATTTTCCCCCGGGTAGGCCAGGTTCCTCATGGCCGTTGCCACCGGCCCGGGGTCGAGGCTGTTGACCCGTATGCGGGTGTTGGTTTCCAGTTCATCGGCCAGTATCTGCATGAAATTCTCGCACCCGGCCTTGCTGACACCGTAGGCGCCCCAGTAAGCCTTGCCCTTGCGGCCGACACTGTCGGAACTGAATACAACCGACGCATCCGGGCTCTGCATCAGCGGTGCAAGGCAGGCACGGGTCAGCAGGAATGGTGCGTTGAGGTTGATTTGCAGGATGCGGTACCAGAGTTCGGATTCGAAATGTCCGACCGGGATCAACGCGCCGAGCATGGCGGCATTGTGCAGCAGGCCGTCGAGCCGGCCGAATTCCTTTTCAATGGTGGCCGCCAGGTCGAAGTAGTCTTTTTCGGTGGCGCCTTCCAGGTCCATGGGATAGATCGCCGCTTGCGGCGCTCCCGCGGCTTCGATCCGGTCGTAGACCTGCTCCAGGTTGCGAACCACTTTATCCAGCAGAATGATGGTGGCACCGTGGGCGGCGCAGCGTTCGGCGACTGCTGCGCCAATGCCGTTGCCGGCTCCGGTGATGAGAATGATTCGGTCCCGCAGCAGCGTCGCGGCGGGCGACCAGTCGTCAGGTATATGCATCCGAGCAGTTTATCATGTTTCAGCTTTGCATCGCGTCCAGCACGGTCTGCGCGCAGCTCTGCCCGCTGCGCACCGCGCTTTCGAGGGTGGCCGGGAGTCCGGTAGCGGTGTAGTCGCCGGCCAGCCATAGCCCGCGGACAGCGGTACGGTTGTCGGGGCGGACTGCATCGCTGCCGACGCCCGCGCAGAAGGTGGCGCGTTTCTCGCGCAGCACCTGGCTGTGACGGTGTGCGGGCCAGCGGGGGAAAGCACGCGCCAGGTCTGCCGCCACACGCTCGGTGAGTTCGCCGGTGGCAAGTCGCATGTGCTCGCCACGTGCGCTGATGACCACTGCCATCAGTCCCGGCTGGTTGCAGATGCGGCGATCGAATACCCATTGCGCGACAGCGTTTTCAAAACCGGCCATCGGGACCGGCAAGCGCGTTTCAGGCGGATACTGCAGGTACACGGTGGTAACCGGTTCGGCGCCCAGCCGCGACAGACGTTTCGCCAGTCCGTGCAGGCGCGGGTGGTGCGATACCAGCCGGCGGCTGATGACGTGTGGCGTGGCGAGTATGAGGTGCCTGCACGGGATACGGCGGCTGCCGACCTGTACCGCGCGCACGCCCCGCTCGCCAATGTCCAGGTCGGTCACGCGTTGCCCCAGTTCGAGGCGCGCGCCGTGCCTTTCAAGGAATTCGCCTGCCGGACGCGGCAGCAGCGCGCCGAGTTCGTGGCGCGGGATGAGCATGTCCGAGTGGCGCCGCATGCCGGCGAAGAGAATGCGCAGAACCGCGACGAAAAGCCGTGCTGACGCCAGGTCGGGGGGGGTATTCAGTATGGCGATACACAGGGGCTCCCAGAGTTTGCCGATCAGCCCCGGTGTCTGTGCCTGACTGTGCAGCAGGGCCCGCACGCTGATGTCTTCGCCGGGCGGGATGTCCATGCGCAACACCTGGCGGCTGAAGCGCAGTGCCTTGAACTGCTCGGTCGCTGACAGCCCGCGCACACTGATCAGCGCGCCGAGCAGGTGCAGGGGCGCCGGCAGCGCCCGCGCCCGCATCCTCAGGCTCATCTTTTTCCCCTTATACAGCTGCAGGGTCAGCGGCAGTCGCTGGAATGCCTCGTCGAGGTCGACGCCCACCTCCTGCATCAGCGTCAGCATGCCGTGGTAGGCGCCGATCATCAGGTGCTGGCCGTTGTCGTAGATGTTGTCACCGATACGCACGCTGCGGGCCCGGCCGCCCAGTTGTCGCGCCGATTCCAGTAACAGCACCGGTACTTTGTGTTGGCACAGGCTTACCGCGGCGGCGAGTCCCGCCCAGCCGCCCCCGGCGATGACCACGGGTGTGGTCGCGTCGTGCCGTTCAGACATGGAGCGGTTTTTTCAGGTGCTGGCGGTGCCGTCGGCGCTCGCGCCGTGCAGTTGTCCAGGCGATCCAGAATTTGCGCAGGGGCGTGAGGTGTATGCGTTGCTGCAGCACGCGGTAGCCGTCGGCTTCGATTTCATTCAGCAGCGTCTGGTAGATGGCCGCCATGACCAGCCCGCTTCGCTGGGCATAGCGGTCCTCCTCGGGCAGCAGCGAAAGCGCGCGGGCGTAGTAGTCCCGGGCGCGTCGGGCCTGGTATTCGAGCAGCGCGTCCAGGTTGTCGGCGGGAAAACCACCCAGGATGTTTTGCGGATTGACGCCGTATTCGCGCATTTCGTCGAGCGGCAGGTAGATGCGGCCGCGCGCAGCGTCTTCGCGCACGTCACGAATGATATTGGTCAGTTGGAAAGCCGTGCCGAGCGCTTCGGCGTATTTCAGCGTCTCGCGCCGCCGGTAGCCGAAGATTTCCGCCGACAGCAGGCCCACGACACCCGCGACGCGGTGGCAGTAAAGCGCCAGTTCGCTGAAGGACGCATAGCGTTGCCGGTCCAGGTCCATGGTCATGCCGTCGAGGATCTCCTGGAAATATTCAGCGGGCAGGTTGTACTGCTGCAGCACCGGTTGCAGCGCGCGGGTGACCGGGTGGCCGGCATTGCCGGCGAAGCAGGCATCGACTTCCTCCCGCCACCAGTCGAGTTTGCGCCGCGCGATATCCCGGTCGCTGCACTCATCGACGATATCGTCGACTTCGCGGCAGAACGCATACAGGGCGACGATGGCGCGGCGTTGCGCCGCGGGCAGAAACAGGAAGCTGTAATAGAAGCTGGAGCCGCTGGCAGCGGCCTTGCCCTGGCAATACTGATCTGGAGACATGTTGTGGTCTATCGATTCGCCGGTGCGTCGATTCTATAGCGTCGCGCCGGCCGATTAAAACCCCGCAGCAGGGCCTGCCCGAGGATCATCAGCTTTTCGCTGCGGCTCAGGCGCGGCCGGCCGAACGGATTCTCCTGTTGATAGAGTTTGTCGAGAATGCGCGACCCCCCGAGGATAATGGCGCGGATCTCCAGGCCGAAGCGCCCGCGCAGCCGGCTGCCCAGCGGGCTGCCGGAGCGCAATAATTGCGCTGCCCGCCGGACCTGGAACTGCACCAGTGCGCGCACCGCGGGACTGACTCGCCGTTCAGCGATGTCATCCTGGCTCACGCCAAAACGCGCCATGTCGGCGACGGGGAGGTAGATGCGGTCATTCTCGCGGTAGTCCTGCGCAATATCCTGGAGGAAATTGATCAGCTGCAG
>JAJDOI010000192.1 GCA_022340245.1 Thiogranum sp.
CCTCATCACCTGGGCACTGGTGGTCACCAAAGGCCCCGGGAAAGACCGCCAGAACCTGGGCATCTACCGCCAGCAGGTCCTGTCGCGCAACAAGGTAATCATGCGCTGGCTGGCCCATCGCGGCGGCGCGCTGGATTTCCGTGACTGGCAGCTCGCCCACCCCGGCGAACCCTTTCCCGTCGCGGTGGCGCTCGGCGCGGATCCGGCGACCATCCTCGGCGCGGTCACGCCGGTACCCGACTCGCTGTCAGAATACGCCTTTGCCGGCCTGCTGCGCGGCTCCAGAACCGAGGTCGTGAAGTGTCGGAGCATCGACCTGCAAGTGCCGGCCGGCGCCGAGTTTGTACTCGAAGGGCACATCCACCCCGGCGAAGAGGCGCTGGAAGGCCCTTTCGGTGACCACACCGGTTATTACAACGAGCAGGAACGTTTTCCGGTATTTACCATCGATTGCATCACTCACCGGGATGCGCCGATCTATCACAGCACCTACACCGGGCGCCCGCCCGACGAACCGGCGGTGCTGGGGGCCGCCCTGAACGAAGTTTTTGTGCCGATACTGCGCAAGCAGTTTCCGGAAATCACAGATTTCTATCTGCCACCGGAGGGCTGTTCCTACCGCATGGCCTGCGTCAGTATGCAAAAGCAGTATCCGGGGCACGCCAAGCGCGTCATGTTCGGTGTGTGGAGCTTTCTGCGCCAGTTTATGTACACCAAGTTTGTCATCGTCACTGACGACGACATCAATGTGCGCGACTGGAAGGACGTGGTCTGGGCCATGACCACACGCATGGACCCGGCGCGCGATATCACCCTGGTGGAAAATACCCCTATCGATTACCTGGACTTCGCCTCACCGGTCTCGGGTCTGGGCAGCAAAATGGGCATGGATGCCACCAGCAAATGGCCCGGAGAAACCGATCGCCAGTGGGGTCGGCCCATCCACATGGACGCCGATGTCCGGCAGCGGGTGGATGCCATGTGGTCCCAACTGGGCATCGAAATCTAGCACCACCCGCCAGGCGATTGCGCCGCTCAGCGCCCCAAAGCGCGGCTGGCCGGTTTATTTTTGGACGAACCGGCCCGCGCTACTGACCGCCACTGCCTCCGACCCTCGCTGCACCACCTGGAGCTTCTTAAGCGATTTCAGACAAATAGCGCTAAATTTTGCGGTCGAGTGGCCGCCACCAAAAGGGTAGACAAATACGGTTTGGGGACGATCGCTTGAGTAACCGGTTTTACAGACTGCTGTTTGGCATTGCCTTGCTGGTGTCGCTGTATTTTGACCTTCACACGGTCATCTACGGTCTGATCGCGCTGGCACTGTTCGAGGCAGCTACCAACGTGCGCATTCCGCGCGTGGTTTCCAGGCTGAGAACCGGCAATGACGGCGACCCGACTGAAGGCTCGCTTGGCATCGCATTCAAGGCCCGTTGTGGCTTTGAGGCCGAGCGTGGCTGGCGCATAGCGGTCGCGCTGATGCTAATTGCCAGCCTGCTGATCTACCCCAAGACACTGTGGTTTTTTCCCTGGTTCATGGGCTTTGCCATTATGGGTGCCGGCGTCAGCGGCGTTTGCCCGGTATTTCTGGCGTTGAAATGGGCCGGCCTGAAATAGCAACGGATCTCCCGGATACGCTCGAACACGGTATCCATATCGGCTTACCGCTGAAGATTACCGGTATCGTGTTCTGGGGGCTGGTGGCTATCGGGCTTGTGCTGGCCGCTGAAACCATGCACTGGTTGCACGGCGACATGGAGGCACACCAGTCCACCACCGTCCGCCAGGCCGAGCTTATGATCCGCGTGCTACTGGAACGCAGCACCGCCGGTGAATCGGCTGCAGTGATGCAGCAGCTCGATCTTATCACCGCCAACACAGACATTGCCGGCATTTCCGTCGAGAGAAACCTGGACAAATACGTGGCCGGAGATGTCGGCCCCACCTTCACGCAGTATGCCAACAGCTTCGAGATTACCGGTGCCACGGGATTGCCCGAGCCCATAGAGTTATCGGTATGGCTGCCGCCCATCGAGCAGTTGCTGACGCCGCAGAAGAAACGCCTGATGATAGAAATGGGTATGCTGGTCTTTTTGTTCGGCACCATACTGCAGGGGATCCTGCAAAAACTGCTGACCACACCGATAACCCGCATGGTGTATGCGGCGCAGCACTGCAGTCAGGGTGAGGCCGCGCAGTTCGACGAGACGCGTAGCGACGAGTTCGGTTACCTGGCCCGGTTTATCAACCGGGCCCTCAACAGCCTGACACAACGCCAGAGCGAGGTAGTATCCGCGCTGAAGCGTGCACGGGCGTCTGAACAGGCATTATCCGAAGAGAAAGAGCGCGCCGAGGTCACCCTGCACTCGATTGCAGAAGGCGTTATAACCACGGACGAAACCGGGTGCATTCAATACATGAATCCGGTGGCCGAAGCGCTGACCGGCTACACACAGGAGGAGGCGACCGGGATGTCGATCGCCCGGGTGTTGCAGCTCAGGAACGAGCACAACGGTCGTCTGGTGGAGTCGTCGGTCTTCGGCTGCCTGCGCAGCAACGACGTTGCCCGCGCACTGTCGGGCAGAATTCTCGTGCAGCGCAATGGCAATAAAATTGCCATCGAGGAAAACGCCGCGCCAATCCGGGATGGACGCGGGCAAACCATGGGCGCTGTACTGGCTTTCGCCGACGTCAGCCAGAACCGCGAGCTGACTCGCCGGCTTTCGTATCAGGCGAGTCACGATACACTTACCGGCTTGTTCAACCGACGCGAATTCGAAAGACAACTGCGCGGCGCCCTGCACACCGCGGCCGAGCAAAATACGGTCATTACACTGTGCTACATGGACCTCGATCAGTTCAAACTGGTCAACGACACCTGTGGCCACGTTGCCGGCGACGAGCTGCTGCGACAGCTGGCACACACCCTGAAGCACGAGCTGCGCGACAGCGACACCATTGCCCGGCTCGGTGGTGATGAATTCGGCGTGCTGCTGCAGGGGTGCACCCTCGAGGATGCCAGTCGCCTGGCGTCCAAGCTGCGCAACGCGGTGCGCGAGCACCACTTTACCTGGGACGGCAAGACATTCGAAGTCGGTGTCAGCATCGGCGTGGTGCCGCTTTCGGCCGACACCGGCGGTGTGACCGAGGCGCTCAGCGCTGCGGACGTGGCCTGCTATGCGGCGAAAGAAGGCGGCCGTAACCGGGTGCACGTGTATGAGTCCGATGATGACGAATTGCAACGCAAGCGCAGCGACATGCAGTGGGTCAGCCGGATTCGACAGGCGCTGAAAGAGGATCGCTTCCAACTTTACCAACAACCGATTGTCGCGGTTAACTCGGCCGACCCCCTGCTTGCCGAACACCACGAGGTGCTCATTCGGATGCTGGACGAAGTGGGCAGACTGCTGGCGCCTGGCCAGTTCATGAGCGCTGCCGAACAGTTTGGCCTGATGGCGGACATCGACCAGTGGGTGCTGCGAAACACGTTGAACTGGCTGACAGCCAGCGGTGAACGGGGCCCGCGCCGTCTGGCAATCAACCTGTCAGGACAGTCTCTTTCCTCACGCGCCTTCCTCGACATCGTCACGGATATTTTCACCGCCTCGCGGGTCAACGCCAAACGAATCTGTTTCGAGATCACCGAGACCGCCGCCATCGCCAACCTGGATAACGCCACACGCTTTATCACTGCGTTAAAGGCTATGGGCTGTGAATTTTCGCTGGATGACTTCGGCAGCGGAATGTCGTCGTTTGCCTACCTGAAAAACCTGCCCGTCAACTACCTGAAGATAGACGGCAGCTACGTGCGCGACCTGGTCCACGACCCCGTTGATCGCTCCATGGTCGAAGCCGTCAACCAGATCGGTCATGCCATGGGCATGCAGACCATTGCCGAGTTCGTCGAGGATTCGGCGACGCTGGGCGCGCTGGCCGCAATCGGCGTCGACTATGCGCAGGGTTACGGCATCGCCAAGCCACGGCCGCTCGACGAACTGCGCACTGCGAGAGTCATGCCCTTGCGCAAGGCGTAGCAGCGACCCGGCTGGTCCACCCGGCACTCTAGCCTGCGTGTTCGGCATCTGCGGCAGCGAGCCCCGCAGCCAGGTCCGGATACGTGAGCTGTATACCGAGCTGTTGACACATTCGCCGATTATCAAGCCGCTTGGACTCACCCAGAAATGACAGCATGGAGGCGCTCAACACATGCTCGGCTTCGGCGCGCGCAACCACCGGGGGGCGTGGCAGGCCGAGCCGGTCGGCCACCTGGTTGAAATAATCGGTCATCGTCGTAGGGTGGCCGTCGGAAACATTGTAGGCCTCGCCGGATTGACCCTGGCGCATGGCGGCGATGCACACGCGCGCCAGATCATCGGCGTGAATCCGGTTGGTGAAGGGCGAATCGCCCTCGGCAAGCACCGGCAGGGCATCCCGCAGACGCTTTACCGGCAGGCGGTCGTGTGCATAGATTCCGGGTACCCGCAGGATCACTACCGGCACGCCGGTCTGCCCGCTCCAGCGCAACCAGCGGCGCTCGGCATCCAGGCGGCGGCGGCCGCGGCCGGTACCGGGACGCAGCGGTGCATTTTCATCAATCCAGGCGCCGGCACAGTCCCCATAGACAGCGCTGGTACTGATGTATACCAGTCGGGTCGGCAGGTTGTTTCCCTGCAGCAGTTCGCACACAGCGGCAACGCGGGTGTCGCTGTCACCGCGCGACGGCGGCGGGGCGAAATAGTAAACCTCCCGGCCGCTTGCCGGGAGCTGCGCGACGCTGGGCGATGCGTCCAGGTCCACCTGTCTGGCGTCGACTCCCAGTGAGCGCAACTCGCCGGCGCTGGTGGCGGTCTGCACCAGCCCGGTAACGGCAACTCCCGGGAGCGCACGCACCAACCGTCGTCCGATGTCACCGCAACCAATGATTAACACAGCATTCATACGTTTACCCGACCGCCGAAATCTAAGAGAATGCATGGCTTTGTAATTGGAAACCAGCATGAAGTTCCAGGTCACCATAGCATCCACCGGACACCGCTTCCCGGTCGACAGCGGGCAGTCGATACTCGACGCTGCACTGGAGCACGGTGTAGGCCTGCCCTATGGCTGCCGCAATGGCGCCTGCGGATCCTGCATAGCCCGGCTGGTTTCCGGCAGCATACATTATCCCGACGGCGAACCGGACGCACTGGAAGGCCATTCGGGCGACAACCCTGCCGTCATCTGCAAAGCCCATCCTGACAGCGACCTGGTTATCGATGTACGCGAAGTCCAGGCGGTACCCGATATCATCATTAAAACGCTACCATGCCGCGCTGAACACCTGCAGCGGCTGTCGCACGATGTCATGCAGGTGATGCTCAAACTGCCTGAAATCGAGCGTCTTCAGTTTCTCGCCGGCCAGTACGTAGAGTTCATTCTCAAGGACGGCCGCCGGCGCGCGTTTTCTATCGCCAACGCGCCGCACCGCGACGACTTTCTCGAACTGCATATCCGCCACATTCCGGGCGGCTCCTTTACCGGTCACGTGTTCGACGAAATGAAAGACCGGGCGCTGTTGCGTATCGAGGGACCGCTGGGCTCGTTTTACCTGCGCGAGGAATCACCTCGTCCGATCATCATGATGGCTGGCGGCACCGGTTTCGCACCAATTAAAGGCATGCTGGAACACGCTTTCCATATCGGCTTTGACAGGGCCATACACCTGTTCTGGGGAGCCCGTGCCCAACGTGATCTGTATATGGACGATCTGCCCAGAGCCTGGGAGCGGGATCACCCCCAGTTCACCTATACCGCGGCGCTATCGGAACCGGACCAAAGCGGGGCGCCCTGGAAGGGGGACACCGGCCTGGTGAACGAAGCGGTGCTACGCGCCTACCCGCAACTGGACGCATTCGATATCTACATGAGCGGCCCGCCGGCGATGATCGAAGCAGCCATGCCGCAATTCACGGCGCACGGCGCACGGCTGGAACACATGTACTCCGATGCGTTCGAGTTTGCGCAGGACGTACTCGACAAAATCAATCGGAACGCGTAATCGCCGTGAGCTGGTCGCTCTCGGCCGGCACCGACGGTACCCGCGAGACACCGCCGCTGCCGAGCGCAAGGCCTTTGCGGTAGCACTCCGCAGCCTTTTCAGGCTCGTCAATCTGTTCCAGCAACGTTGCCAGGAGGCGATACGCCTCGGGCGTCGGCTCATGACCGATGCTGGCTTCCAGATAACTGCGCGCCTTACCCCACAAATGATTACGCAGACTGATCTTGGCCAGCGCCAGCAACAACACGGGATCTTCCGAATGTTTCTCCAGCCACCGTTCGCCCTGCGCTTGTTGCGCGGCGATATCCGCGTCCTTAACATCGCCGAACAGATACACCAGGCGCTGATCCCAGTGTCGCCCGAGGTGCTCGCGCAGCAGCTGATCGGCCCGGCTGTGTGCGCCGAGACGCACCAGCTGTTCTATGTATACGGCCAGCAGAGCCGGATCCTGCTGCACCGGCGGAGGCAGCTGTTTCCAGCCGGCGTTCAATCCGTCGAGGTCGCTCGCCGACGAAAACGCCAGCACCTGTTCCCGGTAGACCTGCACCGCCAGCTTCTGCCAGCGCGCATGATCGAGCACCTGGGCCCGGCGTAACGCCGGCAACAACTCGCGCAACCGTGGCCAGTCGTGTTGCTGCACGTATAGCTGCATCTCCAGCCGCAGCGTGGCGGGGTTGTTCGGCAACAGCTTGTGCAGGCGCGCGAGCGTAGTTTGTGCCTGGTCGCTCTGCTTGTTGGCCAGCTGCAGCTCCGCCTGGTGAATAAGAACGCTCGGCTCCGCCTGGGGCTGACGCCTCAGCGCCAGTTGCAGATACTGATCGCGGCGCTCATCTGCACCAAGCTGGCTGGCGGCTTGCGCCGCTGACAGGTAGGCCTGTAGCGGCGCCTGGCCCGACTTCAGCAAGCGTGCAAGCCGCCGTTCGGCACGTTCGACACGCCCTTCAGAAAGCGCCTGAGTGGCTTCATCGAACCACCGCTGCAGGCGTCGGTCCTCGCGGCGCTGTTCCCAGCGGTGAACCCGCACCGGCACGTGCCATAGACCGGCCAGCCCACGCAACCCGAAATAGGCCAGCAGCAGAACCACGGCGAACACCAGCAGCGTGGTCTCCACACTGTACTTGCCGTAGCCGATGAGCACGTAGCCAGGGTCCGGCAATGCCACCAGCGCCACCGTCACCGAGCCGATCAGGGCCACCAGTGCCAGCAGCAGCCATTTCACTGCGACGACCCGCCGCTGTCTGGTTGATCGACGGTGTGCGGCTGCGCACCACTATCCGTGGCCTCCTTGGCTGGAACGACGGGCAACACTTCCTGCTGTTCGCTGAGCCGCATTTGCTGACGCAACAGGCGCAGCGCGCCGGATACATCGGGCAGCTTCGGGGCTATATCGACCGCGGCGATAGCTTCGAGCCGACTTTTCAGCTGCTGCACGCTGGTGTCAGCAGGGTCGAAATAGCCGACCAGCCATTCAGTCGCCGTGTGCAGCGCTGCCTGATACTGGGCAGCGTCGTTGCGCAGCAGCGCCAGGCGCGCGGCAGCCAGTTGCAACCTGAAGTTCTCGCGCAGGAAATACTCGCGTTCGGGTGGCAGCATCGGGCCCACGGGTTTGTCGTGTTCGCGCAGACGGAACAGCTCGGAAAGTGACGCCCAGACAACCTTGCCCAGCTCGTCGATATTTTTCGCCGTGGTGCCCGCCGCCACGCCATTGTCCTTATCCAAATGGCTCACCGGTTGATAGTGGGTACCCGCTACGGGCAGCCGGTCGACGCTTGTTATTGCCGCGCCCAGCGTCACCGCCAGTCCATCGACATCCACTTCAGGCACGGCTTTGACGGCCTCGAGGTCGCGGGCGATCTGTTCGCGCACATCGAGGTAATGCGGATCGGCGAATTCACGCAGACGCTCATCGGCGGCCTCCAAAGCCTTTGCAGCGGCATTCGTATCGCGCTGCAGTTGCAGAAGCTGGTTGCCGATGCGCAGCAGGTACTCCACCTCAGCCAGCGTCCAGCCGCTTTCGCTGCGCCCGATTATCGCTGCCAGTGTACTGATGCGATGGCTGATGCTCTGCTGATCTTCGTCGACCTTGCGAATCTTCGCGTCCACCGCCGCACGCTCGTCGCGCAACGCCCGGTTGACACCATCCAGTGACGCTCGCAGGGGTTGAATGCGATCGCTGACCCCGGCCTCGACAACGGCCTGCTGCCGACTCAGCTGTTGTACCTGGTACCAGATGAAATAGGCTGCCACCGCAAGCCCGATACTGACTATCAGCGACGCCAGGGCCATCGCCAGTGGGAGACCCGAAGCGCGCGCATGACGCTCGGCTGGCGGCTTGTCGCTCACCGGGACGGCAGACGTCTGCGCCTGCTCGGCGACAGCGGGAGAATCGGTTTCACTCATATCCACATGCTAGCTGATTTTTGATTTCTGCGCCCGCGACCGGCGAGGCAATCACTGCGCCGGGGCGTCCCGCCACCGCACAAGCGCCCGCAGCACGGCATCATCGGTGGCGTTCTCGGCAACCACCGGCACCTGCCTGAGTCCCAGCAACTGCGCCAGTGGCACCAGCCGCGGGCTGGCCACGACCAGGGGCGTCTGGCGCAACAGGGCGCTGCCCGACTCACCGAGCATGTCAACCAGATTACTGAGACTTTCCGCACTATTGACCACCACCACATCAATGGCGCCGGTACGCCAC
>JAJDOI010000031.1 GCA_022340245.1 Thiogranum sp.
ACGGCCACAACCGCAGCGCCGACACAGTCGGCACCGGCAGCGCGCACACCGGTGCGCACGTCGGCGGCCACAGCGACCACCGGTCGAGCCGCTTCGCTGGCGCGTCGCCAGGCCATGTCGAGTCGCGGCAAGGTTGCAGTACAGAGCAGCGATCGTGTGCGCAGCGATCAGGCGCCCAAGGACACTCCTGCGGCAGTCGCGCCGCCGGCGGCAGCGAAGCCTGAAGGTTGCGCCTGCGGCTGCAAGGGCGGGCGGGAAGCGACGGCGGCAATGGCGCCGGCCGCAGCGGCGACGCCGAACGGGCGTGCCAGACCCCGCAGTGCTCGGCGTCCGTCGGTAGCAACCAATCCCGGCCGGGCCGCCTCGTTGGCACGCCGCCGCGCGCAGTCTTCGCGCGGCAAGGCGGGACTCAGCAGTGCCGGCATGAGCGCCGCGCAGACCGCGCGGGCGACGAACCCGCAGATGTCGGGTCGTGAACTGGCACGTGCCCTGCGTGAGCAGCGCAGCAAGCGTGGCGGCGCCGGACAGAAAAAGTCGGAACCGTGCGGACGCAAGCGCCAGCGTCCTGAAAAGGCCGCGGCGGCCGCCCAGGATGCGCCCTGGAAAGTCGGAGCCAGCGAGACCACGCACGGCCAGACCGTGACCGGCACCATGGTCGGCCGCAGCCCTGAGGTGACCGGCGACGAAGCGAGTACCTGCCGGGCGATCACCGGCACCGAATATATGGGCGCGGATATCTTCCGCGACTTCTGCCAGAGCGAGCCGGGCAAGGGCGTGCGCCGCATCGGTGTCAGTCCGACCGCGCGCGGCAACAGCGTAACCGGCAACCGTGTCGGTCGCAGCGGCCGGGTCACCGGCGACGAGCCTGGCACCTGCAAACGTGTCACTGGCACCGAGTATGTCGGCGCCGATCAGGCCGAAGCTTTCTGCGGCACACGCAGCGAAGCCGGTCCGGCCAAGGTCACGCGTACCGAAACCCGCAAGGGCAAGAGCGTAACAGGCAACAACGTGGGGCGTTCCGAGCGGGTGACCGGCGATGAAGTCGGCGCGCAGCGCGAATTGACCGGCACGCAATACATGCAGCTGGGCGACGGCAACGCACCGGCCAAGGTTGGACGCAGCGCAACGCTGCGCGGTGGCGGCGTGACCGGCACAATGGTCGGCCGGCGCGAGCGCATGACCGGCGACGAGGCCGGGTCCTGCCGCGGCATCACCGGCGACGACTATATCGGCCAGGAACAGTACCAGCAGTTTTGCAGTGCCATGCCTGCGCCGAAGGACGCCAAGGTCGGCCAGTCCAGGACGCACGTCGGCGAGACAGTGACCGGTACCATGACCGGCCGTTCGGGACGCGTGACCGGCGATGAGCCGGGAACCTGCAAAGCCATCACCGGTACGCCGTATGCGGGCGAGGAACAGTATCGTGCCTACTGCGAACCGGACCAGGCGCAGACTGCCGAGGCGCGGATGCGTCGCAGCCGGCGCGCGGCCGGTGCGGTCATGACCGGCCAGCAGCCATCGGTCGGCGGCACCATGACCGGCGACGGCAAGGGCGCCTGCGAGACGGTCAGCGGCACGCCCTATGTCGGCGCCGACCAGGTTGCCGAGGCCTGTCCGGCCAGTGCGGCGGATCCCGGCAGTCCCGATTTTCCCCAGCCGCTGGACGGCACACCCTGGGGGCAGTTCAGTGTCGTTGCCCCGATGCACGCAGCGGACGGACCGGCCGGTGGCGGCGTGACGGGATTGCGTTACGAACAGGGTCAGATCACCGGGCCGTTCGGCATGGCCACCGGTAAGGTGACCGGAACCGAAGAGGCGCGTTTCGGCCGCCCGGATAACGGCGTTCGCGAGCTGCCGGCCGAAGCGCCGATGCTCGACGGTCGCGTTAAATCGCGCATTACCGGCGAAGGCATTGACGCCGGCCAGAAAATCACCGGCGACGACTGGGATCGCGGCGACCGCGTTACCGGTACCGAAGGTAAGTCTGCCATGGCCCGCAACCAGACCCGTCGGGGCGGGCCGATGATCGCCATGGCGGCACGCTCGGCGGGTGCACGCAACGAGGATCTGCCGGATCCGGTGAGCAAGGTGACCGGTGGCAGCGGCAACACCGAGAAAGGGGCGCTGGTCACCTACTCGGGCGGGGCGCGCGGCTGAACGGGGATAGATGACGATGCAACGCGCATACAATCAATCCATCGGACGCCGGACCCGACCCGTCGGGACCGCGCCGCTGCGCCGTCCCGGCGCCGTCGGCAGCGCCGCCGGAGCCGGTATGCGCACGCCGGGCCAGGCAACGCACGTGCTGTGCCGCGAGCAGGAGAACGCGCGACTGCACGACTACGAGCGCAGCGTGAAAACCGCCTTCGACGCCATCGTGCCGACCCTGAAGCGCATTTCCGCGCTGCAGCACGAAGAGGATTTCGAAACCCGGGCGCAGGACATAGCGCGCCGCGCGCTCGGCTTCGAGCTGCCCGCGGAGATCCTGTCCGACGCCTGGGTCGAGCAGCTGGATATGCGCCGCCTGTTCGCCTGGTGTGTGTTCGCGACCTACCGGCGTTTTTGCGATGCGTTCTTCACTGCCGACCCGCTGGCCGTCGACGCCGCCGGTGAGTTCGACGCATTCCTGCAGTCCTGCGGCTTCCATACACTGGATATATCGCCGTGCGCGGACGGCCGCCTGGCACACGTCATCCGCTACGTGCTGCGCCTGCCGCACCGCGCGGTGCGTCGCAAGTCCTATGCCGGGGCGATGTTCGATATCGAGGACAGCATCCAGAAATGGGTCGAGACCGAGATGCTGCGCTACCGCGAGGGCCGACCGAATACCGCCGACGCGCCCACCCGCTACCTGAAAGTGGTGGTGTATCACTTCAGCTCGGTGGATCCGCAACACCAGGGCTGCGCGGCGCACGGTTCGGACGATGCGCTTGCAGCGAGTGCCGGTCTCGGCAAGCTGATCGATTTCCAGCGCGCGATCGAGAACAGTTTCTGCTGCGGCGCGTCGATCGACCTGCTGCTGATCGGTGTCGACACAGACACCGACGCGATCCGTGTCCATATTCCCGGCGGCGAGGGTGGCATCGATCTGGACCGTTATATCGATACCCTGGAGCTGTTCGGTGCCACGGCGCGCCAGCCCGCGGCGCAGGCGATCCGTGCCATTGGCGATGCCGTGCGCGCGGTGTCGGCCGATATTGCGCCCGGCATGGCGCAACTTGTCGAACGACTGATCGAAAACAACTTTTCCCAGATTGCCTACGTGCGCAGTTATCACGGCCGGCACTACGCGGACATCGGCCATGCCGAGCGCTTCATCGGCGCCGGCGTCGGATTCGAGGAAATCCAGTTGCGCAACCTGATGTATTTTGCCTACCTCGATACGGTCGAGGAGGCCACCCAGGATCTCGACGTCGGCATAAAAATCTTCACCGGCCTGAATGTCAGCCACGGCTTGCCGGTTCCGGTGGTGGTGCGCTTCGACTACCACGGCCAGGTGCCGGGCGCCCGCGAAAGGGCCATCGAACACTGCCAGCGGATAACCGAGGCCCTGCAGGCGCGCTACGCGGGTCTGGCTCAGCGCGGCATGCTGCACGTGATGCAGGTCATGCGGGATTGTAATGAGGATGCGCCGATCGAGGTGCTGGCCTGTTCGGCCAACGTCGAATCCGCGGCGGGAGGGCACTGATGAAGATCTGTCAGGTGGAAAGGCCGCTGGTCGCGACCAACCGTATTCCCGGCCTGGAGCACAAGCACCTGCAGGTGGTGCGCGACGGTTCGGCGAGCTCAGTAGCGGTCGACGCGGTCGGCTGCATTCCCGGTGACTGGGTGATCTGTGTCGGCAGCTCTGCGGCGCGCGAAGCGGCCGGCAGCAAGGAATATCCGAGCGATCTGACCATCGTCGGCATTATCGACCACTGGCCGCCGCAGGAAGGTAACTGATGGAGATCTTTCAGGTGGAATCGCCGCTGGTGTGCACGCGCCGGGTCGACGGACTCAAGCAGGTCAGCCTGCGCGTGCTGTGCGATGCCAACGGTAAACGCCAGGTGGCGGTCGACCCGGTGGGTGCGCTTCGCGGCAACCACGTATTTACGGTCAGCGGGTCGGCGGCGCGTTATGCCGCGGGGGACTTCGAGGTTCTCACCGACCTGACGATCGGCGGCATTATCGATTATTGGAACGAAGAATCCGGAACGTCGCCCGCTTCGTCCGGGACAGCACCGGCGACGGTTTGAGATAGCAACGGCAACCACGCAAGTCAGCAGGAGACACAACGATGGCAAGTGAAAACTACGGTATCGCACTGGGCATGATCGAGACGCGCGGGCTTGTGCCCGCCATCGAGGCCGCGGATGCCATGACCAAGTCCGCCGAAGTCCGCCTGATCGGGCGCGAGTTCGTCGGCGGCGGTTATGTCACCGTGATGGTGCGCGGTGAAACAGGGGCGGTGAACGCGGCGGTGCGTGCCGGTGCCGATGCCTGTGAGCGCGTAGGCGATGGTTTGGTGGCGGCGCACATCATTGCGCGTCCGCACCGTGAGGTCGAGCCGGTACTCGACAAACAATGACAACGGCAGCCGCGCCTGGCCGCGGCGACCGGGGTATGAATCCTAACTTCCTTAACGGAGAATAGACTATGGCAAGCGAAAACTACGGAATTGCACTGGGTATGATCGAAACGCGTGGACTGGTGCCCGCCATCGAGGCGGCTGACGCGATGACCAAGGCGGCTGAAGTGCGCCTGATCGGACGCGAGTTCGTCGGCGGCGGTTACGTGACCGTGCTGGTGCGCGGCGAGACAGGTGCGGTCAACGCCGCTGTGCGCGCGGGCGCCGATGCCTGCGAACGGGTCGGCGACGGCCTGGTCGCGGCGCACATCATTGCGCGTCCGCACCGCGAGGTCGAACCGGTGCTGCCGACCGGCGGCGAGTCCTCTTCGGCACGCGCCGCCTGAGACGGTAGTCACAGGCGGATGTCTGAAGCGGTCTGATGCCGGCGCCACGCAGCGATCACGGTATCCTGGGCTACCTGGGCCGTGCCCTGAGCCTGGAACTGTCGGCGGTTCAAATGTACAGCACCCAGGCGCGACTCGTCGCGACCTGGGGGCTGGACGAACCGGCGCGTCGGCTGCGCAACGAGGCGCACGAGGAGATGCAGCATGTCGAGCGGATCATCGCGCGGATGCTGGCTCTTGGCGTCGCCCCCAGCGCGTCGCAGCTGCGACCCGCACAGCTCGGCGGCGACCTGCGCTCGCTGCTGCAGGCCGGCTTCGCGTTCGAGAAGGAGGTGGTGCAGCTGTACGCCGATGCGGCGGCGCACGGTGCGCGGATCGGCAGTCACGACGACCGCGTGTTCTTCCAGGCGCTGTTCGCGGAAGAGCAGGACCACGCGCAGGAACTGCTGCAATGGCTGCAGGAACTCGACAGCCCGACTGCCGGGCGCACGGCGCGACGCGCCAGCGGCTGACCGGTAACAGCAACAGACAGTGAGACAAACAATGACTCATCAATGGCAGGAAAGACCGCGTCCGGCACGCCTCGAATGCCGGTATGAATTTGAGAACTATGCTGCGCTGAGCGATTTTCTCGACAATGCTGCCGGGATTTCCGAGCGCGAGGGTCTCTATCCCGAC
>JAJDOI010000061.1 GCA_022340245.1 Thiogranum sp.
GGTGGCGACCGGTCTCGCCAATGACGACAAGACGGCTGTGAAAGGCTGGATCCGTGCCGGTCAAGTCGAACATCTTGGTACGGCAATGGCAAAGCGCTGGGCTGAGTGCCAGCCGGAACTGTGGGCCGTGGTGGTCGCGCCTTGGGTGGTGGTGCAGGAACGCAGTCGGTGATGCGCCGTTGCCGGTGACGTGAGCGCAGAGTTATCCACATTTTCTGTGGATAACTCTGTGGATGATTCAGCGTGAACAACGTTTTGTATGCTCCACGCCGTATTGCACTTCAAATCGGTTATTTTTTAATCAGATATAAAAGATATTATTCAACAAATAGTTATAATATATATCTGATGCTCGATGGGAGCCGGGATGCGTTTGGGCCTGTAAACATCGTGCAACCGGTTTTGCTGTGTATAACCAGTTGCTAATATTGCTTCCCCGCCCGGCCGGGTGCCGGCGATAATAGTCTGAACATTGAGACGGAAGAGGAACGAAAATGCCAACCTATGACTATCTCTGTGAAGCCAACGGCCGCGTGGTGGAAGTCAAACACCGTATGAGCGAAGTCCTCTACACCTGGGGCGAACTGTGTGCCCATGTCGGTATGAACGTCGGCGACACACCGGGAGACAGTGCCGTGCAACGCCTGGCGACGGGCGGCCAGATCGTGAAAAGCGGCAGTCTCGGCGAGTCCGTGCCGCCCTGCGCATCCGGTCCCTGCTGCGGCGGTGGCGGGTGCGGCTTCGGCAGCTGACATGGGAGTCTCCATCCGTGGCTTGATGATGGACCGGGGCGGTGTGGTGCAGGAGCAGTTTGCCGTTGTCTACGCGCCGAAAAAGAAAAAGCGCTTATCGGCCAATTGCATCGAGATCATGGAAACGGAGGAGGCGGCCCGCGCCGCGGCCGATCCTGAGCACCACCGGCACGCCGCCATTGTTGCCGGTCCGTCAAAATCCTCGGAAGGGCAGTATCTGTTCTACCTGGTGCGCTGGCTGTAGTGCGGGTATGCGCCACGGTTATCGCAGGCCCGGCAAGCTATGCCGCACCTGCGTGCAATGACGACGTTGCGGCGCACTCTCAGGCCGCTTCATTCCCGCGTTTGATCGCCTGCAGCTCGTCGTCGTTATCGCAAAAAGAGGTATCCGCATCGCCGTTTGCCGCCAGCAGGTCGTCGCAGCGCACGGTGTGGGCACAGCTGGAACAACGTTTCATCTGCTGTTCGATGTCGAGCACCGGCTGGGTGTGCAGATAGCTGTTGCGATCGATGTGGTGCCGCGCCAGCATCCGCGAGAGACGCAGATTCGACAATCTTTCGCCAATCTCCTTCCGGTAGCGCCTTGCGGTTTTCTGATTGCCGAGAATGGCGGCGAGCAGAAGCACGCCAAACGCCGTGGCCAGAATAGCGAAAATGGCGGAAATGCCGATACTGAGGCTGTTCATGTGCGGTACTCTCCAGATGTTCCGGTCAACTGCGCGTATGAAAACAGACTCGCCGGCGGGCCGATATGATCTTAATCAAGAATCGTTGCCTTTGCCGCCCGCGCGACTTGTTTTTTACACGCTAGATCAATTGATTATAAGAAAAACATATCCCCGGATAAGCGACTCGTGGGGTCGGGCGTCCCTGCAGCTCCCGTGCACCCCGGGGAAAATACTGTATATTAATACAGGGGTTCGTCCATGCGGCGGACCAGCGTTCAGGATATCGGCACATTGGGCAAACAGATTAATCCGGACCCGGGGCGGGGGGCGCTGAGCAACCCTGACAACCGGTTTGAGCAGTATGCGAGCGAGGCGGTCGACTGCGGCTGGGACGCAGCCGAAGTCGACCCTCGCCTGCGCACGCAAGTGTACCGGGACAATAGTCGTTCCGTGATTGTTTACAATTGCTCACCGGATGTGCCCTTCGACCGATCCATCAATCCTTACCGCGGTTGCGAGCACGGCTGTGTGTACTGTTTTGCGCGCCCCACTCATGCCTACCTGGGATGTTCGCCGGGGCTGGATTTCGAAACCCGCATTTTCTACAAGCCCGACGCGGCGAGCTTGCTGCGGCGCGAGCTTTCGGCCAAATCGTATCGCTGCCAGCCCATCGCGCTGGGTGTCAACACGGATGCCTACCAGCCGGTTGAACGCCGGCTGGGTATTACCCGCTCCTTGCTGGAAGTGCTGCGCGAACACCGTCACCCCGTCGGTATGGTAACCAAGTCGGCGCTGATCGAGCGCGACCTCGATATCCTCGGCGACATGGCGGCACAGCGTCTGGCGCACGTGATGGTGTCGGTCACTACGCTCGACAAACACCTGGCGCGCAGCCTAGAACCGCGGGCGGCGGCACCGCAGCGTCGTCTGGAGGTTGTCCGCAGGCTCGCGGAGGCGGGAATTCCGGTCGGTGTGCTTATGGCACCGGTGATCCCGTTTCTGAATGACAGCGATATCGAGGCGGTGCTTGCTCGCGCGCGGGATGCCGGCGCTCTGACAGTCGGCTATACCATAATTCGTCTGCCGCACGAAGTGAAAGATCTGTTCCGGGAATGGCTGGAGTACCATGCTCCCGGCAAGGCTCAGCACGTCATGAACCGTATCCGCGACATGCGCGGCGGTCGCGACAACGATGCCGCCTTCGGCCGGCGTATGACCGGTACCGGGGTTTTTGCCGATGTTATCCGGCAGCGATTCAGGCGCGCGCTGAAACGCCTGGATTTTCCTGGCATGCCGGATTTCGACTGTGCCCTTTTCAGGCGGCCGGCCGAACTGCCTCCCCAGTTGTCGCTGTTCTAGGCTCGTAGCTGCAGAGGTTTTCCAGTTTGTCGTCGGCGATGCCGCGCAGTGTGCGACTGGATGTTCCCATACGTGAGCGGGGCGTCTGTCACGCCCTGGTTTACTGGATAATGCTGCAGCTTGACGATACGCTGGCCGTCGACAACCCGCCGGTCTTCGACAACCGGGCATGAGCCTGCGTATCGAAGCGCGTCACAACCGGCAGACTGTCGCGGTAGTCCTCTACGATCCGGTTACCGGGGCACCACTTTAAGCGGCTGCCGACCGTCAGAGCGGATACACCTGGCCGGTTTCCGGCATTTCAACGTGCACGCCACCGAGTTGTTCGGCAAAACCTCGCATGGCGTCTTCTTCACCGTGCACCAGGAAGGTCGTGCGCGGTGAGCCGGTCTTCCGGTACCAGGCCAGCAGTTCCGCCTGGTCGGCGTGGGCGGAAAAACCGCCGATGGTGTAGATACGTGCCCGCACCGGTATGTCTTCACCGAAAATCCGCACCGTTTCCGCACCATCGATAATGCGCCGCGCGAGCGTGTTGCGCGCCGCGAAGCCGACAAACACGATGCTGCAATCGCGCCGCCACAGGTTGTGTTTGAGGTGATGCCGGACGCGGCCGCCGGTACACATGCCGGAACCGGCCATGATCACCGCCCCACCATGGATACGGTTGATGGCCATGGAATCGGCGGTCTCGCGCGTGAAGCTAAGACCGCGCAGCATGAACGGATCGCGCCCCTGCTTGAACAGTTTGGCGGCCTCGGCGTCGTAACATTCGGGGTGACGCCTGAATATCTCGGTGGCGGAAATCGCCATCGGCGAGTCGAGAAAAACGTGGGCGGTGGGCGGGATTCGACCGGCTTCGGCGCCTTCACGCAGGTGATAGAGAATTTCCTGCGTGCGCTCGAGGGCGAAGGTTGGAATCACCACGTTGCCGCCGCGTCGGAAAGTGTCGCTGATGGCTTCGTAGAGTTCGCCGACCGATGGCTCCAGTGCCTTGTGCAGCCGGTCGCCGTAGGTGGTTTCCATCACCACAACATCGGCGTGCGGCGGCCCGGCCGGATCGCGCAGGATCACGCGTCCCGAATAGCCCAGATCGCCGGAAAACAGCACCGAGCACTCGCGACCGTCTTCGTCGAGCTGCAGAAAAACGCTGGCCGAGCCAAGGATATGGCCGGCGTTGCTGAAGGTTGCGCGGATCCCCGGCGCCAGCGTCAACGGTGCTCCGTAGCTGGCCTTGCGGCCGAAGAAATCCATTGCGTTCAGGGCATCCAGCGTGGTGTAGAGCGGGTTTATGGCATCGACACGTTTGCCGTGGCGGGAGGCTTTGCGTTGCCTGTAACCGGCTTCCTCCTCCTGGATGTGAGCCGCGTCGAGCATCACCAGCCTGGCCAGTTCACAGGAGGCGGCAGTGGTGATGATTTCACCGCGAAAACCCCGCCGGGCGAGCAGGGGGATGCGACCGCAGTGGTCCAGGTGTGCGTGGGTCAGGAGCAGGAAATCGATGTCGGCGGGGTCGAAGCCGAAGTCAGCGCTGTTCTCCTCATCGATTTCCCGTCCGCCCTGGTAGAGGCCGCAGTCGATGAGCACGCGTTTGCCGTTGCACTCGACCAGGTGGCAGGAACCGGTGACGGTTCGGTCTGCGCCGTGGAAAGAGATTTTCATGAGTTCGTTCGTCCTGTCGTTGTGTGACGTAAGTTTGTTAGCTTAACCGGCGCGGCGCCGGCGTCACCGGCTAGTGGTTGTTTGCCTGAAAAAGCGGGGCGCCGCTTTTTTCATGCCAACACTGGATGCCCTCCCAGATGGCCTCGGCCGTTTCGGCGAACCAGAACAGCTGGCGATCCTCCGGATCGATGACACCTTCTTCAACCATGAAGTCGACATCGAAAGCCTTGCGCCAGAAGCTTTCCCCCACCAGAACCACGGGCAAGGGACTGATCTTGCGTGTCTGGATCAGCGTCAACGTCTCGAACAGCTCGTCACAGGTGCCGAATCCCCCGGGGAAGGCCACCAGCGCCTTGGCGCGCTGCAGGAAATGCAGTTTGCGCAGCGCAAAGTAGTGGAAGTGAAAGGTCAGTTCCGGTGTCACGTAGGGATTGGGGTACTGCTCATGCGGCAGACTGATGTTCAGGCCGACGGTCTTTGCACCGACGTCGTGTGCACCGCGGTTGGCCGCTTCCATGATGCCGGGGCCGCCGCCGGTCATCACCACCAGGCGCGTATCCAGAGGACCCTTTCCCGAGCGGGCGACCAGTTCGCCGAATTCCCGCGCGATGTCGTAGTAACGGCTTTTCTCCAGAACCCGGTCGGCGATGGACAGGCGGTGTCTCAGGGTACTGTTATCGGGGTCGGCTGCCAGAGCTGCCTGCAGGTGTGCAACCTTGCGCGTTGCTCCCGACGGCTCAAGGATGCGCGTGCTGCCGAACACCACGATGGTCTGTTCGACGCCATGGTCTTTCAGCAGTAGCTCGGGCTTCAGGTAGTCGACCTGCAGGCGTACACCGCGCGCGTCATCCCGGCTGAGGAAATCCGGGTCCTGATCCGCCTGGATATAGCTGCGACTGGCAAGGATTTTTTCGATTTTGGCCGGTGCTGCGGGATCTTCGTGCGGCGATTTCGGCTGGTGCCAGGGCAGGTCCTCTTCGCGTTTTTCGGCGCGGGCCGGCTCGGGAACCTCGGGTCGCTGATGTTTGTCGGTCACGGTGCTCTGCTGACTCCCAGTTGTTTTTCCACCTCGAGGATTCGCCGCGTGGTGGCCAGTACAGTATCCGGGTTCAGACTCATGGAATCTATACCGATGGAGACGAGATATTCGGCCATCTCGGGATAGTCCGAGGGCGCCTGCCCGCAAAGGCCGGAGTGGCGGCCGTTGCGCCGGGCGCCGTCCACGGCAAGACGAATCATTTCCTTAACGCCCGCGTCGCGTTCGTCGAATTCGAAGGCGACGATAGCGGAATCGCGGTCGACACCCAGGGTCAGCTGGGTGAGATCGTTGGAGCCGATGGAGAAACCGTCGAAGTGTTCGGCGAACTGGTCGATCAGGATGACGTTGTTGGGGATCTCGCACATCATGTAGAGCTGCAGATCATTGTCGCCGCGCTTCAGGCCGTGCCCGGCCATGGTCGCTGTCACCCGTTCGGCTTCTTCCACGCGCCGGCAGAAGGGAATCATCGGTATCACGTTGACCAGTCCCATGCGCTCGCGCACCGATTTCACGGCCGCGCATTCCAGCGCGAAACCTTCGGCGTATGCCGGGTGACTGTAGCGCGAGGCGCCGCGGAAACCCAGCATGGGGTTGGCTTCTTCGGGTTCGAACCAGCGCCCGCCGAGCAGACTGGCATACTCGTTGGTCTTGAAATCCGACATGCGCACCACCACCGGTTTCGGATAGAAGGCCGCCGCGATGGTGCCCACACCCTCCGACAGGCGTTGCACGAAGTAGTCGGCGGCGCTTTCGTGCCCTGCGATCAGTTCGCTGATGGCTGCGCGCTCGCGCTTGTCCTCTACGCGTTCCGGGTGGAGCAGGGCCATCGGGTGCGCCTTGATGTATTCGTTGATAATGAATTCCATACGCGCCAGTCCGACACCGTCGTTGGGCAGCTGGCAGGTCTGGAATGCCAGTTCCGGGTTGCCGAGGTTGATCATGATTTCGGTTTTCGGCCGCGCCAGCGTGGACAGGTCGGTTTCCTGGATGGCAAAGTGCAGAAGACCAGGGTAGACACGACCGATTTCGCCCTCGGCGCAGGAGACGGTTACCGGATCACCGTTGGCTATCAGTTCGGTGGCCGAAGCGCAGCCGACCACTGCCGGAATCCCCAGTTCCCTGGCGATAATGGCCGCATGGCAGGTGCGTCCACCCCGGTTGGTGACGATGGCGGCCGCGGTTTTCATCACCGGCTCCCAGTCCGGGTTGGTGGTGTCGGAAACCAGTACCTCTCCCGGCCGGAACGTGCCGAGCTGCTCCAGTCGTTCGATGACGCGCGCTGTACCGGCGGCGATCCGCCCACCTACGGCGCGTCCCTCGATGACCGGGGTCGCATGCTCCTCGAGGCGGTATTCCCGGAGTATCGCGCCCTTGCGCTGCGATGCGACCGTTTCCGGCCTTGCCTGGACCATGTAAAGCTCGTTGTCTATGCCGTCCTTGGCCCATTCCATATCCATGGGCCGGTCGATACCGGCTTTGCGGCTGTAATGCTTCTCGACCTTGATGGCGTAATCGGCCAGCTGCAGTGCCTCGCTATCGCTGATGCAGAACCGGGCGCGCTCGGCATTGGAGGTGGGCACGTTACGCGTGGCTTCGCGAGTGCGCCCCCGGCCATAGATCATTTTCACTTTCTTGCTGCCCAGCGAGCGGCGCAGGACGGCGCGATGGCCCTGTTCGAAGGTGGGTTTGTGTACGTAAAACTCGTCGGGATCCACCGCACCCTGCACCACATTCTCGCCCAGACCATAGGCGGCGGTAATGAAGACCACGTCGCGAAAGCCGGTTTCGGTGTCGAGCGAAAACATGACGCCGGAGGCTGCCAGGTCCGAGCGCACCATTTTCATGACGCCGATGGACAGGGAGACCTTGAAATGATCGAAGCCGTTGTCAAGGCGGTAGTGAATGGCGCGGTCGGTAAACAGGCTGGCAAAACAGCGTTTGCAGGCGTCCAGATACTCGGCTTCACCGCGAATGTTGAGGTAGGTGTCCTGCTGTCCCGCGAAACTGGCAGTGGGCAGATCTTCCGCGGTTGCCGAGCTGCGGATCGCCACGCTCATGTCCTCGCCGTATTCGCTCTGCAGCTTCTTATAGGCATCCAGCAGTTCCCGTTTCAGGTCGTCCGGCAAAGGCGCGCCGTAGACCAGCGAGCGCGCCCGGGCGCCGCATTCGGCAAGCCGGGTGACATTGTCCGGATCAAGATTGTCCAGCAACTGATGCAGCTCGTCCCAGAGCCCGGCGGCATCGAGCACATAGCGGTAGGCGGCGGCGGTGGTGGCGAATCCATTGGGGACCTTGATGCCCTGCGGGCTCAGTTCCTTGTACATCTCACCGAGGGAGGCGTTTTTGCCGCCGACCAGCGGCACATCCTCGATGCCGATTTCGTTGAAGAAGCGGATATAGCTGGCATTACCGTTCATGGGCTGTCTCCGTCGGGTCAGTTTCGTCCGGACAATGCGCGCGCAGGCGCCAGGTTTCATTTTTATAGGGTCCCGGTGGCGCGCGTGTTGACCCGGATCAGTTTTTGTTGAGATATCCGGCAGCACGAAACGGCAGACTTCGTTTCGGGGCAGGCGGTTTTGCCTCTGCTGTTGCGTCAGCTCGCCGGTATGCAACAGGCTCCCGGGCCCGGGGTTACCGTTACATGTTTTCGCGGAGTTCCGCGAGACACTCCCGCGCGATGTCGCTCACCGAGCGCGCTTCGTCGGTCGCAAGCGCTTCAAGCGCGGGTAGCGCCTCGGGGCTCGCGGTAAGCGCGAGGAAGTGACAGGCATCGGCGCGTACGCGCGGGTCGCCGCTGGCGGCGAGCCGCTTCAGCGCCTTGAGCTGGGCCAGCAGTGCTTCGCTGCCCGCCAGCTCTTCGACGACCGCGCTGACGCCGATACGCACCGGCAGTTCCGCGTCCGGGTCTGCGGCCAGCGCCAGCAGCGCGGACAGGCGTTCCGGCTGTCTTGCCACCATCGCCGTGACCTTGGCCAGGCGGCCGCCCTTGAGCTGTTCGGAAAAAAATTCGGCGAGCCCTTCAGCCGTGTTGGCCTGCTGCGCCCAATGACGCAGCTCGGCCGGGGAATGCAGTCCGTCCAGTTCGAACTCACCCAGCCTCAGCCAGGGCACCGAACGCACGCCAAGCGCTTCGGCGCGGTCGGGGTGGACCGCGATATTGATAACCTCGAGCCGTCCGACCAGTCCCTGTTTGACCAGTTCGCCCAGCCCGGTCAGTACCGTCGGGCAGTGAGGGCAGCCCGGTGCGATAAACAGCAGGGCGTCGGGGGTTTCTTGTTTTGCGGGCATCATGCATTACTATGGCGGCTGAAGTTCGACTATAACCCAAAAGAATCGGTTGTTTGTACCGTCCAGCGCCCCGTTTCCCGGGGCGGTAAACGCGAGAGGTTGACTATGTTCATGTACAAGACTGTCCGGCTGATCGATCCGGCTGAAGCGCTGCCGGGCCGCGATACCCCGATGGTGGTGACGGACACGCACTTTGTTAACGGTCACCGCATCGTGGCACCCTTTGCGCAGGGCCTGGAACAGGCCATGTTCGGCATGGGATGCTTCTGGGGTGCGGAACGGCGTTTCTGGGAACGCGAGGGGGTGTGCGCCACGGCCGTGGGCTATGCCGGTGGCGATACGCCCAACCCGACTTACCGGGAAGTCTGTTCGGGAATGACCAACCACAATGAAGTCGTGCTGGTGGTGTTCGATCCGCAGGTGGTCGGCTATGCACAGTTGCTGGGGTTGTTCTGGGAGTCGCACGATCCTACCCAGGGTATGCGCCAGGGAAATGATGTCGGCACCCAGTACCGCTCCGCTATCTACACGTTCAGCGACGCCCAGCACCAGCTGGCGGAAGACAGCAAACGCCGCTATCAGGCCAGCCTGTCGGCGCGCGGTTTCGGCGCCATTACCACCGAGATCGTGGAGGCACCCGCCTTTTACTATGCCGAGGACGATCACCAACAGTACCTGGCGAAGAATCCCGCGGGTTACTGCGGTCTGGGCGGCACCGGCGTCGGCTGCGATATCGTCAGCGGATGACTGCCCGCATGATGGCGCTCGCCGCAGGGCCGGCGGCGCTCGCGGTTTTTCTGCTGCTGCCGGTACCGACCGGACTGAGCGCCCCCGCCTGGTACATGCTGGGTGTGGCGGTCTGGATGGCCGTCTGGTGGATCAGCGAGGCGGTCCCCATCCCGGCCACCGCGCTGTTACCCATTGTGCTGTTCCCGCTGCTCAATATCATGTCCGCGTCCACGGTCACCCAGTCCTACGCCAACCACCTGATTTATCTCTTCATGGGCGGCTTCATGATCGCGGTTACTATGGAGCGCTGGAATCTGCACCGGCGAATCGCCCTGCATATCGTCGCCCGGGTAGGCACCAGTCCGGCTCGCCTGGTGCTGGGCTTCATGTTGGCGACGGCACTGCTGTCCATGTGGATCAGCAACACCGCCACGGCCATGTTGATGGTGACCATCGGCCTCGCGGTCTTGAAACAGTTGCTGCCTGACGATCAACACCTTGGCTCTCCGCTCAGTACTGCGCTGCTGTTGGGTATTGCCTACGCGGCGAGTATCGGCGGCGTCGCGACGCTGATCGGTACGCCGCCCAATGCCGTGCTTGCCGGGGTTCTCGATCGCAACTACGGCATCGACCTGAATTTCGGCGCCTGGATGCGCTTTGCCTTGCCGCTGTCCGTGCTGATGCTGGCGGTTACCTGGTTCTACCTGACCCACGTCGCATTTCGCTTGCGTGACGTCAGGTGTCATGAATCGGCCTCACAGATTCGTGACGAGCTTCTGGGACTCGGATGTATCAGTGTCGCGGAGAGACGCGTCGCAGGGGTGTTCGCGGCTGTCGCCGTGTTGTGGATCAGCAGGGGTTTTATCGGCTGGGCGCCTTATGAAGTGGTTAAGGATTCGACTATTGCCATGGGCGGGGCGTTGCTGCTGTTTGTGATCCCCGCGGGTGGCGGGCAGCGCGGCGCTTTGCTGGACTGGCCGACGGCCGTGCGTATCCCCTGGGACATCATTGTGCTGTTCGGTGGCGGTTTTTCGCTGGCCGCGGGTTTCAGCGAAACCGGGCTGACCATCTGGCTGGCCGAACAACTGCGGGTGCTGCAGGGGGTGCCGGTACCGTTGGTCATACTGGGCGTCGGACTGATGGTCATATTTCTTACCGAACTCACTTCCAACACCGCGACGGCCTCGCTGCTGCTGCCGGTGCTCGGCGCGCTGGCGCAGGGCCTGCATCTGTCGCCGCTTCTGCTGATGGTGACTGCGACCCTGTGTGCGTCGTTCGCGTTCATGTTGCCGGTGGCGACGCCGCCCAATGCGATTGTTTTCGCCAGTCACTGCATCGGTATCCGGCAGATGGCGCGCGCGGGGCTGTGGCTGAATCTGATCGGTGTGCTCCTGATAGGCGCATTCGTGTATCTTTGGGGTGTTGTGTTTCCGGCCCAGCAGGGGCTGTTCAAGCTGTAAAGGAGAAGTCGTTGAATTCGGACAATCGCATCAAGGTCAGGGCGAACGGCCCCCTGCTGTGTACCGGTGATATCGAGGTCTACGCGGCCGATGGGCAACTGTTGGAAAAGTCCGCCGACCTTGTGCTGTGCCGCTGCGGTCACTCCGGCAGCAAACCGTTCTGCGATGGCAGCCACCGGGAGGCGGGTTTCAGGCACGATGCTGTGCTCGCCGATATACAGTCCGACGAGGCGAGGCAGGCGGCCGGGCCGCTGAAAATCACGCTGCGCGAGAATGCCATGTTGATCGCCAGGGGGCCGATGACGCTGCTCGGTTCGGACGGCACGGTTGCCGCCACGCGTAACAAGGCCGGTCTGTGCCGCTGCGGCCATTCCAGCAACAAGCCCTTCTGCGACGGCAGCCACAAGGCGGCGGGGTTCGAGGGCTGAGGCAGGAACCCGGGATAGGTGTCTATCGTGAATGCCAGCGACCGGCTTCCACCGGGGCCGCAGTCGCCGCTGGATCTGGAATCCGGCGACGACAAGTTGCAGCGGATGCACGCGCTCTGGCAACGCTACGGCGACTGTTACCGTGTTCGCGCCGCGTCGCGCCCGGCCGATACCTGGGTGGTCACCGACCCGGACGCCGTGCGGCGCGTCCTGGTCTCCAACCACCGCAACTATACCAAGGGCATTGGTATCGAGCGGGTGCGGGTGCTGCTGGGCAATGGTCTCATGGCCAGCGAAGGCGACCAGTGGCGGCGGCAACGGCGCCTGCTCCAGTCGGCGTTTCACAGGCCCGCCGTCGAAGCCTTTTTCCCGGTTTACCACCGCGAGGCCACCGCCCTGGCCGAACGCTGGCTGCAGGCGGCGCGTGCCGGCCAACCGGTCAATGTCACCGAGGCGGTGAGTGAAACCACGCTGATGGCGGTGCTGGGCGCGCTGTTTTCCCAGGACCTTGCTGGTGTCGTCGATAGCGATGGACGTTCACCGTTTCAACTGGTCAGCGAGCAGCGGCAGCGTGACCTGCAGTTTGCCGTCAGGTTCCGCGCACTCGCCGGGCCGATCCGCGACATCATCTCGGCCAGGCGTCGCGAACAGCGGTTTCCTGCGGACCTGCTGAGCCACTGCCTGCTGGCGCGCGAGCGCACCAGCGGTGAGCCGATGACCGATAAACAGTTGATCGACGAGATACTCACCCTGATCGTGGCGGGACACGAAACCACGGCAGCGTCTTTGAACTGGGTCTGGTACCTGCTGGCGGCTCACCCGGAAAGTTTTCAACAGCTCAGCGACGCGGCACAACAGGTCGAACCGGACGTCGTACCCGGCTGGGACACGCTGGAAAAACTGCAGCCGGTTGCGCAGGTCATCAAGGAAGCACTGCGATTGTATCCGCCGGGCTGGCTGTATACGCGCCGGTCATTACAGGGCGACCGGCTGGCGGGCTACGAGCTGCCGGCGGGCACCGACGTGTTTATCTGCAGCTGGTTGCTGCACCGCCATCCGGCCTACTGGGAACAACCGGACGAATTTCGCCCGGCACGCTTTTCACCCGAACAGCAGGTGCAGCGCCACCGCCATGTTTACCTGCCGTTCTCGGCCGGGCCGCGCCACTGTATCGGTGAATCCTTTGCCATGGCCGAGATGATGATTCACCTGACCGTGCTGGCAGCTCGCCTGCGCCCGCAGCCGCTGGCCGGCCAGCCGGTGGAACTGGAAGCGGACGTCAACCTGCGGCCGCGTGCGCCCCTGTGTCTCAGGTTTTCACCGGTGGATTGAGCGGGTGCCTGACGTCAACGTACTCGCGCAGCTGTTGTCGCGCGCTGCGGATACACCTCGCGGCGTGCACTTTGTGCACAGTCGCGACCGCGAACACCGGGTCAGCTACGCGGCGCTGCTGGCGCGCGCTCGCGGCCTGCTGGGCTGGTTGCAGCGCCGCGGCCTGAAGTCCGGTGATGCGCTGATCCTGTTCGTGCGCAACAATCGTGCTTTCATTGATGCCTTCTGGGCCTGCCAACTCGGCGGCATGATACCGGTTCCGCTGTCGGCCGGCGTGCAGGCCGCATCACTGGCCAAGCTGGCAAGTGTCGGCGAGCGTATTGAGGGCGCCTGGCTGCTCAGCGAGCGACAGCTCTATCAGCGTTTCAATCAGTCTGTGGGCGACGCACAGCGGTTCGAACAGCGCCTGTGCCTGCTGGAAGACATCCAGACGATCGATGCCGAGGCTGTCGTGCACGCCTCGCGGGCAGATGACCTCGCCCTGATACAGTTTTCCTCCGGATCCACCAGCGAACCGAAGGGCGTGCAGCTCACCCACGCCAATCTGCTGGCCAACCTCCATGCCATCACGCGCGGCGCCGATATCGGCGCGGGTGATCGCACCCTGAGCTGGATGCCGCTCAGTCACGACATGGGGCTGATCGGCTTTCACCTGGTTCCCCTGTTCAACCGGCTGGAGCAGGTGGTCATGGATACTGAAGCGTTTGTCCGCCGACCGGCACTGTGGCTGGAGAAAGCCGCTGCTACGCGGGCGACCCTGCTGTGTTCCCCGAATTTCGGTTATCAGCACTACCTCAACAACGTGGCGAAGCCGGGGCACGGACTTGACCTGCGGGCGGTGCGTCTGGTGTTCAACGGCGCGGAACCGGTAGCGGCGAAAGCCTGCCGCGATTTTCTGCTGTGGCTGGCCGGCAGTGGCCTCGGGAGCGAAACGATGTTTCCGGTCTATGGTCTGGCCGAAGCGAGCCTGGCGGTATGCTTTCCGCGGCCAGGCAGTGGTCTGCAGACCGTGCAGATAAGCGCCGCTACCTGGGCGGTCGGTGACACGGTGGTGCCCGATCCGCAGGCCAGGGAACTGGTGTGTCTGGGGTTCCCGGTCGACGGTTGCCAACTTCGGATCGCCGACGACCAGGGCAATACGCTGCCCGACAACACGCACGGTCACATTCAGATACGGGGTGACAGTGTCACCGCCGGTTATTATGGCTGTCCGGAATGCGACCGCGACAGCTTTGTCGACGGCTGGCTCGACAGCGGCGACCTGGGTGTGATGACCGAGTGCGGCCTGGTCGTTACCGGGCGTGTCAAAGAGGTGTTTTTCGCTGCGGGCCAGAACTGGTATCCGCAGGACGTGGAGCGGTTGCTGGAGGCGGCGGGTTGCGCGGAGCACGGCAAAGTGGCGGTAAGCGCCATACGCAGCGACGACAATGCTGAAGACCGCTCGCTGGTGTTCCTGCAGCATCGCGGCTCACTGGAGGCGTTCGCGCCGCGTGCGGCTGCGGTACAGGCGGCGTTGGCCGCAACCGCCGGCTTGCGCGCCCATGCGGTGATCCCGCTGCATCGCCTGCCGCGCACCACCAGCGGCAAACTGCAGCGTTACCGGCTCGCAGCGGCCTTTGGCGGGGGTGACTACGACCGGGTGCTCGGCGACCTGGATGCCGCTTCGCTCGGTTCGCAGGCAGGGCTTGCCGCGAGCCGCACCGAGCGGCAGCTGCTCGAACTGTGCCGCCGCCGTTTTCCCGGGCACGACATCCGCGCGGACCGCAACCTGTTTGAGCTGGGTGCCGATTCGCTCACGCTGGTCGGTCTGCACGAGGATATCGAGACCGCCTTTCCCGGCAGGGTCGAGATAACGGACCTGTTTGACTATCCGACGGTCTGCCAGCTGGCGGTCTTTATTGAACGCTAGTCCGCGTACAGCGGCTTTTTGTACTTCCAGCGTTTGTATAACCAGAACCAGTCCTCGGGTGCGCGGCGGATCTGCCGTTGCACCGCCTCCACATAGGGTTGCATGATTTCACCGGCCGCTTGATGGTAGGGGGGTTGGCTCAGGTGCTGAAAACAGACGCGAAAACAGCCGCGTCGCAAACGCTGCACCGCCACGAAGACCACCGGCGCCTTGAACAGGCGCGCCAGTTTCTCCGGGCCGGTAAAGAAAGCTGTCTCGATCCCCAGAAAGTCGCTCCAGTACTTGTCGTCCTCGGGCCGCGGCCCCTGGTCGGCATTGAGCGCAATCACGCCGCCCTCGCGGGCGAACCCGATCAATGCCGGCAGTGCGTTGCCGGCATCGACCAGCGTGCTGCCGAAGCGCTCGCGCAGCTCCAGCAGCAGGGCATCGACACCGGGATGGTTGAGCGGGTTATAGACGGCTGCAAGGCGCGCATCGAGCTGCGCCGCGCAGGCGAGCTGCAGCCATTCCCAGTTGCCGCAATGCGAGGTCAGGGCCACCACCACCTTGTGCCGGCGCAGCAGCTCGGACAGCAGCTCGGGGTTTTCGATGAGCACGTGCCGGCGCAGCGCCTCTGTGTCGAAACGCCACGCCTTGATGGTCTCGAAAAGAAAATCAAGGGCGCGCCGGTAGCTGCGCGCCGCGAGTTTGCGAATCTCGGTGCCGGATTTGTCCGGAAAAGCACGTGTGAGATTTCCCACTATCAGCCGACGCTGAAAGCGCAGCACATGGAACAGCAGCAGAAACAGCAGATCGGAAATGCCGTACAACAATGGCAGCGGCAGGCGGCTCAGTAAGCCGATCAGCCGTGCGGCGCGGCGCCTGGCCTGTGCATGGGGCTCGAACCTGGACATGGGCGGGCAATTATCGCACGCTTCCTGTTGAATCCCTATGTGCACGGTTGGTTATACTCAAACATTTACTCGGAAACCCATAAAGGACCCGCGATGCAGGATGACGATTCGGAACTCCAGAAGGCCGTGGTCGCCATTACTCAGGGCGACTTTGCGCGTTCTTTCGCCATCGTTTCGCGCCTGGCCGAGGCGGACGTGGCGCTCGCGCAGCATTTCCTTGGCTGGCATTTCCACAAGGGTATCGGTACCGATCAGGACGACAGTCGGGCGGTACACTGGTGGCTGAAGGCTGCGCGCCAGGGTGTGGTCGAATCGCAGCAGGGGCTGGGTTGGGCCTATGCAAACGGGCGCGGTGTTGAGGAAGACCCGGTCGAGGCGTATCGCTGGTTCAATCGTGCCGCCAGTGGCGGCGACGAGGCTGCTCGCGAGGGACTGCTGGAAACTGCGCAGCGCCTCAGCCCGGAACAGTTGCGCTCACTCGAACAGGAGCCCGAGTCCTGAGCTTCAGGTCTTGCGCGTCAGCCACTCCCAGACGATACCCCCCGGCCGGTCTTCACCGGTGCACACATAGCGCAGCGCCTGGTGGTCGTTGACAATGTGTTCGATGTGCCGTGCCGCTTCGCTGCGACCGCAGAACAGAATGCGATCGCCGGCCTGCAGCAGTTCATCCATGTCGGGGAGCAGCCGGTGCTCGCTGTCACGCTTTATCAGCAACGGCACGCACGGCAATGTCTGCCGGCGATCCTGCGGATGCGCACACAGGTCTCCAAGGCTGACGGTCTCGCCGTTGATCATACTGTCGAACACTGCGGGTGCCTGCAGGGGTGAGATCGCCAGGTCCCAGGTTTCGGGCGTTACGTCTTCGACTACTCCCGCAACGCGGCTGACCAGCACGTTGGCCCATTCTTCGTTCTGATCGTGTGTCAGTTGCAGGAACTCGTCCAGCAGCGGGGCGATGATCAGGCCGAGAATATGCCGGGCGACAATCACGCCGGGCTGCATCACCATATCCGCCTGCGCAGCCTTGAAGATGGCGGCGTTGTCCTGGTTGTTCTGCCGGCCCACGGTGAACAGTTTCGGGTTCAATTGCCGGGCAGTGATAATGATTGACAGGTTGTTGGCGTCGTTGTCGGTGCCGGCGATGATCCCCGCGACCTCGCCTACACCGGCTTGCAGCAGCGTGTCGGCCTCGGTACCACGGGCTTCAATGGTGCCCGCCGGCGCCGCCGTTCCTGCAATATCCGCCTCGATGATGCGCACCTCGACACCTTCCGCGGAAATGTGTTCGAGCACGGCTTTACCGAAGCGGCCATAGCCGCACAACAGCCAGGTGCCGGTCGAGGGGCGGGTGAAGTCCGCCAGCGGCGCATGCATGATGGATGTCATCCACTCGTACACCAGGTACATGCTGGGTGAGTGGAACATCATGGCGAAACGCGAGGCGAAGATTTCGAACGGGTCAATCACGTGGTCGGTGCCGAAGGAGTCCATGTTGGCTGCGGTATCCCTGGAATCGGACTGGCAGATGACCGGCAGATCCGGGGCCAGCAGCTTGCTGGAGATGGCGATGGTCAGGTTGCTGTGATCGCCGCCTGTCAGCGCGATGACGCCTCGGCACCGGGGATGTTTCAGCCCGGCTGCAATCAGCGTGTCCGAGCGGCTGGCGTCTTCGCACAGGCCGGGCACGTAATCCGGCAGATCCTCGACCTGTAGACCGAGGATCTTGTCCTGGTCCTGTTCCACGACCACGCAGTGGATGCGGCGTTCGGTCAGTTCGCGTACCAGCAGGCTGCTGGCGTCGCCGTAACCACAGACAATGAAAAACGGCTCCTGGCCGCGGCGGATCTTGCGCGCGAACGACGAGAATGCCAGCACCCGGCGAAAGCCCTGGTCCTGTATCAGACTGAGAATGGCGCCGATCGCATACAGCCAGGAAATCACCGCGGCATAAATAATGAACGTGGTCCACATTCGCTGGGCATCGGTGAACGGGTAGGGGATTTCGCCGAAGCCGATGGTGGAACCAAGAAAGCTGACGAAATAAATGGCGTGAAAAAAGTCCATGCGCCACGGCCGCCCCTGGTCATCGACACCCGGAATGAGGGTCAGGCCCAGTACCGAAATGGCGTATACCGCGACCAGTATGATCAGCGGCAAACGCAGGCGTCTGAGCATCAGGTAGATCACGTTTTGCATGCCTGCGACCTAGCGCCGAAAGGTGACTGTTTCCACTACCAGCAGGAGCACCGAGGTGAGATTGGCCAGCAGGGCACCGCCCGACAGCGACACGATACTGGCGATGGTTGTGGCGTCGAGCGGGGCGTCCATGACGTACAGGGTAAAACCCCAGACCAGTGCTGCAGCCACCAGCTGCAGGTCGGCCACCAGGCTGGTGGCCAGCAGCAGGGCGCCGATGTGGGCCCGGTCGCCGAATTTCATAATCGTGGCGATCAGGCTGACTACCAGGGCAGCGAACAGTTCATAGCCGTTGTGGTGGGCCGGGTCATCCAGTTCGCCGATAAAAAAGCCGAAGTTCAGCGTCAGCGCCAGGATGGAGAAGAAAGCGAATATGACTTTTTCAAGATTCATTTTGTGTTGTGCCGTCCCACGAAATTGTCAAGAGATTATTACCATAAAAATTTTATAATAAAACATTAAGTTGTGCTCGTTTCTTAAACTGGAAACTAGATTTTCGCCGGTGTCCTCCGGGGTAGGGGCGGCGTATCGCCCGGCAGTCTTCAATCGAGCCGCTTTTGTGCCGCTAATCAGTTAAATAATGACGCAGCCAGAAATTTAAACAAGGTTCTCATGCCCGTTACCGAGCGAAAAGTCAGTGTCTCCGACGTGCGGGTCGGGATGTATGTGTCGCGTCTCGACCGGCCCTGGCTTGAAACCCGCTACCTCTTCCAGGGGTTTTATATCAACAGCCGCGAAGATATCGACGAGCTTCAGGAGCAATGCGAATACGTCTTCGTGGACCCGGCACGCGGTGAGAGGCCGGCGCAGGCACTGCGGCCATTGTCGTCAAACACGCCCGATGACACGCTGGCGGCGGTCTTCAGAAATACCGCTGGAATCGAGCGTTATCCGGTCGCCACAAGCGTCGAAGAAGAACTCGAGGCATGCCGTGAAAGCCGCAGTGGCGCGATCGACCTGGTCGCCAACCTGCTCTACGACATTCGGGCCGGGCGCAACATCAAGGTAGAGGCTGTGCGCACCGCAGTCAGCGGGCTGATGGGCAGCATTATCCGCAACCCCGATGCTTTTTTCTGGCTGACGCGGCTGAAGAACGCCGACGACTACGCCTATGCGCACTGTGTCGATGCCTGCGGCCTGGCCATGGCGTTCGCGCGCCATCTGGGGTTTTCCCGGCCGGAAATGGAAGACCTGGCTGTCGGTGCCCTGTTGTTCGATATCGGCAAGCTGCAATTGCCCGAGGGCCTGCTGAAGAAACCCGGCCGCCTTACGGACAAGGAATACGCGTTGATACGCCGCCACGTGGAATTCGGGGCGCAAATGGTCGAGGACATGCAGGGCGGCAGCGAGGCGATTGTGTCGGTTATCTGGCATCACCATGAGCGCCACAACGGCAAAGGCTACCCGCGTGGCGTTCCCGGCCACAAGATCCCGGTGAACGGGCGTATTGCGGCGCTGGTCGACTGCTACGACGCTATTACCAGCGAACGTCCCTACAGCGCCGCGGTGTCTGCCTACGACGCCGTGCAGCTGATCTACGAGTGGCGCGACAAGGACTTCCAGGCCGATATGGTCGAGCAGTTCATCCAGTGTATCGGGCTGTATCCGACCGGCACGCTGGTGGAGCTCAACACCGGCGAAGTCGGCCTGGTGCTGTCGCAGAACCGTGTGCGCCGGTTGCGGCCGAAAGTCATGCTGGTGCTGGACAGGAACAAGGTGGCATACGAGTTCAATCCAACGGTAAACCTGATCGAGGATCCGCTTGACGCCGATGGTCGACTGATCGAGATCCGTCGACCGCTGCCGCCCGGTACCTATGGTATCGATGCCAGCGAGTTTTACCTTTAGGGTTCCGGCGCGACCGGTTCGAGTCGATAAACCATGCATTTCACCCACGTGACTGTAGCCGATCGGAATGCCATGCTGGCGGCGCTGGATCGCGCGGTCGCCGAACAGCGCCGTTTCGGGCTGTTGCTGGTGAACCTGGAAAAGTTTCGCGACGTCAACATCGAACTCGGGCACCGCTGTGGCGACGAGTTGCTGCAACGGCTTGCCGAGCGTATCGGTTCCGTGTTGCGCGCCGACGATGCCGTGTTTCACATCGGCGCCGACGAGTTCGCGGTTATCCTCGGCAACCTCGGCTCGCCACAGCTGGCCGAGCTGGCGGCAAGGAAAATGCTCGAGGTCATCGGCGGGAACGTGGAGCTGGACGGCAGGGTGGTGGCCCCGGTGGCGCGCGTCGGCGGGGCCGTGTATCCCGATCATGCGAGCGACCTGGGTGCACTGATGCAAATTGCCGAAGCCGCGCAGCAGAAGGCGCGCGGCTGCCGCGAAGGTTACGTTATCTACGATCAGCTCCTGCGTGTCGAGGAGCAGACACGTAGCGACCTCAAGGGCAAGTTGAAAGTCGCACTGGACAACAGCGACCTGATGCTCTACTACCAGCCGCAGGTGGACCTGCAGGAGGGTGTCGTCAGTGGCTGCGAGGCGCTGGTCCGCTGGAACGAGGCCGACCACGGCTGGATCAGTCCGGAGGTCTTCATCCCGGTGGCCGAGTCCGGCGAACTCATCGATACGCTCACCTACTGGTCGGTAAACGTGGCGCTGCGAGAATGGTTCCGGCATTGCCGGGGTTGTTCCCAGACCGCGTCGATCAGTGTCAATCTGTCTGCCAAGCTGCTGCACTCCCCCGAGATCGTCGAGCTTATACAGCGGGCGATGAATATCTGGGGGGCGCAGCCCGGGACGCTGGTGCTCGAGGTCACCGAGAGCGCCATGATGGTCGATCCGAAGATGGCGCGCTCAACACTGGCGGCGCTGGCCGAACTGGGTGTCATCCTGTCGATCGACGATTTCGGTACCGGGTATTCCTCGCTCGCGTATCTGAAGAACCTGCCGGTGGGTGAGTTGAAAATCGACAAGAGCTTCATCCTGCACATGGCGGAGGACCAGCAGGACCGCAAGATCGTACAGTCGGTGATCGACCTGGCGCATAACCTCGATCTGCGGGTGGTCGCCGAGGGTATAGAAAACCAGCAAACGCTGGATATGCTGGTCGGGATGGGTTGTGATTTCGGTCAGGGCTATTATATTGCCCGCCCGATGCCGCTGGCCGAGCTTCCGCCCTGGGTCGAGAGCAGCAACTGGGTGTATCACCGCGTGCCCAGCGCCTAGGCGGGCACGCTCAGCGCTACCCCGCCGCGACGCGGGTCACCGCAACAGTCAAAGCCCGAACGACCCTGGGCCACGGCGTGCACGCCGCCGAAGAACAGATTGCGATCCGGCCAGGATTTCACCTGCTCGAACAGTGTTTCCAATGTCGATACCACGGTGCCGTCAAAGCCACCTTCAACATTGAGCAGCCCGTTTTCGTAGTGGACGCGCGGACGCTGTATCGCCGCCTCGAGCGACAAGCCGCTGTCGACGATCGCGCTGACGACCTGCAGGATGGCCGAGCGAATGCGGTTCGAGCCGCCGGAGCCCAACGCAATACAGGTGCCATCGGCCAATTGCAGCATGCCCGGTGCCATCATCGAGGTCAGGCGCCGGTTCGCCGGCCAGCACTGGAACCCGTGCGGATTAAGGTCTTCTTCGCCCAGCATGTTATTCAGCATGATCCCGGTTTCGCCGACCATGTGACCACAGCCTTCACCGTTACTGGTGGTCAAAGCGGCGAGGTTGCCACGCGCGTCGACCACGCTGATATGTGTCGTGCCGCGGTAGGCGCGCGCACGCCCCTGGATACGGCGCAGATACTGTTCGATGTAGGCGGGTTCGAGCAGCTCGCGGTCGAAGCTGTCGCTGGCAATGCTTTCCAGGCGCGCCTCGTTCGTGCATTGCATGGTTTCGGCCAGGGTGGCGATAGCGCCGGGTGTGTCGGCAGCCAGGCCGTCGACCGCGAGGCGTTCCAGCAGTTTCAGGGCAAAACCGACCAGCAGTCCGCCGGACGACGGGGGCGGGTTGATGTGCAGTTGTGCGTCGCGGTAGCCGATGACCAGTGGTTTGCGTTTGTTTACCCGGTAGGCTGAAAAATCCTCCCGCCTCAGGTGGCCCCCGCCACTGCGGCAGGCCGTATCGACCATAGCGGCGATGTCGCCTTCATAAAACAGGCGTTCGCCCTCGCGGCCCAGCGCCTCCAGGGTTTCCGCCAGCTCCGGCAGATACAGTGTTTCGCCGGCACCGAGCAGGCGCTCGGGCTGTGTCCGGCTGGCGAACTGCTGAGCCGCCCCGGGCGTTGCCAGGTAGATCGGTTTGACAACGTCGAAGATATAGGCCTGCAGCGCGGTGATCCGCACGCCGCGCTGGGCCAGGTCAATGGCCGGCTCCAGCAGTACCGGCATGGGTAGCGTGCAGAGATCGCGATGGATCTCGAACAGGCCGCGCACGGTGCCCGGCGTGGCGGCTGCGCCGTAGCCGATGTGGAACTCCTGCAGCGTGGTGCCGAAGTCGGCGTGGATGGGATGAAAATCGATATCCGCGGGCGGTTGCTTGTGTTTCGGTGTATGGGCGAAGAAATCATAGACGCGGCTGGTGCTCCCCGCTGGGCGCGCCAGCAGGAACCCGCCGCCGCCGAGCGAAGTCAGTACCGGTTCGGCGACACAGGCGCACCAGTGCGCGGCCACCACTGCGTCGAAGGCGTTACCGCCGTCGCGCAGGGTCTGCGCCGCGGCTTCCGCAGTGGCGGGATGACCGGCCGCGACCGCGCCGCGTGTTGGGCTGTTCATGCCATGATCCTGTCTGTCGGTTGGGCCGGGCGTAGGTTGGGCTGAGCGCAGCGAAGCCCAACGTTGCGCTGCTAACCCAGCGCTCCGGACAGGTTTCATCGTCCACGGTCGTTGGGCTTCGCTGCGCTCAGCCCAACCTACCATGGATCCCGGGTGTTGGCCAGATGCAAAGTCCGTGGCAAGGGATGCCGGACGGCGGCTGATGTGTTTCGGTGAGGTCTGTTCAGGGTCTGGAAGCCCTGGTCAGGATCGGCGTATAGAGCGCCACAAACCCCGCGAACGCGATGATCCACAGCAACTGCGACAGCTCGATCCAGCGGTTGTAGAACTCGGGCAGCAAGGGCGGCAACAGTACGCGCACCAGCGCGGCGACCAGCAGGAGCAGCAGGAACCATGGCATTAGCCGCGGCGGTTCATGGATACTGCGACCCGTATGGCCGAGCGACACGCGTGTCATCATGCTCAGGGTCATCACACCGATACCGCCCACCGCAAAGGCGTGCAGGGCGGGCAGGCGCAGGCTGTCGAGCCACAGGCCGGCGGCAAACAGCAGGAAGCCCGCGGTGATAAAAAGGTAGGCCAGGTACAGGCTCCACAACAGCGGCCTGCGCCAGATGCCGGGCGTGTACCAGCCCGCCAGGCGGTAAGCATGAAGCGCAAACAGCGCGCCGGCGAGCGCCGCGGCCAGTGCGCGGTTGTCGCTGAAGACCTCGGCTACGAAAAACACCAGGAAGAGCACCAGCGCGGCGATGTCCACGCGGCCGGAATTGCGCAACGCCACGGGTTCGTCCAGGCCGCGTTCAATGAAAAACGGAATCAGCCGGCGGCTCATGGCGAGGATCAGCCCGATGACCAGATAGAAGCCGGTGTAAAGGCCCCAGCGGACCCCGTGTTCGAGATAGCCCAATACGCCGAGGTAGAACACCAGGTTGCCCGTACCGATCAACGCCAGTTTGGCTATGATGCCAATTTGCTGCCACTGCCGCTTGCGCACGATGGGCACTGTGACGGCGATGACCAGATACAGGCAGAACAGGGTGTCGGCCGGGGCCGACCAGGCAATACCGAGGTTCGGCACGTAGAAGGCCGCTCTGGCCGTCAGCCACAGCAGCAACAGTAGCAGCAGCGGCGTGCCGCGCAGGGTCTGCAGGCCGGTCCAGTTGCTGACCGCGGTCAGCAGGAAACCGGCGATGACCGCCAGCGTGTAACCGTAGACCATTTCGTGGGCGTGCCAGATCGTGGCCTGCAGACCGGCAAAGCCCGCCTGCAGGCCGAAGGCGAACACACCGAACCACACGCTCATGGCGAATACCGCATAGCCGGTGGCGGCGAGGAAAAACGGCCGGAAGCCGAGCGAGAAAAGCGGTATCGACAACACCATGGGTTTGCTCATACGGTCATCCCTGCAGGGTAAGCCTGGCATACAGGGTGGGCAGCAGACCCGGCAGTTGCGACGGGTTGTGAATCACCGCGTAGCCGTTCGGTCCGAACAGGTGCGGCAGGTAATCGTTGCCTTGCGGGTCGATGGTGATGCAGAACGGTTGCAGGCCCTGGCGCCGCGCGGCGCGCACTGCGTGGCGGGTATCCTCGATACCGTAGCGCCCCTCGTACTGGTCGAGATCGTTGGGCTTGCCGTCGGTGAGCAGCAGCAACAGCCGGTGGCTGGACGGTTGCGCGGCCAGCAGCTCGGTGGCATGGCGAACCGCGGCGCCGAGCCGGGTGTAGTAACCGGGCTTGATGGCGAGGATGCGCCCGCGCGTCGTCGCCGTGTAGCGTTCCTCGAATGGTTTCAGTGTGTGGAAGCGGATCGGGTCGCGCTTGCGGCTGGAAAAACCGTACAGCGCGAAGCGGTCGCCGCCGGCATCCAGCGCTTCGCTGAACAGCAGCAGACTGTCGCGGATGACATCGATGACGCGGTGCTGGTCGTTGATCCAGGTATCCGTGGACAGCGACAGGTCCGCGAGCAGCAGGCAGGCGAGATCGCGTTCGCCGTTGCGCAGATCGCGGTACAGGCCATCTGCGTCGCGCCGCGCGCCGGCGCGACGGTCGGCGCTGAAACGCAGATAGGCATCGATATCGATGTCCTGCCCCTCGGCCTGCCCGCGCTGCCAGCGGCGCGCGGGCGCCAGCGCCTGGAACTGACGCCGCAGGCGGCGCGCCGGCGCTGCCAGGTGGGCGGGCAGGCCCGCCGCGGCGGCGGTTCGGCTCAGCAGTGACACCACCCGGCAGCGGTTCGGCAGCAGGCACTGTTTGCGCCAGTCCCACTCCGGCAAACGGATGCCATCGTGCAGCACCAGGTCGTCTTCCGCGGCGCCGGGCAGGTCGAGATCGAAACGCAGGCTGCTGGCGGTGTTGCCGCGATCGCGCGACAGTGCCAGCTGCTCCAGGTCGCGGGCCACGGCCTCGGCCCGCGCGCTGTCGTCTTCGTCCTCGCTGCCTCGGTCAACGCGTACGTATTCGCCCCAGCTGAGAATGTTCTCCATACGGATGGTGATCAGCCCGCGGTCGCTGTCGACCGGTTCGGTGTATGCGGCCCGCCGCCGGGCAAGGTCGGTGATGTCGCGTGTCTGATTGCTGTGCGCGTCGCCGTCGGGCTGTGGCGTGGCGCCCTGCGCGGCCGTCGTTACCGGCGGATCGGGATGCAGCCACAGTACCACCGGCTGCGGCAGGCGCCGCGCGTCAGGCAGTAATGCCACGCTGCCGGGATCGAGCAGAGCCGAACGAATGGCCAGTTCGCGCCGGGCCTCGCTCGCGGGCAGCCGTTGCGGGTCGGGCCGCCTTGCAAGATGGGCATGGCACAGGCGGTGATAGCGTGCTGCCAGTCCGGGATAGCGGCGCAGGGTGCGACGGGTAAGCGCCTGGCTGTGAGTGAACCAGTTGTCGTCGGCGCTGGTTTCGCAGGCCCCGAGGGCCGCGAGCCAGAAGTACAGATCGCGGTTGAGGCGGGTGTCGTCAAAGGCGTTGATGCTTGGTGGCAGCCGCAGGCTGCGCGTGTCGCGCCAGGCCAGCTCGGTGTGCGTGCCGAGGCCGGCAAGCCGCTGCAACCAGCCGCGCCGGCTGTGCCAGGCGGTGGCTTCCCCGGGCTCCAGCTGCAGTCCGCCGTCGCCACCCAGGGCGCGGAAGAACACCCCGAGCACCGGCGCGATGTCGTTCAGCTGCACCGTGGCTGCGCGGTTGCCGTTGTCCGCGACGCGGGTGATCAGTCTATGCCAGAGTGCGCCGACCTGTTCTTCCATGCCAGTCAGCCGCCGGCCTGCAGTCGCTGTTGTGGCCGGTGGCGATCCGGCGGGCTCCCGCTTTGCCTCGGCTGTGCGGTGTTGCCGAAGCAATCGTGTCCATCCCTGGAGGGCTGTCCACCGACCACGGGCAGCGCGCATTCGCCGTCCACCCAGTCGAGCAGGCTGCGCGCACGCTCGCCCCCCTGTACCTGGGTGCAGGCCGAAATGCATTCGCCGCACTCGGTGCAGGTAAACATCTTGCGCTTAAGCGTGCGCGGCTTGAGGCGCATCGGGCAGGCGTTGTCGCAGGCATTGTTGCAACTCTTGCAGGCGCGTGCGCGACGCGTATCGAAGCCGACCACCATGGCCTTGTGGTTGGCCATCCACGCCAGACTCTGGAACAGGCCGACGGCACAGGCAAAGCGGCAGAACAGGTGGCGAGCCAGCAGAAACTCCACGGTGAAGGCCGTGGTGCCGATGCCGAGGAACAGACTCTGGTTACGCGTCAACTCGCCGCTGAGCAGGTTGGGGTAGATCTCGGCGGGTGGCAGCAGGTAGGTCAGCAGCACCAGTGCCCAGAGAAAGGCGAAGCCGATAACGGCGATGAGCGTCGGCACCCAGAAACGCCGGTCGGGTTGCAGCCGGCGGCCATCGGGCAGTTGTTCGGGCAGCGGTCTGGGTTCCCACAGGCTGGGTTTGCCGCTGGCGCGGCGCATGAGGCGGTTGATGGTCTCGACCACCGAGAAGTGCGGGCACAGCCAGCCGCAATACAGCCGGCCATAGCGCCAGCCGACCCACAACAGCAGACCGGCGACGGCGAACAACGGCAGGAAGCCGCGCAACACGACGTTCAGCACGGCTTGCCAGCTGGCCGCTTCGCCGGCGAGAAAGGCGTCGATGCCCAGCGTCCAGTCTTGCCCGAACAATATGAAATGGCCGCGTGTCAGGTCGAGGCGTAACAGGTCGAGAGGCGGTGCCAGCACGAACAGGGCAAAAAACCCTGCCTGAAACCAGCGGCGCCGGCGCTGCAATCCGGTAGCGCTCATGGCTGCATGCCCCGCGGGCAGCCGTCGGGCAGCGGTCGGCCCACCAGTGGGTAACGCCAGCATTGTCCCGCCAGTGCCCGCGCCAGGCCGATGGCACCGCACACCACCAGGGTGGAATGCGCCAGTGTGAAATACAGGATGAGAACGATCCAGGTGTGCGTGGTGTGGTACCCGCCCAGCGTGAGGATGAGCAGATTGACGACCACCAGCAGCAGGCCGGCCCACAGGCTGGCCGATAACGTCTGCGACAGGTGCGCCGCCGCCAGCGGTGGGGCGCTGGCGTGGCGCCTGGCATAGAGCAAGGCAAGCGCCAGGAAGGCGAGCCCCGGTGCCAGCAGCAGGTTTGCCAGGTACAGGGACTCCGCGGTAACGGCGAGCATCATGCCGGTCGGGTCCGTGTCGCTGTCATCCGAGACTGGCATCGATCACTTCACGCAGCGCGCCGATGGTTTCCGGATCGTCGCTTAGTGGTTCCACCAGGGCCGCAATACAGGCCTCGCGCAGGTCGAAGCCGTTCTGTATCAGGCGGGCCGCGTAGACCAGCAGGCGGGTGGACGCGGCTTCTTCGAGGTCGTGATCCTTTAGCGCGCGCAGCGCAACGGCCAGGCCCACCAGGCGTTCGGCCAGTATACGGTCGATGCCGGTTTCACCGCAGACGATGTCGCTCTCCAGGGCCGGGCCGGGGAAGTCGAAACTCATGGCTATGAAGCGTTGCCGGGTGGAGGGTTTCAGGGTCTTCAGCAGGTTCTGGTAACCCGGGTTATAGGAGACCACCAGCATGAAGCCGGGCGGCGCCTGCAGGGTTTCGCCGGTGCGTTCCAGCGGCAGCATGCGGCGGTCATCGGTGAGCGGGTGCAGCACCACGGTGGTGTCCTTTCGGGCTTCCACCACCTCGTCGAGGTAACAGATGGCGCCGTCGCGGACTGCGCGGGTCAACGGTCCGTCGCTCCAGAAGGTGCCGCTGTCGCCGATCAGGTGCCGGCCCACCAGGTCGGCGGCGGTCAGGTCATCGTGGCAGGCCACGGTGTACAGGGGGCGACCCAGTCGCGCTGCCATGTGCTGGACAAAGCGCGTCTTGCCGCAACCGGTAGGCCCCTTGATCATCACCGGCAGCTGGCGTTGCCAGGCGTGCTGGAACAGCGCGACCTCGTTGCCTTGCGGGCGGTAGAACGGCAGCAGCGTATCGCCCGGTGTTTTCAACTGTGTCTGCATGTCCATAGTACTTACGCTCGTCTCTGTGATCCGCATGGTAGGTTGGGCTGAGCGCAGCGAAGCCCAACGTTACGCGACACCGGCCTGTTGGGCTTCGCTGCGCTCAGCCCAACCTACGTCAGCCCAGCTTGCGCTCGTCCCTCTCACAGAGTGGGAGAGGGACTGACGCCGCTCACTCGGCCGTGCTGGTGACAGCCTCGGCGTCACGGCTGCCGACGAAGAAGCTGGCGATATAGACCACCAGGCCCACCAGGAACACCACGCCGGCGAGTTCACGCGCCCAGTAGAACAACGCCACCTTGTCCTGTACCACCATGAACGGCTGCGGGTTGTCGCTGAAGCGCTGCAGATAGACCTGCAGGATACCGGCGCCGGTCAGGAACAGGGTAATGAACACCATGGAGACTGTCATCAGCCAGAACGACCACATTTCCAGCACCTGCGAGCGGTTGCTGTTGGCCGCCTCGCGGCCGCGCAGCATGGGCATGGCGTAGGAGATGATGGTCAGTACGATCATCACATAGGCGCCGTAGAACGCCATGTGACCGTGCGCCGCGGTGATCTGCGAACCGTGGGTATAGAAGTTCACCGGCGACAGGGTGTGCAGGAAACCCCACACCCCCGCGCCCAGAAAGGCCATGACCGCGGTGCCCAGCGCCCACAGCATGGCCGCCTTGTTGGGGTGGTTGCGACGCCGGCGGTTGACCATGTTGAACGCGAACACTGTCATCATGAAGAACGGAATCGGTTCCAGCGCCGAGAACACCGAGCCCCACCACTGCCAGTAGTCCGGTGTGCCGATCCAGTAATAGTGGTGGCCGGTCCCTATGATGCCGGTGATCAACGTCATGGCGATAATTACATACAGCCATTTTTCGATGACCTCGCGGTCAACACCGGTGGTCTTGATCAGCACGAAGGCCAGGATCGAACCTAGGATCAGTTCCCACACGCCTTCGACCCACAGGTGTACCACCCACCACCAGTAGAATTTGTCCTTGACCAGGTTGTCGGGGTTGTAGAACGAGAACAGAAACAGCACGGCGAGGCCGGCGAGGCCGATCAGCATGACGAGGCTGACCGCGGTCTTGCGGCCCTTGAGGATGGTCATGCCGATGTTGTAGAGGAATGCCAGGGCGACCACCACGATACCGATCTTGGTGATGGTCGGCTGTTCCAGGAATTCGCGACCCATGGTAGGCAGCAGGGCGTTACCGGTAAGGTCCGCGAGGGTGGAGTAGGGCACCAGCAGGTAGCCGAGAATCGTCAGCGCGCCGGCAATCAGAAAAATCCAGAACATCAGTATCGCCAGGCCGGGACTCTGCAGTTCGCGCTCCGATTCCTCGGGCACCAGGTAGTAGGCGGCGCCCATGAACCCAAACAGCAACCAGACGATGAGCAGATTGGTGTGCACCATGCGCGCGACGTTGAACGGGATCTCGGGAAACAGGAAGTCCCCCCAGACATACTGCAGTCCCATTACCAGTCCGAACACGATCTGTCCGACGAACAGGCCGATGGCGGCGATGAAATAGGGCTTGGCAACAGCTTGTGATTTGTATTGCATGGCGAGTTCTCCCACGAATTAACCCTGGATATTCGGCGGCCAGCCGCCAGCGTTGATTTCCGAGCTGTACTTGAGGAACTCGGCGATGGCGTCGAGCTGCTCGTCGGTGAAATTGAACTGGGGCATGCTGCGCCGCCCCGGTATGCCGTCCTTCGGCCGGCTCTTGATGAAGGCGATGATGCCCTCCTTGCCGCCCAGCCGTTTGTAGGCGTTGCCGAGTTCCGGGGCGAAATAGGCGCCCTCGCCGAGCAGGGTGTGGCAACCGATACAGTCGTTCTTCTCCCAGAGTTTCTTGCCCAGTGCGACGGTCTCGGTGAGGTTGGCACGATTGTCGCGTTTGGGTATCGCAGACGTCGTGTCGAAGGTCAGTCCGAGAAACACCAGGATGAAGAACAGGCTGCCACCGTAGAAGATGTTGCGCGCCATCGCCTTGGTAAACGTTTGTGCCATGATAGGATCCTCTGCTGGTTGGGCCTGGGACTATTTGACACACGGAATTGCCCGGCCACCTTGACTTTCATCAAGCGGGTGCCGAGGATGCACAGCTATGATCGAAGACCTGAAAAAAGGCCTGCTGTTTTCGCACCTTGGCGAGGAACAGCTGCAGCGCGTGGCGAAAGGCGCGCGCCGCGTGGCGCTCGCCGAAGGCGAGTCGCTGTTCGAGCAGGGCGAGCGCGCCGACCGCTTCTACCTGCTGCTCCGGGGGCAGGTCAAGCTGTACCGGCTGTCGCCCGCGGGCAACGAAAAAGTCATCGAGGTGGTCACGCCCGGCAGTACCTTTGCCGAGGCGCTGATGTTTCTCGACCGGCCCCACTACCCGGTAGGCGCCCAGGCGCTGTCCGCTGCCCAGCTGATCAGCGTCGACGCGCGCGACTTTGCCGCCATGCTGCGCAGTTCGGTCGACACCTGCTTCCTGCTGCTTGGCGACATGAGCCAGCGCCTGCGCGGTCTGCTGCGCGAAATCGACGACCTCAGCCTGCACAGCGCCACCTGCCGGGTCGCCGGCTATATCCTTGCGCAGGCAGCGGACGGTGTCGATGAATTCGAACTCAAGGTGCCCAAGCAGACGCTTGCGTCCCGGCTGTCGGTCAAGCCCGAGACCTTTTCACGCATCATCCGTAACCTCAGCGAACAGGGCTATATCACCATGGAGGGTAACCGCGTGCGTATCATGCAGCCGGACGCCATGCGCGACGTGGCCGACGTCTGCGCCTTGCCGCAGGACGCGTTGCACGCGACTTTCATGTATCCCTGCCCGCCTAAAAAGCCTCAGTGACTGGTGCCGGCCGACAGGTGGGTCTTGTTGTAGACGTTGTACTTGCCTGACGGTTTGACCATCGGCAGGCGCTTGATCTCCTGCAGCGTGGCGGCGTCGTAGACCACCACCGCGCCGTCCATGTCCCAGATACTCAGCAGTGCACGCCGGCCGTCCTTGTCGAACTCGACGTGGGCGGCGGTCTTGCCCGGTGCGGGGCGCAGGGTTTTGACGATCTCCAGGCTGCGCTTGTCGATGATGTGGACCGCGTCGCGGTTGGGCCCGAAGAACACATCGACCCAGGCATAGGGGGTGTTCTCGTGGCTGCGCATGAAAAAGCCCGGACCAAGGGTCTTGATGCGTTTGATGGTCTTCCAGGTCTGCATGTCGATGATACTGACTTCGCTGTTTTTCAGATTCGGCGTGGCCAGTACCGGTCGCCCCTGGTACTCCCAGGTGATGCCAGAACCCAGGTGCGGCATGCCGTCCAGCTCGAGTTCGGCGATCTTGCGGCCGAGGTCGAGGTTCACCACCTGGCCGTTGTTGGCGTTGCGCGCCGCGCCGATCAGCAGCCGGTACGACGGATCGAAGAAGAAATCATCCAGGTAGTCGTCGAGCTGGATTCGGCGCACCGGGAAGCGCCCCTGCTGGCGTGCCACACCTTCGTCCATGCGGTAGTCGTGCATCGGACCGTTGTACACCGGCAGCGGATTGTCGTTGTAGGCGATTTCCCATACCTCGGGCAGATCCTTGAGCGCGGCGATGAAGCTGTGTCGCGGCGCGGCATCGTAGACGGCGCTGACCCGCGAGCTGTGGCCCTTGCCGTCGTTCGCCTCGATCAGCCTGATGGGGGACAGGTCGCGTGCGTCCAGCAGCAGCAGCGTATGCGGCAGGTAGTTGGCCACCATGACATAACGTCCATCGGAGGAGACCGCGAGATTGCGCGTGTTGATGCCGGCGCGCACTTCGGCGAGCAGCTTCAGGTTCCACATGTCGAACTTGCTGATCCAGCCATCGCGCGAGGCGAAGTAGACGTAACGCCCGTCCGGCGAATACTTGGGGCCGCCGTGCAGCGCGTAGTGGCTCTTGAAACGGTAAATAACCTCCATTTTGTCACCGTCCAGTACGCTGACGTGGTGGTCGCCGAGTTCGACCACCACGAACATGTTCATGGGATCAGCCTGGTGCACCGGTTTCTCGGACAGCTCGCTGTCGGGTACCAGTATCTTGTGCGAGGCGCGTATTTCCGCCAGCCCCCAGGCTGGTACGCTGTCGGGCGCGGTGAAAATGTAGGCGACCAGTGCCTTGATCGCCGCGGCACCCAGTTTGTCGCCGAACGCCGGCATCTGGGTGGCGGCGCGGCCCCGGGTAATCACCTTTTCGGCCTGCGCGGGTTTCAGCCGCCCGAGGTTTTCCGGCAGCAGCGCAGGTCCCATGCCGCCGAGGCGTTGTAGCCCGTGGCAACTCGCGCAGTGCTGCTGAAACAGCGCCGCGGGCGAGTCGCCAGCCGCGGATGCGATGCCGGACAGGCCGAATCCCGCGATCATCAGCAGGAGCAGGGTAGCTCTCAAGGCCGTTCCACCGCCACCGGCACGGCGATCTTGCGGGGTCGGCGCCACGGCGTGACCGCGACCCGTGCCGGCATGTCGGTGACACCGATTTCCGCGTCGCTCAGGTAGCAGCCCGGATCCTCGGCCCAGGGGTTGCCGGTGAGTTGCCAGGCGCGTGTGCGGCTGTTGCCGCCACACAGCGTCAGGTAGCGGCAGTCCGCGCAACGGCCTTGCAGCGGGCGATGTTTCTGTTTCAGACCCGCCATCAGGGGGTCGGAGGTATCCGCCCAGATGGCGGAGAAGGGGCGCTCGCGCACATTGCCCAGGGTGTAGTCCCACCACATGGTGTCGGGATGCACGTTGCCGAGGTTGTCGATGTTGGCGATGTTCACGCCGGAGGCATTGCCGCCCCAGCGGCGTAACATGGCTTCCAGCACGGGCGCCTTGTCCGGCAGGTGCTGTTTCACCCATTGCAGCAGGTATGGGCCGTCGGCGTCGTTGTTGCCGGTCACGAACTCTTTCGGCGTGCCGGCGACGACCTGTTGCCAGCAGGTTTCGAACAGCAGGTTCATGGCTGCGCGCGTCATGCGGTGCTGGACGTCGGCGGCGCGGTTGCGGTTTCCGCGGCCTGCATAGTTCAGGTGCGACAGGTAGAACTTGTCGATGCCCTCGCGTTCCATCAGCGCCAGCAGGCCAGGCAGATCGTCGGCGTTGTCGCGCGTCAGCGTGAAGCGCAGGCCGACCTTGATGCCCGCGTCGCGGCACAGGCGGACACCGTGCAGCGCGGCATCGAAGGCGCCCTGCTTGCGGCGGAAACGGTCGTGCACCTCGCGCAGGCCGTCGAGGCTGATACCCACGTAGTCGTACCCCACGGCGGCGATCACGTCGATATTGTCTTCGCTGATCAGCGTGCCGTTGCTGGACAGTCCGACGTAAAAGCCCATGGCCTTGGCGTGCGCGGACAGTTCGAAAATATCCGGCCGCATCAGCGGCTCGCCGCCGGACAGAATCAGCACCGGTACGCCGAAGTTCTTGAGATCATCCATCACCCGCAGGGCTTCCCCGTGATCGAGTTCGCCGGCGAAATCGCGGTCGGCAGACGTGGCGTAACAGTGCTTGCAGGTGAGGTTGCAGCGGCGGATCAGGTTCCAGATCACCACCGGTCCGGTCGGTGCGGCGACTTGCGGCCGGGTCATGGCCTCGTCGGGGCTGGCGAGTCGTTCGAGGTAACGGGTTAAACGAAACATGCTGACTCCTTCAGGCCGCGAGCCGCAGCCCGGTCTTTTTCAGTACTGCGGAGCTGAACAGGATGTCATGGCCGCGACACTGTTTGCCGAGCAGTCGGGTAATCTGCCGCACCTTGGCGTACACCACCTCGCGGTCGGCGCCGTGCAGCATGGCGAACAGATTGTACGGCCAGACGCCGGGTTGTCGCGGGCGCAGGTAACAGTGACTGACGCAGTCGAGCCGGCCGATTTGCTGTCCCAGTTCGCTGGCGACTTCGTCGGGCACGTCCCAGACACTCATGCCGTTGCCGCGCAGGCCGAGGCGGTAGTGGTTGGGGATGGCGCCGATACGGCGTATGGCGCCCGCGGCGAGCATGGCCTGCAGGCGTGCCCGAACCTGTGCGGGGCTGGTCTCGACCTGCGCCGCGATCACTGCCCACGGGTCGCGGCGCAGCGGCAGGCCTGCCTGGGTGGCGCGCAGCAGTCGCCGATCCAGCGCATCCGCTCGCCAGTCGCACGGCACCTGCTCGACGGCTTCCGCGGCAACGGTGTCTGTTCGTCCGTCGGCGTCCAGGTGCAGCCACAGACCCAGATAGAAGGCCTGTTGCCGGGGAAAGTTGTACACCGGGAGACCGCTGCGCTGTTCGACCTCTGCCAGCGCGCTGGCAACGCCGCCCGGCTGGTCGCTGGCGACCACGAACCACATATTCAGGCGGTGCTCGCGCCGGTAGTTATGCGCCACGCTGGCGAGCGAGTTGACCTGTTCGGCCACCTGCTCATAGCGGCTCGCGGGAACTTTCAGCGCCGCCAGCGTCACTTCGCCGCCGAGCCGTTCGGCATCGAACAACGGGCCGAAACGGCTCAACAGGCCTCTTTGCAACAGATTTTCGATGGTCTGGATCAGGGTGGCTTCCCCGGTACCGAGGCCATCGGCAACCTGGGAGAAGGGGCGTCGGGTCAGCGGGAAGCCACCCTGAAACCGGTTGATGAAATCGCGTTCGAGTGCGCTCAGCGAGTTCATGGTGAGGTTTCCATGCGGGTGTCGAGCGTGGTGTAGCGCGCGCCGCGCTGTTTGAAACAACGCGGGCTGAACAGCACCTGGTGGGCAATGTCCTGCATATCGCAGCGGTTTACCAGGTGGTCGACGCGCGCCAGGACCTGGGCGCGGTCCTGGCCGTGGATCATGGTGAACAGGTTATAGGGCCAGTCGGGCAGGCGCCGCGGGCGCCGGTAGCACAGGGTCACGAACGGCACCGCGCCCAGACAGCAGCCGGTTGCGGCAACCTCGGCGTCGGCTACGTCCCAGACCACCATGGCGTTGGCCCGGTAGCCCAGCACACGGTGGCGCACAACGACGCCCATGCGCTTGATGATACCTTGCTCCTGCAGGTTGTACAGGCGCGCGATCACTTCATTTTCGGCGATGCCGAGTTGTTCGCCGACGACCGCGTAGGGGCGCAGCGCCAGCGGCAGGCCTCCCTCGACCGCCTGCAGCAGCGCGCGGTTGACGGCGTCATCCAGTGCCGGGTGTGGCGTTACGTTCATGTCCATTGCAGACGGAATCCCAGGTCGATGAAATAGTCTTCCAGCATGGGCAGGTCCAGCACCGGCAGTCCGCTGCGCCGCCCGATGTCGTCCAGCACGGCAGCGAGGCGTTCGCGGTTCGGTGCGGTCACCACGAACCACAGGTTGTAGTCGTGTTCGCGCTGGTAGTTGTGGTTGACCTCCGGGTATTCGCTGACCAGCGTCGCAACCGCATCGAGGCGATCCGACGGTACAGCCAGCGCGGCCAGTGTGCTCACACCGATGCGATTGGGTTGCAGTACGGGGCCGACGCGACTGACGGCACCCGCGGCCTGCAGGCGTTGCAGGCTGTCGAGCACAGCGGTTTCGCTGACCCCGAGCTGCTGCGCAATACGCGCATAGGGGCGTGGTTCCAACGGAAAACCGTGCTGGAACTCATCCAGCAGGCGCTGTTCGGTGAGCGTCAGTTGCGGGCTTTGGGCGTTTAGTGGTGTATTCATCGCTGCGCCGCCTCTATAGGCCGATGCGCTGCGCGCGCGCCGTGGTGAAAATGCCGCTGGGCTTTTTTGCCGGCAATGTGGCGCGCTTTTCCAGTGTCGCGGTGTCGTATACCTGCAGCTGGTCGCGATCGCGCACCGATATCCACACCTCTTCGCCGCGCGGCTCGAATTCCATGTGCAACACACCCGGGCCGGGTTTGAGCGTTTTCACCAGCTCCAGGGTCTGGCTGTCGATGACCTGCACGGTGTCGTTGTCGGGCACGGCAAAGTTGACCCACACCTGGCGGCCATCGGGTCGCGCCATGACGAACACCGGCTGGCCGTGCACGGGGATCTTGCCCGCCAGTTGCCAGGTATCAGTATCGATCACCAGCACTTCGTGGCGCCCGACTGCGGGTACGAAGGCGCGCCTGCCGGCAATCGCCCAGCCTTCGAGGTGCGGCATTTTGTACACCGGCAGTTTCTGTTCGCCCTTGCCATAGTCGGGCAGGATGCGCTTGACGCCGGCATCCAGGTTCCACAGGTCCAGAAGGGCCATGCCGTCTTCACCGAACAGCCCGGCGATATAGTAACGCCCGTCCGGCGTGATCAGCGCGTCATACGGGTTGCGGCCGATGCCGGTGAATCGGGTGACCACCGGGTGTGCCGGGTCGCGCATGTCCGCCACCCAGGTTTCTCCGGCGTCCCACAGGCTGAAGACAAAGCGCTGGCCGGGTGCGTCGACCAGGCCGATCACCTTGGAGGTCTGTCCGTCGCCATAGGTCGCGGGTATGTCGGCCACCGGTTTCAGCGTGTCGGCGGCGAATACACGCACGCCACCCGGCTCGTAGTTGGACACGGCCACCAGTCGGCCGTCCTGGGAGATGGCGCCGCCGATGCTGTTGCCGGCCTGGACGGTGCGCGCCACCAGGCGACAGGTCAGCATGTCGACCTTGCTCAAACCGCCGTCGCGGCCGAAGACGAAGGCATAGCGCTGGTCGCGGGAAAACACCGCGGAGGCGTGCGACAGGTCGCCAAGACCCTCGACCCGGCACAGGCTGGTGTTGCCGCTGGTCTCGACGATCTGTACCGAACCCGAGGCGCGCTCCACCACCAGCGCGAGATCGCCGCTGCCGCGCAACGGGTCCGCGCCGGCGATGACGGCCGCGCACAGCAGACACAGCGCGGCGAGTGTATGACCGGTGTCATGGGCGAGACTCATGGCGAATTGATTCCTTCGAGCAGGCGGTCGATCATCCACGCCGCTTCCTCGCGACTGAGCATGGGGTTCCAGGGCGGCATGGCGGTGCCGGGGCGTCCATACATGACCGTGTCAATCAGCGCCGCGCGCGGACGCTCGTGCAGCCTCTCCGGCAGCAGGGCGGGGCCCAGGCCGCCGCGCATGGTCAGACCGTGGCAGGAGCCGCAGTCCTGCACCAGCAGGTTGTGCAGTTGCTCCTGCCGCGCCGTGGACATGGGTGCGGCGGCCGCGCCGGCCACGGCCAGCAGACTAAATACCGACGCCAGCATCCAGCGTGACATCCTCTTGCTCCCTCTGTGGGCTGAACCAGTCGAGTTCGGCGCTGAGCGACACCGTGCGGCCGATCACCACCAGTACCGGTGGCTCGAGACCCGCGGCCTGAACTTTCGCCGGCAGACTGCGCAGGTCCGACAGCACCCGTTGTTGCGCCGGCGTGGTGCCATTCTGTACGGCCATCGCCGGTGTCGAGGCCGGTAGCCCCGCGGCGATCAGTCGCCTGCTGATGCCTGGCAGGTTGGCCAGACCCATGTAGACCACCAGCGTCGCGTCCGGATCGGCCAGCGCCCGGGCATCGAAATCCAGTGGTTCGTTGTCGCGAAAGTGTCCGGTGATCAGGTGCACGCCGCGCGCCAGGCCGCGGTGGGTGAGCGGTACGCCGGCATAGGTCGCACAGGCGGCGGCCGAGGTCACCCCGGGGACGACTTCGAAGGCGATGCCGTGACGCCGCAGGTGCAGGGCCTCTTCGCTGCCACGGCCGAAGACGAACGGATCGCCGCCCTTGAGTCTCACGATGCGCCGGTTGTTGCGCGCCAGGGCCACAAGCAGGTCGTTGATTTCAGCTTGCGGCAGGCTGTGGTGACCGTTGGCCTTGCCGACAAAAATTTTTGTCACGCCGCTGGGGACGAGTTCCAGTATCGCATCGCTGATGAGGCGGTCGTAGACCAGTACATCGGCGTTTTGCAGCAGGCGCAGGGCTTTTACTGTCAGCAGCTCCGGATCGCCCGGGCCCGCACCTACCAGGTAGACCTTGCTCATGTGCAGCATGCCTTTCTCCCGTATCTGTCTTGTTGTCGGCAGGCTGCGGGCGGCTGCATGCCGCCCGCGCTGCTTTCTCTCAGTAGACGTCGTGCATGGTGTTATAGACGTTGAACTTGCCGGTCGGTGTCACCAGGCGCTTGTCCTTGATTACCGTCTTGAGCTTCAGCGTCTTGTCGTCGATCACGACGATGGCGGAGGTCTCGTCCTTGCCGTTCCAGACCGAGAACCAGACTTCGTCGCCCGCCTTGTTGAACTCCGGCTGCACGACGCGTTTGGGGCCTTCACCCAGTTTGGCCCAGTCGGCGATCGGCAGCACCTTGAAGCCTTTGTCGAGGCTGGCGATATCGAACACGGCGACACTCTGACTGATCTTGGTGTCGGGGTTGAGCGCAGTGTCGACATACAGATGGTTCGACTTGGGATGCGTCTTGATGAACAGCGAGCCGCCGCCCTGACCGTCGATGGATTCGACCATCTTCCAGGCATACTTGGGGTGTTTGTCGGGGTCCGTGCCGATCAGGGCGATGGTCTGGTCGCCGAGGTGGCTGGTCGCCCATACCGGGCCGTATTTCGGGTGCACGAAGTTGGCGCCGCGTCCCGGGTGTGGAATCTTGCCGACGTCCACCAGGGCCTCCAGGTCACCTTCCTTGGAGTCGACCACGGCAATCTTGTTGGACTTGTTCGCGGCGGTCAGGAAGTAGCGCTGCGTCGAGTCCCAGCCGCCATCGTGCAGAAAGCGCGCGGCGTTGATGGTGGTGACCTTGAGGTTGTCGAGATCTTCGTAGTCCACCAGCAGAATCTTGCCGGTTTCCTTGACGTTGACAATGAACTCCGGGTGCTCGTGCGAGGCCACGATGGCGGCAACGCGGGGCTCGGGGTGGTATTCCTGAGTGTCGACCGTCATGCCCCGGGTGGAGACGATTTTCAACGGCTCCAGGGTTTCGCCATCCATGATCACATACTGCGGCGGCCAGTAAGTGCCGACAATGGCATACTTGTCCTCCCAGCCCTTGTACTTGGAGGTTTCGACCGAGCGCGCCTCCATGCCGGTCTTGAGTTCGGCGACGGTTTTCGGCTCTTTCATCCACAGGTCGATCATGTTGAGCCTGGCATCACGACCGATGACGAACAGGTAACGTCCCGAAGCCGACAGCCTGGAGATATGCACGGCATAACCGGTGGGGATGGTGGTGACGATTTCTTTGCTGTCGCCATCGATCAGGGCGATCTTGCCCGCATCACGCAGGGTGACAGAGAAGAGGTTGCTGAGGTTCAGTTTGTTTTCCTGTTTCTTCGGCCGCTTGTCCGGCGGTACCAGCACCTTCCAGGTCGCCTTCATTTCCGCCATGCCGAACTCAGGCGGCTGGGGCGGCTCGTGCTGCAGGTAGCGGGCCATCATGTCCACCTGTTCGGGCGTCAGGTCACCGGAAGTGCCCCAGTTGGGCATACCGGCGGGCGAACCGTAGTTGATGAAAGTCTTCAGATACTCGGTGCCCCGCTGCCGGGTGATATCCGGTGTCAATGGCTTGCCGGTCGCACCTTTGCGCAGCACGCCATGGCAGCCGGCGCAGCGTTCGAAGAAAATGCGTTTGGCCTGGTCGAATTCCGCCTTGGTCATCGGCGGACCTGCGTCGGTCACCAGGTCTTTGGCCTCTCCGGGCGATGTCGCCAGCGGCGCGCCTTCATAGCGCATGTCGGACTCCGGCGTACCGGGATGCCCGCTTTCTTTTGCAGCCATCACGGTGCTCATGGCCAGGATCAATGATGATAATGCAAACACACTGCCGATCGACTTCGCTTTCATAGGGCATCCCTCCTCATAAGGATTTCGCAGCAAAAATGTCACGCTGGGTTTGGAGTGTAGATTCGGCTCAGGTCGGGGCCTTGACAAAAGTCAAACGGATCTGGGGGGGTGCGGTGTTGTTGATTCAGATCAACTGCGAGGCGGATTGCGTGCAGTGTTGTCGTGCGGTTGTGTCGGGAATTCAACCGGCGGCAACCTGCTGGCTACGCGCAGGCCGGACCGGTGGAGGTGACTGTCAGCCACTCGGCGGCGTACTTAGCTTTGCGGCGCGTTCGTGCTTTTTGCGCTTTTCGACCATTGGCGGACAGGTTTTGTCGTCCCAGAAAGTGACCTGGCAGTCCAGGCAGTAGTGACACTCGTTTTCGATAATTTCGCCGGTCGGGCGAATGGCGCGTACTTCGCAGTCGCGGGCACAGATCTGGCAGGGGCGACCGCACTCCTTGCGCCGCCGCAGCCAGTCGAAAATGCGGAAGCGGCTCGGGAAGGTCAGCGCCGCGCCCAGCGGGCACAGGTAGCGGCAGTAGGCTTTGCGCACCACCAGGCCCATCAGCAGAATCAGCACAGCGTAAAGTACGAACGGCCAGTCTCGCCAGAAATGCATGGAAAAAACGGTCTTGAAGGGCTCTGCCTCGGCATAACGCTCGGCGCGCGCCAGCGACTGCAGCGACAGGCCGAACAGGCCGAGCAGAATAAGATATTTCAGCGCCCACAGGCGCTCGTGCAGCACTTCCGGTGGTTCCCATTCGGGCAGTTTCAGGCGGCGGGCGACGCGGAACAGCAGTTCCTGCAGCGCACCGAAGGGACACAGCCAGCCGCAGTAAACCCCGCGTCCCCACAACAACACGGTGAACGCGACAAATGACCACAGCAGAAACAGCATCGGGTCAATGAGGAAGCTTTCCCAGCTGAAGCCGTGCAGCAGCGAGTTGGTGAAAGTCATGACATTGACGATCGACAGCTGGCCCGCAGCCAGCACGCCGACGAACACGACGGTGAACACCAGGTAAACCGTGCGCACCTGCAGCAAAAGGGTAGGGTGACGTGCCAGCCAGTCCTGGAACATGAGGATGCACAGCAACAGGAACAGGCCGGCCACGAGCACGGCGATGTGGACCGTCCGTGCACGCCACAGCTGCTCCCACAAGGGCGGCGGCTGTTCGAAGCTGTAAGTCTGCCCGTCTTCGCGGGTCAGCAGGTGGCGCGCGGCAGCCACCTTTTTTACCCCCAGATTGATCGTGCGGTTGATAACCATGCTGGTGATGGTCGCGCCGCTGATGCCGTCGATCGTCGATCGCCCGGGTTTTTTCTGCCCGCCGATACGGATGTCGTCCTGGATAGGCAGGTCCTTGTATTGACCGGTGAAGCGTGCGAGGTCTTTGTCGGACAGTCCGACCACGAGGATCGGTTCTTCGTGGTGGACGATGGTCACGCCCCGGATGCGTCCTTCCAGGTCGAAGCCGACCAGGCAGTTGACGGGCTTTCCCGAGTACGCCGGGATCGGCAACACCTCGCCGGTGAAAAAAACATAGCCGATCTCGTGGCCTTTCAGGCGTACCGGCGCAGCCGGCGGTTTGCCGTTGAACGCGCCGACCGCGTCGGCGGCGGGAAACATCTCCTGTGCAAGCGCCAGGGTGTCCGGTGCGCTGTCGGCGCGTGCGGTCGCGTACACTAGCGGGAGCAGTGCAAACAGCAGGGAAAGAAACAGTCGACGCACGGTCATGGGCATGGCTGAATGGTAAGTGAATTCACACGCTAGGGCTGTCGGCGGGTGCGTTCCTTGACAAATATCAACCGCCCGCCCGCGCGAGCCGCGCATGACAAAAGTCAAGGCGGGAGGGGTATGCCCTTCTGTTATGTTGGCCCGCGAAAACGGTCAAAGGAGGATATGATCGATGACGTATTCACCGAACATGCGGGTTTGCACATGCCGCCAGTAAATTCCGGTTGAGGGTGCGGCAGGATGCAACACTTGCTGGACGTCAGCGAGCTGTCTCCACCCGAACCCCTCGAGCGTGTGCTGGATGCGCTGGCGGATCTGCCGGAAGGCGACAGCCTCAGAGTCAGGTTGCCCATGGAACCGGTGCTCCTGTACCCGATGCTGCGCAGCATGGGCATGATCTGGGAGCGACAGGCCCGCCGGGATACCGTGGTTGAACTGTTGATCTGGGAGCCGGCGATACCTGGCGATGTGTCAGACCCTGTCTAGATCAACAGATCTGTGCGCGGCGCCGCGCCCTTGTCGCCGTCGGTTTCGATCCGGGGCCGGCAGCCCACCAGGTGGTCCGCAGGGGTTTTGAACGTGGTGACCAGGTAGCCCTTGACGCTTTCGGCGCGTGCCCTGGCGAGGTCCAGCAGCTGCGTCTCGGCGACCTCGGGCACCGCCGGCTTTGTCGCGGTCCCGGTTTTGTCACCGGTCTTCTGCGCCGCGGCTGCCTGCTGCTGGAACCAGGCGGTATCCTGCGGCACCGCCACCCCGCACAACTTGATCGCCAGTTTGGGCCGTTCCTGCAGCACCTTCGCGACCTTGGACAGGTATTCCTTGTCGCTGTCATCGAGGCCTGCCTGTCCGGGTTCGAATTTGACCGGGTTAAGACGCACCTTGGTGATTTCCTCGCCGGCATACTTGGCGGCCATGATCAAGGTGCCGTAAGGTTGCAATGCCAGCGTCAGATAAGTCAGGGCGCCTTTCTTTACACCGCTGGCCAGCGCCTTGGTTAGCGCGTCGTTGACATTGAAGTCGGGGTTGGCCGGGTCGCCCTTGACCGGTATCTTCAGGGTGATGGTGTTATTGCTGTCGCGCAAGGTGTCCAGTGCGACATTGAGCGGCACCGGTATCTGGCTTTGCAGGCTGTTTTCGCTTTCGACGGTTTCCAGTTCGAGCTGGTGCAGCTTCAGCTTGACCAGGCCGTCCATCTGCGTTTTGTCGATCTTGACGGCCCCATCCGCGTCGAGCGTGCCGCTGTCGAGCACCAGGCCCAGCGAATCCCGAGTGTAGGGTGACAGCTGAGGCAGGTCCAGGGCGTGGATGTCCGCCTTGAGGTTCATGCCCAGCGGGCTCGCGAATGGCTGTATATCGCCCTGCACGGACAGCCTGGTGTATTTGCCGATACCGGCGTCGATCTTCACCGGACTTTTCTGTTCCGGTTCGCGCGTATCCAGGGATTCGATGAGCGCGGAATCCACGTCGAGTGTCATTTCGAATGTCGGTTTCACGGACTGGTCAAGAAGACTGATGGTGCTGTCGCCGTCGATCTTGATGCGCTTGACGACCGCAGCCAGTGACTGCGGCTTCTCACCGGTGTTGTCTGCGCCTGCGCTTTCCTGTGGGGCGGGTGCGACTTCGGGATTTTCCTCCTTTGCGGCCAGACGGTTCATGGCGTTGAGGATGGCGATGACGCGCCAGTTGCCTTCCGGGTCACGCTGCAGGTGGTTGTGTCCACCTGTGTAGTGCACCTCGTCGACCGAGAGGAGGTTGTCTGCCAGTGCCAGCGATGTCACCTCGAACCTGTCGACATCCATGGATGCGCCCTGTTCGGTATCGTCCGCCTGGCGGCCAATCGCCAGTTTCTCCGCTCTAACAGACTGGATGGACAGCCGGTCCGGACCCTGCATGGCCAGGCCCGACAGGTCAAGCCGGGCGCTGCGCAGCAGTTCGAGGCGGCTGTCCGCGGCGGCGATGCTCAGATCGCTCAACTGGATATCCGAGGAGAGTTGCAGTGCCGGTTCGCCACCCGCGGTGGAGAACGACAGTTTGCTGTCCACCGTGGCTTCGTTGTTGCGCGCGTTGATGCGCGGCTGTTTGACCGCCGTATCGAGTGCCTGCACGCGGGTGCGGCCTTCCTGGCGAATGCTGAATCCGTCGCTGTCCTGCTGATATGCCAGGGTTCCCTCATACGAGAGTTGTCCTGAAAGCCGCTGCACCTGGTCCTGCAGGAGCGTCGCAAAGGTGTCAAGCGCCAGGGATTTCAGATCCAGCGTGACGGCGTAATGCGGGCTTTTGGCCAGGGGAGCGAGTTCGCCACTGAGCTGGAAAGGCGCCTTGTTCAGCGAACCGCTCGCGTCAAGCTGTGTGGGGCTCTCCGCCGACCACTGCGACAGGCTGCTCAGCGTGAGGCGGTCGAGATCGAGCTGGAGATCGAGTCTGTTGTCAAGGTAGCGGACGTGGACATTGCTCAACGTCACGCTCTTGATACCCGCGCTCCAGGCGCTCTCGGTCGGCTGGCCCTGGTCAGCGCCGCTATCGCCGACGGGCAGGTGAATACCCCCGATCAGCAAGCGGTTCTTTTGACGTTCATCGACGATAATGTGGAAACCGTCGAGGTGCACCGCCTGCACCTCGACCTGTTTGCGCAGCAGTGGCAGCCAGGCCAGCTCGGCGCCCGCGGTTTCGAACGACAAGGTGGTTTTCTCGTCGACCGCCACGCTGAGTCCCTTGAGCAGCAGTGTGGCGGTGAACGGGTTGAAGTCGACGTCCTGGAACTGAACCTGCTCGCCACCGTGCTCCCCGAGCCATTGCACGGCGTAGTGCCTGATCAGCAACGGCGTGCCGATCAGGAACACCAGCACCAGTATGAGTATCACCGAGAAAAATCTAAACCAGCGGTTCGAAAGCACGTTTTCGTCCTCGTCAGCGG
>JAJDOI010000062.1 GCA_022340245.1 Thiogranum sp.
AGTGGCACCAGCCGCGGGCTGGCCACGACCAGGGGCGTCTGGCGCAACAGGGCGCTGCCCGACTCACCGAGCATGTCAACCAGATTACTGAGACTTTCCGCACTATTGACCACCACCACATCAATGGCGCCGGTACGCCACTGCGCCAGCAACGGCGCGGCATCCGCCTGGGGCCGCGCGCGCCGGTAGGCCTCGATGTAATCCACCTGCGCGCCCCGCTCGCGCAACGTCGCCGCGAGCAGCTCCCGGCCGCCGTCGCCGCGAAAAATCACGAAGCGCTTTCCTTCTACCTGTTGCAGCTCCGGCAACGCCAGCAGTGCTTCACTGTCGAATTTGCGTTCGGGGTACAGGTCAGCGGCCAGACCGTGGTGCTCCAGCTCCTGTGCGGAACGGCGCCCTATCACGGCGATCCGGGTGCCTGCTGGCCAGTCGCGAACCGCAAGAATACTGTCGAGCGCCCGGTCGACCGCGTTGGCGCTGATGAACACCGCCCAGTCGTATTCGTCGAGGCGCGGGGCAACCGCCTGCAAAGGGTGCGGATCAAGCGGTTCGAGGATTTCCAGCACCGGGAACCGGTGCGCACGGCCACCCTGCTGTTCGATCAGCCGGCAAAGCCCCTCGGCCTGGTGGGCCGGGCGTGTCACCAGGACACCGACGCCCGTCAACCGCCCGGCGCCGGCCGCCATCAGGGCATCTCGCCATAGACGTCGGCAAGAATTTCCCGCGCGCCGCGCGACAGCAGGTCGTCGGCAAGCACCCGGCCAAGCTCCTCGGCGTCTTCGGGCCTGCCACTGATGACACCCTGCACCAGCTCACTGCCATCCGGCCGACCGACCAGTGCGCGCAGCACGATGACGCCGTGGCCGATCTCGGAATACCCGGCGATCGGCACCTGGCAGCCACCTTGAAGGCGTTCGTTGAGCGCCCGTTCGGCGGCAATACGTGTCGCAGTCCGGGGGTCATTGAGCTGCGCCACCAGGCCGGCGACATGCTGGTCGTGGATACGTATTTCGATGCCGATGGCTCCCTGACCAATCGCAGGCAGGAACTGCTCGGGTGGCAGCAATTCGGTGATGCGCGACTCCCAACCCATGCGCCTGACGCCCGCAGCGGCCAGCAGAATCGCGTCGTAGTCACCTTCGTCGAGCTTCTTGAGGCGGGTGTTGACATTTCCCCGCAGGTCCAGGATCTGGAGGTCCGGTCGCCGCGCGCGCAACTGGCACTGGCGGCGCAGGCTCGAGGTCCCCACCCGGGCACCGTCCGGAAGCTCGTCGATGCTGGAAAATCTATTCGAAATCAATACGTCGCGCGGGTCTTCTCGGGGCAGGACAGCCGCCAGGCCAAGCCCGTCGGGGAATTCCACGGGCACGTCTTTCATGGAATGCACCGCCAGATCGGCGCGTCCTTCCAGCATGCCCACCTCCAGCTCCTTGACGAAAAGCCCTTTGCCACCCACTTTGGCCAGTGGCGTATCGAGTATTTTGTCGCCCTGCGTGGTCATAGTTAGAAGTTCTACTTTCAGGCCGGGGTTGCGCGCGAGCAGCGCCTCGCGGACATGATTGGCCTGCCACAGGGCCAGCGGGCTTTTGCGGGTGGCAATGCGGAGGCTGGATTCGGTCATGGGAGTCGGTACGGTCTGGCCTTTAGAAGAGCGGGGAGCATAGCGAGTGAAGCACAAACGACGCAAGTGGATGTCCCGGGCGCGGGTGACAACCTTTATCCTGACAGTCCAGGCGGGAGCCGCAAGCGGCGTCCCGCTGGCGAACGATCTTGCGAGAGACGCCCGCAACGCGCAGGGCGACTGCAAACCGCTGCTGCTGGAGTTCTCCTCCACCAGTTGCAGCTACTGTCAGCTGCTGGAAGAGGAAGTGCTAAACCCGACACTGCTCAATCGCAGTTATGACCAGCGCGTGCTGATGCGCAAGCTGCTGATCGACGGCGACGCCCGCCTCACCGATTTCGACGGCTCAGCCAGCGTCAACGCCGGGCAGTTGGCCGGGCGCTACAAGGTGTCGGTCACGCCCACACTGCTGTTTGTCGACAGCCACGGAACGGAACTTGCCAAGCGTATGATCGGCGTTACCACGCTGGATTTCTACGGCGGCTACCTGGACATAGCGCTGGATGATGCCCGCGACAGCTTGCGCGCCCGAGGGCTTTGCGCCGAGTGAGCAGCCGCCGGTTACCGGCAGCGCCGTCACACCGTTCCGGCCTTGATGCGTTTGCGCACTTCGGGCAGCAGTCGGCGGCTGACCTCAAGCCGGGTATCGACGCCCTCCAGGACCACCGCGCAGTGGCCGTCGGCATTCTTCTCCAGTCCCCGTATGGCCCGGTTGGCGACCAGCGCGCTGCGGTGGACACGTGTGAAACAGTCGGCGAATTCCTGCTCCAGGGACTTCAGCGACTCTTCGATGAGTATCTGCCGGTCCGCGGCGCACACGGTGACGTACTTGTTATCGGCTTGCAGGTAGACAATATCCTCTATCGCCACCAGTTCGAGATTGCCACGCACGCGCGCACACAAGTGACTGCGGCGCCCGTCGCTGCGTCCCGCCTGTATGCGCTCCAGCTGGACACTGCTGAGGCGCTGCGCTTTGTCCAGCGCCTGTCGCAGGCGCTCGGGGTGCACCGGCTTCAGCAGGTAGTCGGCAGCCTGGGTTTCAAACGCCTCCAGCGCATGGTCCCCGTAGGCGGTGGTGAATATCACCGCCGGCGCGCTCTCCAGATTGAGCATATGGCGCGCCACTTCCAGGCCGTCCATCCCCGGCATACGGATATCCAGCAGCACCACGTCGGGCCGGGTTTCCTGCACCTGCCGCAGGGCCTGCTCGCCGCCGGCGGCCTCGCCGCACACCTGACAGCCAACGCATTCCCCGAGCATGCGCACCAGGCGCTCACGCGCCAGCGCTTCGTCATCGACGACCAGGCACTTCATTTGAGCTTCTCCCTCGGGAAATATAACGTGGTTTCGAATTCATCATCGACTTCACGCAGGGCCACGCCGGCCTGGCTGCCAAAAGCCAGCTGCAGACGCAAGCGAATATTGTCCAGCGCAATACAGTTGCCCTTGCGGTGCGCATCAGCGCTGCCGCGCGCGCGCGGATTGCGGATCCCGATGCGGATCTGCTTGCCCTCGGCACTGCCCTGCACCGTGATGCGTCCGCCCTCGGGCAGGGATTCGATACCGTGATAGACGGCATTTTCCAGCAGTGGCTGCAGTATCAGCGAGGGCACCAGGCGCTTGCGCGGCAGGCGTTCGATCGACCACTCCACCTGCAGCCGGTCACCCAGGCGCAGGCCTTCCAGGCGCAGGTAGCGCTGCGCGACATGCAGTTCCTCTTCCAGCGTCACGCGTTCGGAGGCATCCCTGAGGGAAACGCGGAACAGGTCGGAAAGATCCTGTACCGCCAGTTCCGCGCGTTCGGCGTCGCTACGGGTAAGGGCGGCGATACTGTTCATGCTGTTGAACAGAAAATGGGGACGAATGCGCGCCTGCAGAGCCTGAACGCGCGCCTGCGCCTCAGCCTGAATCTGCTGGCGCCACTGATGTGCGACATACAGGTAGCGCAGTACCAGTGCACTGAGGATCGCGCTGATGCCGAGGTTGCTGAACAGGAAAGCCGCGTGGTCACCACCATAGACCTGGCCAGGGTCAGGTGCCAGGCGGAAAGCGGCTTCACTGATCACGGCGGTAGTCAGCAACAGCAGCAGGTAACTGGTCAATGCTGCAGCCGTGTTGCCCACACGCGTCAACAAGGGGCGCGCCAGGCACAGGGCCGCCGCGCTGCTTAGGGCGATCCACTGCAGAAACAGCGACAGCAACCCCAACTGCCCCCAGGCGTCCGGGGCGTTGCCGGCCAGTACCAGCACGAAGGCGAACAGCTCGGCAATCACTACCACAGCGAAAACCGTGCGGATATCACAGAATCCCGGCAGGAACAGGTTGTCCTGCAAAGTCTCGTTCTGGGTTGTCGGTGTTGCCCGCTGCATCCCGCTGATCACTCTGCCCGATGGCGCATTTTCGTGTCTCGATTATTGGAATATCGGCCAAGATTTTCAGTACTTTCAGGTATAATGGTCGCCACTGACGAGCAACCGACACCGTTATGAGCGACAAGCCGAACACAGACAAGCCCTGGGGCGGACGTTTCACCGAATCGACTGACGCCTTTGTGGAAGCCTTCACCGCATCGGTCGGCTTCGATCAGCGCCTGTACCGCTATGACATCGCGGGTTCGCGCGCCCACGCCCGCATGCTGGCCAGGGTGGGCGTGATCACCGACGCTGAATGCGACGCCATCCTGGGCGGTCTCGAGCGCATCGAACGGGATATCGAGCAGGGCAGTTTCAACTGGTCGGTGAGCCTGGAAGACGTGCACATGAACATCGAGGCGCGCCTGACCGCGCTGATCGGTGAAGCCGGCAAGAAGCTGCACACCGGGCGCTCGCGCAACGACCAGGTCGCCACCGATCTGCGCCTGTACCTGCGCGACCAGATCAAGGCCACCTGTGAAGAACTGCTGCGCCTGCAGCAGGGCCTGCTGGCACTCGCCGAGCGCGAGGCTGACACCATAATGCCAGGCTTCACCCATTTGCAGGTGGCCATGCCCGTGACCTTCGGACACCATATGCTCGCCTGGTTCGAGAACCTTCAACGTGACCGAGAACGCCTTGTGGACTGCCTGAAACGCGTGAACGTCATGCCGCTCGGTGCGGCGGCCCTGGCCGGAACCAGTTTCCCCATCGACCGCCACTACACCGCGCAGCTGCTGGGCTTTGATGCACCGGCGGAAAATTCCCTGGATGCGGTCAGCGACCGCGACTTCGTCATCGAGTTCTGCAGTTGCGCCGCCCTGGTACTCGTGCACCTGTCGCGCTTTTCCGAGGAGCTGATTTTATGGGCCTCGGCGCAATTCAACTTCATCGATCTGCCCGACCGCTTCTGCACCGGCTCCAGCATCATGCCGCAGAAGAAAAACCCGGATGTCCCTGAACTGGTGCGCGGCAAGTCCGGCCGGGTAGTGGGCCACCTGGTCGGCCTGCTGACGCTGATGAAGGGCCAGCCGCTCGCATACAACAAGGACAACCAGGAAGACAAGGAGCCGTTGTTCGATACGGTCGATACCCTGTTGGCTTGTCTGCGTGCCTTTGCCGACATGGTGCCGGCATTACAGGTCAAGGCCAACGAAATGCGCGCTGCCGCAGCCAGCGGGTATTCGACCGCCACCGACCTCGCCGATTACCTGGTGCGTCGGGGCGTGGCTTTTCGCGATGCCCACGAAATTGTCGGCACAGCGGTACGTCTCGGTATCGAAAGTGGGCGCGACCTGTCGGAAATGGCACTCACCGAATTGCAGTCCCTGTCGTCGGTCATCGAGGCGGACGTATTTGATTTGCTGACGCTGGATGGCTCGGTCGCGGCTCGCGACCACTTCGGCGGCACCGCCCCGCGTCAGGTACATGCGGCGATCGCCCGTGCGAGGGAGCGCCTCGCCTGAGTCTCAGGCAACCGACTCGGTTTCCCGATACTCAGACTGCTGTTCGCTGGCTGGCGGCCCCAGCTGCAGACGCGGTTTGCCCAGGTAATACCCCTGCACGTAGTCCACACCCAGGCTGCGCACGCGCTGGTACACCTGCTCGTTTTCCACGAACTCGGCAACGGTTCGCATACCCATGCCGCGGGCCACATCGACCAACGCCTTGACGAACAGCTGATCGGCGTTGTTATTGTGGATATCGCGGATAAAGCTGCCATCGATCTTCAGGGTGTCCGCTTGCAGGTGTTTCAGGTAGGAGAATGACGAGAAGCCGACGCCGAAGTCA
>JAJDOI010000123.1 GCA_022340245.1 Thiogranum sp.
AAAAAACCCCGCTTCGAGAAGCGGGGTTTTTTGTTACTGCCGGAACAGCCTGATTTACATCATGCCGCCCATGTCGGGCATTCCGCCGCCAGCGGGCATGCCGCCTGCTTCATCCTTCGGCAGTTCGGCCACCATGGCTTCGGTGGTGATAATCAGACCGGCCACCGAAGCGGCGTTCTGCAGTGCGCTGCGGGTGACCTTGGTCGGATCCAGGATACCCATTTCCAGCATGTCACCGTATTCGCCGGTTGCGGCGTTATAACCGAACTGCCCCTCGCCTTCGCGGACCTTGTTGAGAATCACGGAAGGTTCATCACCGGCATTGGCGCAGATCTGACGCAGCGGTTCTTCCATCGCACGGCGGGCGATGGCGATACCCATATCCTGGTCATGATTGTCACCCTTGAGCTCGGCAATCGCGGAAATGGCACGCAGCAGGGCGACACCGCCACCCGGGACCACGCCTTCTTCCACCGCGGCGCGGGTCGCGTGCAGAGCGTCTTCGACGCGGGCCTTCTTTTCCTTCATTTCGACTTCGGTCGCGGCACCGACCTTGATGACGGCAACACCGCCGGCCAGCTTGGCGACACGTTCCTGCAGCTTCTCCTTGTCGTAATCGGAGGTAGCGTCCTCGATCTGGGAGCGGATCTGCTCGACACGCGCCTCGATATCGCTGTGGTTACCGGCACCATCGATGATGGTGGTGTTCTCCTTGGAGATCAGGATACGCTTGGCCGAACCCAGGTCATCCAGGGTGGCTTTTTCCAGCGACAGGCCGACTTCTTCGGAAATCACCTGGCCGCCGGTGAGGATGGCGATATCCTGCAGCATGGCTTTGCGGCGGTCGCCGAAGCCCGGCGCCTTGACGGCACAAACCTTGACGATACCGCGGATGCTGTTGACCACCAGGGTAGCCAGCGCTTCGCCTTCCACGTCTTCGGAAACGATCAGCAGCGGCTTGCCGGCCTTGGCAACGCCTTCCAGTACCGGCAGCAGGTCGCGAATGTTGGAGATCTTCTTGTCGTGCAGCAGCACGAACGGATCTTCCAGTTCAGCCTGCATGCTCTGCTGGTTGGTCACGAAATAAGGCGACTGGTAGCCGCGGTCGAACTGCATACCCTCGACAACGTCCAGCTCGTTTTCCAGCGAAGAACCCTCTTCGACGGTGATAACGCCTTCCTTGCCGACTTTGCCCATGGCGTCGGAAATAATCTCACCGATGTTTTCGTCGGAGTTCGCGGAGATGGTACCGACCTGGGAGATGGCCTTGGTGTCGGAACAGGGCTGGGAGAGTTCCTTGAGGTAATTCACGGCGCTGATGACGGCTTTATCGACGCCGCGCTTCAGATCCATGGGGTTCATACCGGCGGCAACGGCCTTCATGCCTTCGCGAACGATGGCCTGGGCCAGAACGGTCGCCGTGGTGGTACCGTCACCGGCGACGTCGGAGGTCTGGGAGGCAACTTCCTTGACCATCTGGGCGCCCATGTTTTCGAACTTGTCATCGAGTTCGATTTCCTTGGCCACGGACACGCCGTCCTTGGTCACTGTCGGGGCGCCGAAGGACTTGTCCAGAACCACGTTACGGCCCTTGGGACCGAGAGTTACCTTGACCGCGTTGGCCAGTACGTTAACGCCGTGCACCATACGGGTGCGGGCATCATCACCAAACTTTACGTCTTTTGCTGTCATTTGAATAAATCCTCTAAATTATCCGGCTGTATGTCGATCAGGCTTCGATGACAGCCATAATGTCTTCTTCGCGCATCACCAGCAGGTCATCGCCATCAACCTTGACTTCGGTACCGGAGTACTTGCCGAACAGGACCTTGTCGCCGACTTTGACATCCATGGCGATGACTTCGCCGTTGTCGGTCCGCTTGCCGTTGCCGGCCGCGATTACTTCACCTTTGCTGGGCTTCTCGGCGGCGCTGTCAGGAATGACGATGCCGCCCGGAGAGGTGCGCTCCTCTTCCATGCGCTTGATGATCACTCGATCATGCAGGGGACGAAGATTCATCAGAAATTTCTCCTTTCGCGTTAATACTTTAATTTTGTGAGGCAATCGTTATTAGCACTCACCCCAAGTGAGTGCTAATCATAGTCAGGAAAAAGACGGAGTCAAGCGGAAACCGCTCAATCGTCGTCGCGGCGGTATTCACCTTCGATGGTATAGGGGTCACGGTGGGGCTGTTGCCCGGCGCCAGGCGGGCGCGGTGGCGGCCCGGCCGATCTGCTCAGGAACCAGCGGATCAGCGTTCTTCGCAGCGGCGGCACCAGCAGCAGGAAGCCGATGGCGTCGGTAAAAAACCCGGGGATCAACAACAAGATACCGGCAAACACCAGCAGCACCCCCTCCATCATTTCGATGGCCGGGAGCTGCCCCTGGGCCATGCTCAGGCGGGTACGCTGCAAGGTCGTCCAGCCCTGGAAACGCAGCAGCATGGCGCCCAGCAACGCGGTAAACACTACCAGCGCAATGGTAGGAACAGCCCCGATGACCCGCCCGACCTGGATCAGAAAGTAGATTTCGACCAGGGGCACCAGCAGCAACAGCAGGAACAGCACACTGAAGGGGTTCATGCCGGCACCTTAACGCGCGGGGAAATAAATACAAGGCGCCAGGCGGCCACATAACCCCAGAAACCCGCTTGTTGCCGGCCAGACGCTCCGGTATGGTCGCAGCACCATGAGCGAGGCCAGCGATGTCATCATCGTCTACTGCACGGTACCGGATGCCGATACCGGCCAGCGTATCGCCCGACACCTGGTGGAATACGGACTGGCGGCCTGCGTCAACCTTCTACCGGGTGTGACCTCGACCTACCGCTGGCAGGATCAGGTGGAAACGGAGACCGAAGCGCTGTTGATGATCAAGGCGCGCAGCGCCGGCTATGCACAGCTGGAAAGCGCTATACGGTCGCAACATCCGTACGAACTTCCTGAAATCATTGCAGTCCCAGTGAGTGACGGTTTGGGAGAGTACCTCGACTGGGTGCGCACAATTCATACAACTGACAACGGGGTACTATGAAGCACTGGTTCCTTATCCTTCTGGCTGGCTGGATTTCACTGGCCCAGGCCGGGCTTCCCGGCGACGATGATCTGCTGCCGGCCGACCAGGCGTTTGCCTTCAGCGCCAGCATGGACGGCGATCGCATCCGCGCCGTGTGGAACGTCGCCGACGGCTATTACCTCTACAAGAGCAAGATCCGCTTCAGCAGCGACACCCCGGGAATACAGCTGGGCGAGCCTGCGCTGCCGGCGGGCAAGGTCAAGGACGACGAATTTTTTGGCAAGATCGAAACCTACCGGCACCAGGTGGCGGCGGAAATTCCGGTGACACGCGAGGCCGGCGCGCCGGCCGACTTCACCCTGAAGGCGACCTCCCAGGGATGTGCGGATATGGGCGTCTGTTACCCGCCCCAGACCCAGATCGCAGCCCTGACATTGCCGGCGTCGACGCCGAAGTCAGCCGCAACAGACAGCAAACCGGCATTGAAGTCGCTGAGCGATCTGGGTGCAACCCTGGGCTTCGGCGACGACGACGAGCTGCTGCCCGCCGACCAGGCCTTCCAGCCCGACGTCAAGGTGACCGATGCGAATACCCTGACCGCTGACTGGAAGATTGCAGACGGCTACTATCTTTACCGGCAGCGGTTCGAGTTTTCGCTGGCCGGTAACAAAACCGTCAGCCTGCTGCCCGCGGTATTGCCCGAGGGCGAGCATAAAACCGACGAGTTCTTCGGCGAAATCCAGGTCTACCATCACGAAGCCAGCGCCAGGCTGCCGCTGAAGCGCAGCAGCAGCGAGGCAACGCCGGTCAAACTGACGCTGCAATACCAGGGCTGTGCCGAACGCGGCGTCTGCTACCCGCCGATGACCAGGACATTTGACCTGCTGCTGCCGGCCGCCGCCGCGGCGACCGTGGGCGATACGCCCGCCACCAACGGCGGCAGCGAATCGGCGCCGCAGCTCAGCGAACAGGACTCGATTGCCAAACAGCTGACCGAACACAGTCTGTTTGCGACGCTGCTGGCGTTCTTCGGCTTTGGGCTGTTGCTGGCATTTACGCCCTGCGTGTTTCCGATGATCCCGATCCTGTCCTCCATCATTGTCGGACAGGGTGACAACATGACCGCCCGCCGCGGATTCGTGCTGTCGCTGGTCTACGTGCTGGCGATGGCGGCGACCTACACGCTGGCCGGGGTGTTCGCTGGCCTGTTCGGCGACAATCTGCAGGCGACCTTCCAGAACCCCTGGATCCTGTCCACGTTCGCCGGGGTATTCGTGCTGCTGGCGCTATCGATGTTCGGCTTCTACGAGCTGCAGATGCCGGCGTTCATCCAGGGCCGGCTGAGCGACATCAGCAATCGCCAGAAAGGCGGCAGCCTGGCCGGGGTGGCCGTAATGGGCTTTTTGTCCGCCCTGATTGTCGGGCCGTGCGTGGCCGCGCCGCTCGCCGGCGCCTTGATCTATATCGGCCAGACCGGCGACGCGGTACTGGGCGGATTCGCCCTGTTCGCTCTCAGCCTGGGCATGGGGGCCCCGCTCATCGCCATCGGCACGGGCGCAGGCAAGCTGCTCCCCAAGGCAGGTCCCTGGATGGACGCCATCAAGGCGGTGTTCGGCGTGCTACTCCTGGGCGTCGCCATCTGGATGCTGGAGCGCATTCTGCCGGCCCAGATCACACTGAGCCTGTGGGCCGCGCTGTTGATCCTGTCGTCCATCTACCTGCGCGCCCTCGACGCCCTGCCGGTCGAGGCCAGCGGCTGGACGCGCCTGTGGAAGGGCCTCGGCGTGGTTTCACTGGTCTACGGCGTACTGCTGCTGATCGGTGCCGCCAGCGGCGCACGCGACCCGCTGCAGCCGCTGGGGGGAATGCTTGCAGCCAACAGTGGCGGTGGTGTTGCCGCCGCGAGCGCGCAGGAAGCCCACCTGCCCTTCACCCGGATCAAAACGGTTGCCGACCTTGACCGCGAACTGGGTACGGCGGCCAGGCAGGGCCGGCCGGTGATGGTGGATTTCTACGCCGACTGGTGCGTCAGCTGCAAGGAAATGGAAAAGTACACCTTCGCCGATGCCGCGGTACGTCAGGCGCTGTCGCAATACACGCTGCTGCAGGCCGACGTGACCGCCAACGACGCTGCCGACAAGGCCCTGATGAAGCGCTTCAATCTGATCGGCCCGCCCAGCATCCTGTTTTTCGACAGTACCGGCAAGGAACGCAGCGACCTGGCACTGGTGGGTTTCAAACCCGCCGAGCAGTTCGTCAAGCATGTGCAGAAGGTAGATTAGGTAGTTTGGGTGCCGAGGTTCTGTTGGGCTTCGCTCTGCTCAGCCCAACCTACGGATCATTTCAGGTTGTACTTCTTGATCAGGTCGTACATGGTCGGGCGGCTGACGCCCAGCAGTTCCGAGGCCTGCGAAATCTTGCCGCCGACATGTCCCATGGCACGCACAATGGCCTGACGTTCGACCTGCTCGCGAATTTCACGCAGGTTGAAGGTGCGCACGTCATCGACGCCCGCCCCGCCCAGTTCCAGGTCCGATACCGAAATCTGTTTGTGCTCGGCCATGATCACGGCGCGTTTTACCCGGTTTTCCAGCTCGCGCACGTTGCCCGGCCAGGGGTAGGCCTCGATGGCGGCCAGTGAATCCTTGCTGAAGCGATGCTGGGTCTTGCCCATCTGCTTGCTGAATTTTTCCAGGAACAACCGCGCCAGCAGCAGCGCGTCACCTTCGCGCTCGCGCAACGGCGGAATGCGGATACTGATTTCACTGATGCGGTAATAGAGGTCTTCGCGGAAGTCGTTGTCGCGCGCCAGCTGCGGCAGGTCCTTGTGGGTTGCGCAGATCACGCGCACGTCGACCGGGATTTCCTGGCGGCCACCGACACGCTCTATGGTGCGCTCCTGCAGAAAGCGCAGCAGTTTGGCCTGCAGCGGCAGCGGCATGTCGCCGACCTCATCGAGGAACAGCGTGCCGCCGTTGGCCAGTTCGAACTTGCCCGGTGTCTGCTTGCCGGCACCGGTAAAGGCGCCTTTCTCATAACCGAACAATTCACTTTCGAGCAGGTTTTCCGGGATCGCCGCACAGTTGATGGCGACAAAGCGCGCATCCGAACGCCCGCTCAGAGAATGCACAGAGCGAGCGACAAGTTCCTTACCCGTGCCCGATTCGCCCAGCACCAGCACCGTGGCGTCGGCCGGCGCAACCTTCTCGACCGTACGGCAGACCTTGAGCATTTCCGGCGCGCCGGTCAGCACACCCTCGAGCGGCGAGTCACCGCCGCTGACATGCAGACGCAGGTTCTCTTCCTCGATTTCGCGCAGACGGTAGGCGCGGTTGACGATAAAACCGAGCAATTCGGCGTCGATGGGCTTGTAGAAAAAATCGTAAGCCCCCATACCCACGGCCTGCAGCGCATGGGCGCGGTCGTTGTTGCCGGTTACAACAATCACCTTGGTGGCCGGCGCCCGGGTGAGGATATCTTCCAGCGTCTGAAACCCTTCGCTGGTGCCGTCGGCATCCGGCGGCAAACCCAGATCAAGGGTCACAACAGGGGGGCGGTGCTTTTCCAGTTCGCTGAGGGCCGTCTCGCGATCGCTGGCGATAATGACGTCGTAGCCCTCGAAACACCATTTCAGCTGAGTCTGTAACCCTGGGTCGTCCTCAACAACGAGCAGCTTCCTCGAATCGTTCGTCATGTGCCTTTCCGTTATTGGTATTGTCGGCGGACTTTACACTATTTTTGGTCTCGGCGCTAATCGGAATACGCATCCGGAAGGTGGTGCCTTCAGCCACGCGACTGATGACTTCGACCCCGCCACCCAGCTTGTGGATAAGTTCGCGGGTTTCGTAAGCGCCTATTCCCATTCCGGAATTTCCCTTGGTACTGGTAAAGGGCTTAAACAGACCGTCACTTATGAACGCCTCGTCCATGCCGCTGCCGTTGTCCTGGACCTCGATCACGGCCTGATCGTTCTGCTTGAAAAGTCGGACAGTAATCCAGCCTTCCGCCGGCGTGGCATCCTGGGCGTTACGGATGACATGACCGACCACGGCGGCCAGACGGTCGCGATCGGCCTTGACCAGCAGCCCCGTAGCCTGGCAGTCCAGCGACGGGATCGGCGCACCCGCCGACATCGTCTTGATGACCTCCTCGAGCATGTCGCAGACATCGACATCGACCTGCTGCTTTTCCGCGGGATCCTGACCGCTGCGCAGCTGCGCGAGCAGGCGGTTCATCTTGGTGACCGAATGCTCAACGGTTTGAATGGTGTCTTCCATGAACTGCGGATTACTCTTGTGGCGTGCCGCGTTCGAGACCACCAGCGATAATTGGGCGATAAGGTTCTTCAGGTCGTGCATGACGTAGGCCGACAGGCGGTTGCAGGCCTCGAACTGCTGGGCCTGCGACAGCGCCTGCGCTGCGTCCAGCTGCGCGAGGTGCGCCGCGGACTGGCGGCCAACGATACGCAACAGATCGTAGTCTTCCCAGTTCAGCGACTGGACCACTGGGGGGCGCGCCAGTACCACCAGGCCCAGCAGCCGCTCATG
>JAJDOI010000142.1 GCA_022340245.1 Thiogranum sp.
CTTGCAGGTGCCGGCGAAGTCCGCCAGTTCAGGTGGGTTCATCGTTTTCGAAGGGCTCGAGCGAGGCCTGTCCGTCCTTTTCCAGCAGGACCTGGACTTTCTGTTCGGCGTCTTTCAGTGCCTGCTGACAGGAACGCGTCAACTGCACACCGCGCTCGAAGTGTTTCAGCGAGTCGTCAAGGCTGAGTTCGCCCTGTTCCATTTTCTCGACCAGGGCCTCGAGTTCCGCCAGCGCGGCTTCGAAATCGGGTGTTTTGGTGCTGCGTTTTGCCAAGGGATCAATGTCCGGGGTGTTTTTTGACGGGGCCTAACGTTACCCGCCCGCCGCGGAAGGGTCAACGCGTGTTGCATGATCGCCTCGCGCGGGACTACCATCGGGCCCTGCGGTTGCCGCTCGACGCTTCTTAATGGAACCCGAATCTTACTTCAAGGCCCTCGCCGACCTGACGCGACTGCGTATCCTGCGCCTGCTGATCCTGGAAGGCGAGCTGTGCGTGTGCGAGCTGACCCACGCGCTGGGTGAAATCCAGCCGAAGATTTCGCGTCACCTGGCCCTTTTGAAGGAGGTCGCACTGGTGCTCGACGAGCGTCGCGGACAGTGGGTCTACTACCGGCTCAACCCGGCGCTGCCGGGCTGGGTAGGGGAAGTGCTGGCTGCGGCGGCACAGGGGCTGGGCGCGCATAAGCGGTTTGCCGCCGACCACCGTGCGCTCAAGGCGATGCCCGACCGACCCGGCGGCGTGCGTTGCGCCTGATATCCGCACCGGGGCGGACCGGGTGCCGGTAAACCGGCGATTGACAGTCCGTCCGGGCTGAGCTAGATTTCAGTTTCTAATTTAGACCCAGTCTAAATCCTCGGGCGAAGGCCCGTTACTCGATCGATTCTGGAGGTAAAAACCATGGATTTGAAAGGCAGCAAAACCGAAGACAACCTGAAAGCCGCGTTTTCCGGTGAATCCCAGGCCAACCGCCGCTACCTGTATTTCGCGGGTAAGGCTGACGTTGAAGGCTACAACGACGTCGCCGCCGTGTTCCGCTCCACCGCGGAAGGTGAAACCGGCCATGCCCACGGCCACCTGGAGTACCTCGAAGCTGTCGGCGACCCCGCTACCGGGCTGCCGATCGGTGGTACTTCGGACAACCTGAAGGCCGCCATCGCCGGTGAGACCCACGAGTACACCGACATGTATCCCGGCATGGCCAAGACGGCGCGCGACGAGAATTTCGACGAAATCGCCGACTGGTTCGAGACTCTGGCCAAGGCCGAGCGTTCCCACGCCAACCGCTTCCAGAAAGCCCTGGACAACCTGGACAGCTGAGTCCGGCCTTCACGCCCTCTCTTCCCCCAGGCGCCCGAGCCTGTCGGGAGAGAGGACCGGGGGTGACGGTGTCCCCGGCGCGACAGGGGACATCCCGCGCTGAACGACCTGGCTCCCTGCGTCACGTGGGGGCTCACCCACTTAAGCCGAACAGTACGGAGGAGTCACATGCCTGTCCGTGAAGGTAGCCTGGAAGCACCCACTCGCCATCCCCTCGACTGGCAGAACCCGGATTTCTATAACGAAGGGTCGCTGCTGCAGGAACTCGAGCGGGTTTTCGACATCTGCCACGGTTGCCGGCGCTGCTTCAGCCTGTGCAATTCTTTCCCCACCTTGTTCGACGCCATCGACGAGTCCGATACCATGGAGCTCGACGGTGTCGACAAGCGCGTGTTCTGGGACGTGGTTGAAAACTGCTATCTCTGCGATATGTGCTACATGACCAAGTGTCCGTACGTGCCGCCGCACGAGTGGAACGTCGATTTCCCGCACCTGATGCTGCGTGCGAAGGCGGTCAAGCACCAGCAGGGCAAGAGCGGCATGCGCGATCGCATTCTGACCTCCACCGACAGGGTCGGTACGCTAGCGGGCATTCCGGTGGTGTCGGCGCTGGTCAATGCCGTCAATCACAACAGGGCCGGCCGTCGCGTGCTGGAGGAACTGCTGGAGGTGCACCCGGATGCGGTGCTGCCGAACTATCATTCCAGGACCCTGCGCAGACGCGTGTCGCCGCAGCGCAACGACAGCGCGCAGGCCGGGCCCGAGGCCGGCCCCACGCGCGGCAAGGTCGCGTTGTTTGCCACCTGCTACGGCAACTACAACGAACCCGAGCTCGGCGAGGACCTGATCGCGGTGTTCGAACACAACGGCATACCCGTGCGCCTGACCGACACCGAGCGGTGCTGCGGCATGCCGAAACTGGAGCTGGGCGACCTGGAGGCCGTCGCCAAGGCCAAGGATGTCAATATCCCGCAACTGGTCAAGCTGATCGACCAGGGCTGGGATATCGTGGCGCCGGTACCTTCCTGCGTGTTGATGTTCAAGCAGGAGCTGCCGCTGATGTTCCCCGACGATGCCGACGTGGCAAAAGTGCGCGACAACATTTTCGATCCGTTTGAATACCTGATGCTGCGCCACAAGCACGGGCAGCTGAAGACCGATTTCAAGAACAGCCTGGGCAAGATCGCCTACCACGTGGCCTGTCACCTGCGGGTGCAGAACATCGGCATGAAAACCCGCGACCTGCTGCAACTGGTGCCGGATACGCAGGTGGAGGCCATCGAGCGCTGTTCGGGACACGATGGTACCTATGCGGTGAAAAAGGAGTTTCACGAAGTGTCGATGAAAATCTGCAAGCCAGTGGTCAACCGTGTTGAAAAGGCCGAGGCGGCCCACTACTGCAGTGACTGCCCGATGGCCGGCCACCAGATCGAGAACGGCCTGAGCGACGCGCGAGCGCCTGAACACCCCTTGAAACTGTTGCGCCAGGCTTACGGTATTTGAGGAGACACAGACAATGGACACGACAATGGCAAAGCTGACACGAAGCGATCTGTATTCCCTGGAACAGTATTCCGAGGCGCGCTCCGACTTCCGTGCCCGGGTGATGGCGCACAAAAAGGACCGACGTGTGCCGCTTGGCGATATCGCAGCGCTGTATTTCGAAGACCGCCTGACCATGCAATACCAGGTTCAGGAAATGCTGCGCGCGGAACGGATTTTCGAAGCGGAGGGCATCCAGGAAGAACTGGACGCCTACAATCCGCTGATCCCCGACGGTAACAATCTCAAGGCCACCTTCATGATCGAGGTGGCCGATGAAGACGAGCGTCGCAAGGCGCTGGCGAAACTGCGTGGTATCGAAGACGAGGTGTGGATGCGCGTCGCCGGCTTCGACCCGGTGTTCGCCGTTGCCGATGAGGATATGGAACGAGAAAACGAGGACAAGACGTCATCGGTCCATTTCATGCGTTTCGAGTTCTCGCAAGAGATGATCGCCGCGGCCCGGCAGGGTGCCGCACTGGGCATCGGCATCAGCCACGCCGACTACACCCGGCAACTCGAACCGTTGCCGGACAATATCCGCGCTTCGCTGATGCAGGACTTCGCCGCATAGCGCCGTGTCGCGGCAAAAACTTCTCGAATTCAAGCGCTTGGTGCTGCCTGCCGATAACTGAAATCAGTTATCGCATATCCGAGGGAGTCTCTTGATGGAAACGGCCACGATCTTCTGGACCGTCATCGGCGTGCTGGCCGCGGCGCTGCTGGTCTATGTCATCCAGATCTACAACCGGCTGGTGGCGCTCAAACACGCTGTCTCCAAGGCCTGGTCGAATATCGACGTGCTGCTCAAGCAGCGCCACGACGAATTGCCCAAGCTTGTAGACGTGTGCAAACAGTACATGGGTTACGAGCAGGAGACTCTCATCAAGGTCATGGAGGCCCGCTCGCAGGTCGCCAGTGCGCGTGAAGGCGGCGATGTCGGCGCGCTGGGCGCGGCCGAAAGCCGTTTGCGCCTGGGCCTCGGCAATCTGTTTGCAGTGGCCGAGGCATATCCCGAGCTGAAGGCCGACAGCACTTTCCGGCATTTGCAGGATCGCATCACCGGCCTGGAAAACAGCATCGCCGACCGTCGCGAGTACTACAACGAAAGCGTCAACCTGAACAACGTGCGCATCGAGCAGTTCCCGGATGTCATTATCGCCGGCAGGTTCGGTTTCAAGCCTTTCGATCTGCTCGAATTCAGCGAGGCGGAAAAGGCGGACGTGAGTATCGACGCGTTGTTCGCCGGTTAGGCGAAGGTGCTGCGCCGTGCCGGGCTTTGCTCGAGACCTGCAGAATATGGCATTGCTGCACTTTTCGATATTCGTGCTTGTGACTGCAGCCTTCGCTGTTTATTTCTTCTATCTCATCTGGCGTAACTTTCACCGCGCAAACCTGATCGATGACACCCCCAGCGCGCGGGTGCGTTCCGCGCCGCAAGGCTATGTCGAGCTGCAGGGACGGGCGCGCCCACTGCCCGAGCAGCCGGTGGTCGCGCCGCTGACGCATACCGCCTGTGTCTGGTATCGCTTCAAGATCGAGCGCGAAAAGCACAACAGTCGATCGGGTTCCACCTGGTCGGAAGTCGAGTCCGGCGCGAGCGAGACGCCGTTTGTGTTTTTCGACGATACCGGTGATTGCCTCGTCGATCCGCGCCAGGCCGAAGTAACGCCAGTGATAAAGAAAGTCTGGTACGGCAGCAGTAAATGGCCGGGCGGTGCCGACCAGCGCGGGTTTTTCGGCGCATTGATCGGCACCCGTTACCGCTACACCGAGGAACGCATCGACGGTGGGGACGTTTATGTGCTGGGCTGGTTCGACACGCTGCGCAGCACCGACCACTCAGTCAGCGAAGAGCTTTCCGGGGTGCTGAAGGCCTGGAAGCGCGACCAGGCCGCGCTGCTGCGCCGCTTCGATGAAAACAGCGACGGCCGCATCGATGCCGACGAGTGGCAGGCGGCCCGGCAGGCGGCCCACCGCGAGGTCCTCGTGGACCGCGCGGCACGTTCATCGGAGCCGGCTACCAACGTGCTGCGCGCCAGCGGTCAGGACGGTTACCCCTTCCTGATTTCCGCGCGGCCGGGGTTTCTGCTCAGCGACCGTTACCGGCGCCGCGGCTGGCTTGCCCTGCTCGGGTCGCTGGCCGCGGCGGGCTTGCTCGCCTGGATGATCGCGGTGCGCAACTCGGGCTAGTCAGACGGCTGAAGGCACTTGTGCCAGAAGTGCATAACCGGATCCGATTCGCGGAAGCCAACGCCGCGGTAGAGGTGCTGCGCGGCCCCATTGTCAGCACGCACCTCCAGTGTAATCCTGCAGCAATCGCGTTCCCGCGCGGCCGCTTCCACGGCCGCGAGCAGTGCTCGACCGACGCCGAGATTGCGGTGTGCGGGGTCCACCACGAGGTCGTGAATGTTGAGCAGGGGTTTGGCCTGGAAGGTGGAAAATCCCTCGAAACAGATACACAGGCCCACACACCGTTGGGCCTGCCAGGCCAGCAGTACCAGGGATGCGGGGTGGCGACGCAAGCCGCTGATCAGCGCCGCGCGCGTGGCCTCCGGCAGGGGTTCGCCGTTGCCCATGGCGTCACGGCTGTAGAGGTCGAGCAGCGCGACCACCTGCCCCTGGTGGCGACGGTTGTCGAGGTCTGCGGCTTCGATGCGTACAGACATGGATAAGCGTCTCCGGCAACGTTCAATGGTTGATGCGTCGTTCAGTCGCACCCCGGTGGCCAAAGGGTAACGCATAAGCCACGGATTCCCCAGAACTATAGAGAAAACCAACGCCGGGCGGCAGCGGTGACAGCCGGCGCGATCGAGGTGTTAACAAATGTGAAAATCAGCTAGGCTGTAAGATCAGAATAAGGAGTCTCAAAACCGTCGTCGTCCCTGTCAGGAAGCTTCGGGCGGCAGGCTGTCGGCAGTATGCAGAAACCTTCTATTTATCCCCTCTTGCGGGCTGACAAACTCGACCGCTGGCGCCATCGCCTGAGCAACGATCTGAAGCTCGACAGCGATGCCGCGCAACGCTGCGAGGTAACGTATTACGACAGCTTCGACTGGCGTCTCTACGCGGCCGGCAAAAGCCTGCAGTGCCTGCGCGGGCCCCATGGCGCGGAGACCAGACTGGTTGATATCTCCGACCAGTCAGTTACGGCCAGCCTGGCGGTTGACGTGGCCGATGCGCGCTTCGCCTCCAGCCTGCCCGACAGCGCGCTGAGAGCCCGGCTCGAACGCTTGCTGGAAATGCGCACGTTGCTGCCACTGGTGACGCTGAAGGTTGTGCGCTATTGCCTGCGCCAGGAGGATGCCGAGGGCAAGACCCGGGCGCGTCTTTACCTGGAGTCTTTCAGTCGCGTGGACGGCACGGGCAAACGCAGACTGTTGCAGAAACGTTTGAGATTGCAGCCGCTACGCGGTTATCAAAAGGCCGCGGACGGTCTGCGGCGAAAACTCGCGCAGCGCCACCAGCTGGAAGCGATTGACGATCAGCTGTTTGCGCAGGCATTGACGGCGGCGGGTAAACAGGCCGGCGACTACTCATCCAGTCTGGCAATCGATCTGCAGCCGGGTATGCGCGCCGACGCTGCTGTACGCCGCGTTCTGTCGGAACTGTTTGCCACCATGAAGGCCAATGAGGCGGGTGTCATCGCCGATCTGGACAGTGAGTTTCTGCACGACTTTCGGGTCGCCGTGCGCCGTACACGCTCCGCGCTGGGTGAGCTGAAACGGGTTTTCCCGCCGGCCACACTGCAGCGCTTCCGGCGGGAGTTCGCCTGGCTGGGTTCGCTCACCGGTAATGTCCGCGACCTGGACGTCTACCTGCTGAAATTCGACATCTACAAGAACGCAATCCCTGCCGGTCTGCGCGAAGACCTGGAACCGCTGCGGGCCTTCCTGCACTACAAGCAACACGCCGAACACACGCAGCAACTGGCGCCGCAACTGCGGGGCAGCCGTTACCGCAAGCTCAAGCAACAGTGGCAACGCTTCCTGGATGCGCCGCTGGCGAAGCGGCCCACGGCCCGTGACGCCGCCAAACCCGTTGGGCTGGTCGCTCACCATCGGACCTGGCGCGTATACAAACGCGTTCTTAAGGAAGGTGCGGCAATCACGCCGGACTCGCCGCACCCCGAGCTGCACGAGCTGCGCAAGTCCTGCAAGAGGTTGCGCTACCTGATGGAGTTCTTCCAGTCGCTGTATCCTCCCAGGGGTATCCGCGCCGCGATCAAGGAGTTGAAACAGTTGCAGGACAATCTCGGTGATTTTCAGGACGCGGATGTGCAGATTGGCGCACTCAAGGGCTTTGCCATGGAAATGCGCCGGCGCGGCGAATACACGGCTGCGACGGGAAAGGCCATGGACGCCCTGCTTGCGGTGCTGGAATCACGGCTGCACCGGGTGCGCGCCGAGTTTGAATCACGCTTCGAGCTGTTTGCCAGCGACACCAATCGAGCCAGGTTCAAACACCTGTTTCACCCCCGGGAGGAGGCGGACATCGCATGATCACTGTCGCCTGTTACAACATCAAGGGCGGTGTCGGAAAGACCGCGGCCGCAGTCAACCTGGCTTACCTGGCCGCCCAGGGTGGCGCCAATACGCTGGTCTGGGATCTGGATCCGCAGGGTGCGGCAAGCTTCTACTTTCGTATCAAGCCGCGCATCAAGGGGGGCTCGTTCAGCCTGTTTCAGCGCAAACGCCAGCTGGATGACGTCATCAAGGCTACCGATTACCCGCGCCTTGACCTGGTGCCCGCCGATTTTTCCTATCGCAATATGGATCTGCTGCTGGAGCAGCAGCGCAAGCCCGGTACACGACTGAAGAAACTCATCAAGCCGCTGAGATCCGAATACCATTTTCTGTTCCTGGACTGTGCGCCCAGTATCTCGCTGGTATCGGAGAATATATTCGCCGCCGCTGACGTATTGCTGGTGCCGACGATCCCCACCACGCTGTCGCTGCGCACCCTGAAGCAACTTCACGATTTCTGCGCAGCCGGCGACTATGCACACCTCACGGTGATCCCGTTTTTCTCCATGGTCGACCGGCGCAAGAGTCTGCACCGCGAGATCGTTGACAACCGTGGCGGGATCCTTGAGGCGGCGCCGCGCACCTATATTCCCTATGCCAGCGAGGTGGAGCAGATGGGGATGCGGCGCGCGCCCCTGGATACCTATGCACACGCGAGCTGGGCGGCCCGTGCCTACCGCGACATGTGGCAGGAACTGCAGCCGCGCCTGCTCGCCCGCAGGCGCGCGGGCTAGCCGCGAGCGCCGCGCCCAGGTCCGCGGTGGCGCCGCCCGGGCAAAAAAAGTCTTTTCCGAGTACTTGAAAAACGCCTCCCCCGCACCCATTTTACAGACATCGAAGGGTACCCGTCGGTGCCCACTGTTTGAATTCAAGGAGGTACGCAATGTCTCTCGTACGTTATGAACCCTGGGGTCTGCTCAACCAGCTGCATGGCGAAATCGATCGCCTGTTCGACAACCGCCTGCCGACATACGGTGACGATCGCGATCAGCTCGCCACCAGCGACTGGGTGCCCGCGGTGGATATCCGCGAAGAAGACAGCCGCTATGTCATCCACGCCGACGTGCCCGGTGTAAAGCCGGAGGATATCGAAGTGCAGATGGAAGACGGGGTGCTTTCGGTCACCGGTCACCGTGAAAGCGAAGCTGCGCAACAGCGCGAAGACTACAGGCGCGTCGAACGGGTACGCGGCAGCTTCTTCCGGCGCTTTGCCCTGCCGGATACGGCGGACGCGGAGGCGATCAGCGCCAAGTGCAAGGACGGCGTGCTCGAGATCGTCATCCCCAAGCAGGTCAAGGTCCAGCCCAAGCGCATCAAAGTCGCGGTCTGATATCTGCGTGGACAGTCACCACCGGTCCGGGCGCCCCACGGCGCCCGGACCGGTGAGATGATTGCGGTCACAGTTATGCAGTTCAAAGACTATTACCAGATACTCGGGGTAGGACGGGACGCAGCCCGGGACGACATCAAGCGCGCCTACCGGAAACTGGCGCGCAAGTATCACCCGGACGTCAGCAGCGAGCCGGACGCCGAGGCGCGCTTCAAGGAGCTCGGCGAAGCCTACGAGGTACTCAGGGACCCGGAGAAGCGTGCGGCCTACGATCAGTTTGGCCAGAACTGGCAGGCGGGTCAGGATTTCCGCCCGCCACCCGACTGGGACGCGGGGTTTGAGTTCCACGGCGCCGGCGCGGGATCCACCGCGGGCTTCAGCGAGTTCTTTGAAACCCTGTTCGGCGGCGCGGGCCCGTTTGCCGGTGCCGGGCGAGCCCACCGTGCGTCCCGCCCGGATGTTCGCGGCAGGGGAGAGGACCATCACGCCAAGATCGTGATTTCCGTGGAAGACGCCTGTCGCGGCGGGCCGCGCAGCGTGCAGCTGCAAATGCCGGAGGTGGATGCCGACGGGCACATGGTGTTCAAACGTCGCAAGCTCAACGTCACCATTCCGCGCGGCATCGTCGCCGGGCAGCAACTGCGCTTGCCCCGGCAGGGCGGGCCGGGTATGGGTGGGGGCGCCAACGGCGACTTGTTCCTGGAAATCGAATTCGAGCCGCACGCACAATACCGCGTCGAGGGTCGGGATATACACAGCCGGCTGAAAATCACCCCCTGGGAGGCCGCCCTGGGCGCGCGCGTGCCGGTAAAGACGCCCGGCGGGCAGGTCAATCTGACCGTGCCGGCGGGTGCGCAATCCGGTCAGAAGCTGCGTCTGAAGGGACGCGGCATGCCTGCGAAGCCGGCCGGTGATCTGTATGTCGAGCTGCGCATCGTCACGCCGCCCGCCGCCGACGAAGCCGGTCGCAGACTGTACCGCCTGATGGCCGAGCACTTCGGCTACGATCCGCGCAGCGAGTCGGTGGCCTGACGTGGCGGACAGGGGAACAGCGATGGTGAGCAGCGATAACATTTGCGCTTGGTCGTCGTCCCCTTTTATGCTTGGCGGATGAGAAAGATCAACGCTGTTATGGTTTGTGTGCTGTTGTTGTCGGCGGGGTCGCCGTGGGCAGCATCCGGTGATGACGATGTCTACGGCGAAGATGCCATCAAGGCCTACAAGGACAGGTTGCCGGATAAGCCCAAGTGGGAAGAGCAGGGCCTGGTCATGCCGCCGTACCCGCAGGACGACAACCTTATCGAGGTGGATATCGACCGCCACGACTACCCCTACCGGGTGTTTGTCGATAGTGGCTCACTGTCTGTCGGCGAGGATCGGGTGGTGCGTTACACCGTGGTGCTGCGTTCGAAATCCGGGGTCGACAACGTAAGCTTTGAAGGTCTGCGTTGTATCAGCCACGAGTACAAACGCTATGCCTACGGCAGTGCTGGCAAGTTCCACGCGGTCCCCCGCGCCGACTGGAAGTATTTGCGTCACGACCACCAGGATATTTATCGCAACGTACTGGCCAACAACTACTTGTGTCCAGTGCCCACCGGGGATCCGGTGCCTCAGTTCATCACAAAACTGAAGGGCACTATCGACCGCTTCATCTTCCAGGGAGACCTGGAATAGATCCGCGCCGCCGGTTTCTGTACCATCGCACGTTTTGGCAGGCTGCGCTCCGACAGCCGACGATGAACTGATAAGGTCTCCGGCGCCGCCGGACACCCGCCACCCGGACCATGACACCAAAATACGACGCCGCCTCCATTGAAGTGCTAAGCGGGCTTGACCCGGTGCGCAAGCGCCCGGGCATGTACACCGACACCTCACGCCCCAACCACCTCGCCCAGGAGGTGATCGACAACAGCGTTGACGAGGCGATGGCGGGGCACGCCGACAAGATCGAGGTCACTGTATTCAAGGACGGCTCGGTCTCGGTCAGGGACAACGGCCGCGGCATGCCCGTGGATATTCACCCGGAAGAGGGCGTTTCCGGCGCCGAAGTCATCCTGACGCGCCTGCACGCCGGCGGCAAGTTTTCCAACAAGAACTACCAGTTCTCGGGCGGACTGCACGGTGTCGGCGTCTCGGTGGTCAATGCCCTGTCCAAACACCTGGAAGTCTGGGTGCGGCGCGACGGCAAGGAATACAACCTGGCCTTCAAGGGCGGCGAAAAGATCGCCGGCCTCGACGAGGTCGGCAAGGTCGGCAAACAGAACACCGGTACCACGATACGCTTCTGGCCGGACCCGCAGTTCTTCGATTCGGCAAAATTCTCCCTGCCGCGCCTGAAGCACGTGCTGCGCGCCAAGGCCGTGCTGTGCCCGGGCCTGGAAGTCACGCTGTTTGATGAAAAAAGCGACGAAACGGACACCTGGTTCTACCAGGACGGGTTGCGCGACTACCTGGTGGATACACTGGGCGATGTGGTCCGCCTGCCCGAAGAACCCTTCATCGGCAAAATGGAGGGCAACAGCGAGGCCGCCGAATGGGCGCTGGCCTGGCTGCCCGAAGAGGGCGAGCTGGTCGCCGAGAGCTACGTCAACCTGATACCCACAGCCCAGGGCGGCACCCACGTCAACGGGCTGCGCACCGGCTTGACCGAGGCCATCCGGGAATTCTGTGAGTTCCGCAATCTGTTGCCGCGCGGTGTCAAGCTCAGCCCGGATGACGTCTGGGAACGCTGCACCTACATCCTGTCGGTCAAGCTGATCGATCCCCAGTTCTCCGGGCAGACCAAGGAACGTCTGTCGTCACGCGAATGCGCGGCGTTCGTCTCGGGTGTGGTCAAGGATGCCTTCAGCCTGTGGCTGAATCAGCATACCGAAGCCGGTGAGCAGATCGCCCAGCTGGCGATTCAAAGCGCCCAGCGGCGCCAGCGCGCGGGCAAGAAAGTTGTGCGCAAGAAAGTCACCAGCGGGCCGGCGCTGCCCGGCAAGCTTGCCGATTGCAGTAACAATGACCTGCGGCGCTCGGAGCTGTTCCTGGTGGAGGGCGATTCGGCCGGCGGTTCGGCCAAGCAGGCGCGCGACCGCGAGTACCAGGCGGTCATGCCGCTGCGCGGCAAGATCCTCAACACCTGGGAGGTCGACCCCGCCGACGTCCTGGCGTCGCAGGCGGTGCACGATATCGCCGTGGCAATCGGTGTCGAACCCGGTTCGCCTGAACTGAAGAACCTGCGCTACGGCAAGGTCTGCATCCTCGCCGATGCCGACTCCGATGGCGCGCATATCGCCACCCTGCTGTGCGCGCTGTTCCTGCGCCACTTCCAGCCCCTGGTGGAGGCCGGCCACGTGTATGTCGCCATGCCGCCGCTGTATCGTATCGATGTTGGCAAACAGGTGTTCTACGCCCTCGACGACGGCGAGCGCCAGGGCATCCTGGACCGGATCGCCGCCGAGCACATCAAGGGCAAGGTCAACGTGCAGCGTTTCAAGGGGTTGGGCGAAATGAACCCCCTGCAACTGCGCGAGACCACCATCGATCCCGACACCCGCCGGCTGGTGCAGCTGACCCTGGCTGCCGGTGACGACAGCCATCAGACCCTCGACCTGCTGCTGGCCAAAACCCGCTCCGCCGACCGGCGTTCCTGGCTGGAGAAAAAAGGCAATCTGGCCGATATCTAGACTGATCGCCCAGGCACTTTGCTGGACGGTTTTAAGCTATTGATAATAGGACAGTTTGCCACCACCGCCGAAGGTGTGCGGTGGCCGCATCGCTGCAGGGACTATGGGCGAAATCGTCGTCAAACATTTCAAGCGCGCGGGGACCAGTTCCGACAGCAAGGAGCTGGTCACCGAAGTCGTGGTCGAGAACTCGGATACCGGCCGCTTTCTCGAGCGGATGGAAGAATCGCGCCTGACGCGCCCCTGTTTTCAGACCATCGACATGCGCGGGCGGGTGGCCGGCGAGTGCCGGCGCTACGCCTTCAACGACCGTATCCACTACCTCGACGATGTGTCCTTCCAACTGTTCGAGCGGGGCCTGCAGAACAATAACGGCGTTTATACCGTGGGCACCTTCGAGGCCATCATGGGCGGGACCCACACTCTCCAGGCGCAGGCGGCCGCGCGGGCCGCGGAGGAACGCCGCCGCGAGGAAATCGAGCGGCGCCGCCTGGAGCGCATACGCGCTGCGGCGCTTGAATTGGCCGCCGGCGGTGAGGGGCAGGCGGCCGCCGTTGCGACTGCGCTCGCGCCGGTGGACAACCCCGAGCAACTGCCCCTGGGTTACTTTCGCAAACGCACCCACCCGCGCCTGCTGTATGCCTGTTCGGTGACCCTGGAGCGCGGCAATATCCGCACACACGGCGTTACGCGTGATCTTTCCGTCAATGGTATCCGTCTGCACGTCAAGGGTCTGACGGGCTTCCGTGTCGGCCAGGATGTGCAGGCGCGCTTTCGCGGACTGGTGCCGGGCGATCCCCAGGCGACCAGCGAGCGCGTTGTCTACCGAGTCGCTAAAATCGAGCCGCGTGAAACCGAAACCGTGTTGTGTCTTAAACGGCCGGATCTGGAAAAACCGGCCGGGTTCTCGCAGCTGGTCGAAGGCCTGGTCGAACAGCATCAACGCAAGTACAAACTGGACGTGGAAGACGAATACCAGTCGATACTCAGCTGGGTGTACGAGCGCGGTTATGCGCAGAGTGCGACGCAGATCCCGTTGTTCGTTGAACAGACGGACAACGGGGATCTGCGCGTGCAGGCGGTGGCCATGAGTGAGGGCAACGCGCACCTCGCGCGCTTTTTCTGTACCGATGAGGATAACTACAATTTCACGCCTTTGTGCCTGCCGCAGCGGCTGCAGCAGCTGGACGGCGGCGGGGCCTGTGTGCTGGCGATGTACCGCCAGCGCGGAGAGCAGGATCAGTGCATGCGCATTCACTCCATGGCGGATATCGAGGCCGGGTCGGCGCAGCAATTCCATAGCTTTGTCGCGCATGTTCTGCAGCAGTCCGACTACTGTATTGTCAAGGTCTATGTCGGTGCGGTACCGGCACTGGCGGTTGCGGAGAAGAAAATCGAAGAAGTGTCGCAGCGACTGCAGTACAAATCCGAGACACAGATGGTCGAGTTGCGCGCGCGGCTCAAACGTCTGCGTCTGGTCGGCCACATGGTCGATGTCACTCAGGATTTCAGGCGATACCTGGGCGCTGCTGTGCAGGCTGACAGCGACGGCGCCGTTTGGGTCGGCGGCGAGCGGCGCAGTCTTGCCGGCGACAAAGTCCTGGAGAAGCTGTCGCTGCCCGCGGAGTACCTGCAACCGGAGTTGATCCGCTTCGGTTATGTTGAGCGGCGCCGCGAGGACCGCTACCTGGCCGAGACCCGGGTCGACGTGCGGATCGGCGAACAAACGCTTCAGGGGATGAGCCGGGATATCTCCACGCGCGGCATGCGTATCCTGCTGGACGAAAAAACCGACGTCAGAAAAGGCGTGACCGTCAAGGTCGGCCTGGTGTCGCTGCAGCAGAAGAAGTCATCGACGAATCTCATGGACATTCCCTACCGCGTGGTCGCGACCCGCGATCAGGACAAAGCCACCGAGCTGATGCTGGAGCGCGTGCTGGGTGGCAAGCGCGAAGGACTCAAGGAGTTCTTCGTCGAACTGATCACCAAAAACGAGCACAAGCTGGGTGTGGACATCGGTGATATCTGGGGTGCCACGGCCTCACGGGTCTACGAGGCGCTGCTGGCGACCAACCTTCCGGGCGTGCCGTTTTTTATCGGGCGCAGCGACGAGGGTGGCGCTCACCTGCAGTTCGTGGGTGTGCCTGAAGCCGGTGGTCCCCTACCGCAGTTTTTCACCACCGGCGAGGGACTGGACTTCCGCTGTCTCAACGAGCCGCGTGTGGTGGCGGCACTCTACGACGCGGTACAGATCCTGCTGCGGCAAAACCGCGACGCGGCGGACACTCCCTCGCCCTTCGAACTGGAGTTGTACGTCTACCGCGAGCTCGACGAGGTCACCGGCGAGACCTTCATTCATGCCGCGAGCGAGCTGGATTTCACCACGGCTGAGCGTCGCGAAGCCTTTCTCGCACGCCTGCCCGGGTATGCAGACTGGCGTTGCATCAAACTCATGGCGACATTCGCCCAGCCGCTCGACGACAAGGCGCTGGACAAGATGATCGAGTCGGTGCGCGGTCAGTCCAAGCACCGCGCCATCAAGCTTTCGGACCTGGTGCATTCGCTGGTGGCCTGCGCGGAGATGGTGGACATCACCCCGGAGTGGCTGGCGCTGCGTACGGCGAGCGACGGCGTCGGTTGACGCGGTTTCTGCCGGCCCGCTGTTAAAGCAGACGGGGCAGGCTCGAGCTCCGCGGGCGCCTGGCGTCAGGGGTCCGGCAGGCCGGGGTCAAGCGCCGCTGAATACCCGCCGATGAAGAAAACCGTGTTCCCCGTCCGGCGTTTGCCGCTAGAATGGCCCCCGTTACAGCCATCGCAACGGACCCGGCATGAGCACCGACACGACCCTGGAAAATATCGAACAACTCCCACTGCACGCGTTTACCGAGAAAGCCTACCTGGACTACTCCATGTACGTCATTCTCGATCGCGCCCTGCCGCACATCGGCGATGGTTTAAAGCCGGTCCAGCGGCGCATCGTTTACGCCATGTCGGAACTGGGCCTGTCGGCCCGGGCCAAGTTCAAGAAGTCGGCGCGTACCGTCGGCGACGTACTGGGCAAGTTTCACCCGCACGGCGATTCGGCCTGCTACGAAGCCATGGTGCACATGGCCCAGGGATTCTCCTTCCGTTATCCGCTGATCGACGGCCAGGGCAACTGGGGTTCGCCGGACGACCCCAAGTCGTTCGCCGCCATGCGCTATACGGAGGCGCGGCTGGCGCCGTTTTCCGAGGTGCTGCTTGCCGAGCTGGGCGCGGGCACGGTCGACTGGACTGCGAACTTCGACGGCACGCTGAAAGAGCCGACCCTGTTGCCTGCACGCCTGCCGGCGGTGTTGCTCAATGGCGCCACCGGCATCGCGGTGGGCATGGCTACCGATATCCCGCCGCACAACCTCAAGGAGGTATCCGCCGCTGCGGTGCACCTGCTGGAAAATCCCAAGGCCGATGTTGAAGCGCTGTGCGAGCACATCCAGGGCCCCGATTTTCCCACTGGCGGGGAGATCATCACGCCGCGCAGCGATCTGCTGGCCGCCTACCGCACGGGCGGCGGCAGCGTGCGCATCCGCGCCCGTTACGAGAAGGAAAACGGCGATATCATCGTGACGGAGCTGCCGTACCAGGTCTCGGGCAACAAGGTGCTGGAGCAGATCGCCGGCCAGATGGCGGCCAAAAAACTGCCGATGGTCGCCGACCTGCGCGACGAGTCCGATCACGAAAACCCTACCCGACTGGTGATCGTGCCGCGTTCCGGGCGCATCGATGCAGAGGCGCTGATGTCGCACCTGTTTGCCACCACCGACCTGGAACGCAGCTACCGTATCAACATGAACATGATCGGCCTGGACGGCCGGCCCGCGGTCAAGGACCTGCGCAGTCTGCTCAAGGAATGGCTGGAGTTCCGTATCGGTACGGTGACGCGACGCCTGCAATACCGGCTCGACAAGGTGCTGGAGCGTCTGCACATACTCGACGGGCTGCTGATCGCCTACCTGAATATCGACGAGGTGATCGCCATCATCCGCCGCGAGGACGAACCCAAGCCGGTGTTGATGAAGCGCTTCAAGCTCAGCGACCGGCAGGCCGATGCCATCCTCGACCTGAAGTTGCGCCACCTCGCCAGGCTCGAGGAAATGAAAATCCGTGGCGAGCAGGAAGACCTCAGCGAAGAGCGCGATGCCCTGCAGAAGACACTGTCGTCGAAGCAGCGCCTGCGCACCCTGGTCAAACAGGAAATCAAGACCGATACCGAGACTTACGGTGACGACCGCCGTTCGCTGCTGGTGGAGCGCGAGGCGGCGCAGGCGCTCGACGAAACCGCCCTGATCCCGAGCGAGCCGGTGACCATTGTGTTGTCCGAACAGGGCTGGGTGCGCGCCGCCCGCGGGCACGACGTCGATCCCGCCAGCCTGAGCTACAAGGCGGGTGACGGTTTCCACGCTGCGGCCTTTGGGCGCAGCAACCAGCAGGTGGTGTTCCTCGACTCGACCGGGCGTGCCTACACCCTGTCGGCGCACAGCCTGCCGTCAGCCCGCGGCCAGGGCGAGCCGTTGACCGGTCGTTTCAACCCGCCGGACGGCGCCCGCTTCGTGGGGGTGATGGCGGGCGACCCCGAACGCCTCTACCTGCTGGCGAGCGACGCGGGCTACGGTTTCATCGCGCGGCTGGGTGACATGATGGCGCGCACGCGCAGCGGCAAGTCGGTGCTGTCGCTGCCCAAACACGCCCAGGTGCTGCCGCCCGCGCCGGTGAGCGACGCGCAAAGCGACCAGGTGGCCGCAGTCAATCTGCAGGGTCAGATGCTGGTCATCCCGGCCGCCGAGGTGCCGCGCCTGAACCGTGGCAAAGGCATCAAGATCCAGAATGTCAGCAGCAAGAAGCTCGCAAGTCGCGAAGAATACCTGGTGGGCATCGCCAGCGTCCCCGCGGGCGGCAGCCTGGTGATACACGCGGGTAAACGCCACCTGACATTGAAGCCATCGGATCTTGAAACCTATACCGGCGACCGCGGTCGTAAAGGCAGTAAGTTACCGCGCGGCCTGCAACGGGTTGACCGTTTGTCTACCGAGTAGACCTTGAAAGCCGGCGTGCAGGCCGCCACATAGGGAAACGGTGGCCCGAGTGGAGTGCATTTACCGATGAAACGTGTGTTTTTATTTCTCGCGACCAACATCGCCATCCTGGTGGTGTTGAGTATCACGCTCAGCATACTGGGCGTCGATCGCATTCTCGATCAGCAGGGTGTGAACCTGGATCTGCGTGCGCTGCTGATCTTCTCGGCGGTGTTCGGTATGGGCGGCTCATTCATTTCCCTGGCGATTTCCAAGTGGACCGCCAAGCGCATGACCGGCGCCGAGGTAATCACCAAGCCGCGCAACGAGGCCGAAGCCTGGCTGGTCGATCTGGTTTCCAGGCAGGCGCAGGCGGCAGGGATCGGCATGCCGGAAGTCGCCATCTACGATTCGCCCGATATGAACGCCTTTGCCACCGGCATGAGCCGTAACAATGCCCTCGTGGCGGTTAGCACCGGATTGTTGCGCAGCATGCAGCGCGACGAGGTGGAGGCGGTGCTGGGGCACGAAATCACCCACGTCGCCAACGGTGACATGGTCACGCTGGCCCTGATACAGGGTGTGGTGAACACCTTTGTCATTTTCCTTTCGCGCGTGATCGGTCACGTGGTTGACCGCGCGGTGTTCAAAGTCGAACGCGGCCACGGGCCGGCGTTCTGGATCACCACCATCATTGCCCAGGTGGTGCTGGGTATTCTCGCCAGCATGATCGTCATGTGGTTCTCGCGCCAGCGCGAGTTTCGCGCCGACGCCGGTGGCGCCAGCCTGGCGGGTCGCGAGAAGATGATCGGCGCGCTCAGGCGCCTGCAGACGGGCAGCCAGGCGGCACTGCCCGATCAGCTGGCCGCTTTCGGTATATCCGGCGGCGCTGACGGCATCAAGCGCCTGTTTATGTCACACCCGCCGCTGCAAGAGCGCATCGCCGCGCTTCAGCAGGCCGGGGCCTGAAGCCGGGCCTGCCGCTCGGCTCACTCGGCCGACAGGTAGGCCTTGGCCTCTTCACCGGGGTCGGGAAGGCCCGCAATACGCCATGCTGTCAGGCAGGTTGTGAACAGATCGGAGCCGGCGTGATCGGGCAACTGCAGGTCGCGGCAGATTTTGTGTGACGGTGGCGGGGCGTGGAACTTCCCGTAGTACTCTCGCAGTGCCCGCAGGAACGCCCAGTGGCGTTCGGTCAGCGGCCCGACGCCGGCGTGCTCGGCCAGATCCTGCGCCAGTTCCGGGGTCCAGTCGGCCGGGTTGATCAGCAGCCCGTATTCGTCGACTTGCAGCTGTGTGGCTGATTCAGCCATAGGCTTGCCTCCTGCTCACAGTCCTCAGCCAAAGTATAGACAGTGCAGGTGTCTGCGTCGGCGGTTAGAATACCGCCTCTCGAATTTTGCCCAGGAATTGCATTATGTCCCTGATACGTCCTTTTGCCGGTCTGCGGCCGGTTCCCGTGCACGCCGAAGACGTGGTTGCACCCCCTTACGATGTGCTCAACAGCGAGGAAGCCCGTCAGCGCGCCGCCGGCCGGCCGTGGAGTTTTCTGCATATCTCCAAGGCCGAGATCGACCTGCCCGAAGGCACCGACCCGTACGCCGCCCCGGTGTATGCGAAGGCGGCCGAGAACCTGCAGAAGATGCTGGACGCGGGCGTACTCAAGCGCAACCCGCAACCCGCTTACTACGTGTATCGCCTGAGGATGGGAGAGCATGTCCAGACCGGTCTGGTGGCGGTCGCATCGGTGGCTGCGTATGACGCCAACCGTATCCGCAAACACGAGTTTACGCGCCCCGCCAAGGAAGACGACAGGGTGCGTCAGATCGAGGCGCTCAATGCGCAGACGGGGCCGGTGTTGCTGGCGTACAAGTCACAGCCGGATGTCGACCGGCTGATCGCATCGGCGACTTCGGCGCCTCCGGAATACGACCTCATGGCCGACGATGGCATCGGTCACACCTTCTGGGTCGTCGACGATGCTGCGGTCATCGACCGGCTGACAGCGGCGTTCGACGCCATGCCGGCAATCTACATTGCCGACGGGCACCACCGCTCGGCAGCGGCATCGCGAGTCGCCGCGGCGCTGAACCGCGGACCGGAGGCCATGAGCAGTTACTTCCTGTCGGTCATCTTTCCGCACAACCAGATGAAGATTCTCGACTACAACCGGGTGGTCAAGGATCTCAACGGCCTGTCGAAACAGGCGCTGCTGGAAAAGCTCGGAGCCGACTTCGATGTCAGCGAACAGGACAGTGCGGTGTCACCGGCCGGGCCCGGCGAATTCGGTATGTACCTGGGCGGGCATTGGTACCACCTGAAGATTCACGCCGGGCGTATTCCGGCCGACCCGGTCGGTCGTCTCGACGTCAGCCTGCTGGCCAGCAGCCTGCTGGAACCGCTGCTGGGCATCCACGACCCGCGCAGCGACCCGCGCATCGACTTTGTCGGCGGTATCCGTGGTCTGGGTGAGCTGGAAAAGCGCGTCGACAGCGGCGAGATGGCCGTGGCCTTTTCGATGTTTCCCACCAGCATGGAAGATCTGATGGCGGTGGCCGACGCCAATGAAGTCATGCCGCCCAAGTCGACCTGGTTCGAGCCCAAGCTCGCCGACGGCCTGATTTCCCACGTGCTCGACTGAGGTCTGGTCAGGCGATTTCGCCGGAGAAATCGTATTCGAGTGCTTCGCTGGGCTCCTGCAGAAAATTGCCCTGGATGAAGTGAATACCGCTCTGCCAGAGCACCGCCAGGCTGTGCGCGTCCTGCACGTATTCGGCGATACATTTCTTGTTCATCGAGCTGGCGGTGTCGAGAATGGACCTGACCATGGCCTGGTTGTCGTTGTCGCTGGCGAGGTTATGGACGAACGAGCCGTCGATCTTCAAAAAGTCCACTGGCAGGTGTTTCAGCAGCTGGAAGGAATTGGGTCCGGCGCCGAAGTGCTCCAGGGCTGTCTTGCAATGCAGTTCCTGAAGGTTCTTGACCAGCGTCTTGGCGTGTTTCAGGTGCTGCGAGGCATGTTTTTCCGCGATCTCGAAGGTGAGCGCGTCGCCCGGCAGGCGCGCCGCCTTGATGCAGTCATTGATGAACTGCGCCAGTTCGGCGTCGAGCAGGGTCGCTGCCGATAGCTTGATGAAGAATTGTGTGTTGGCGCCCCCCGCACGGTGTTCGGCCAGCCGGCTGATGGCGTGACTGATAATCCAGCGGTCGATTTCGCCGAGCTGACCGGTCTGTTCGGCAATCGGCAGGAACTGGCTCGGCAGTATGTATTCGTTTTCTTCATTCAGCATGCGCAGCAGCACTTCGTATTTTTCCGCCGCATCACCCTGCAGGCTGACAATAGGCTGGTAGAGCAGCTGCAGCTGATCCTGCTCCAGTGCCTCCTTGATGAGCGCGTGGACCTGCTGGTCGCGTTCCTTGCCGATTTTTTCGTCCACGACCGGATTGTGCAGGTGGCAGCGGTTGCCGCCTGAAGAACGCGCTACTTCGCAGGCCAGGTCGGCGCGGGATATCACTTCGTGCGCCGACGGCGTGCTTTCTGCGACAATGCTCATGCCGATACTGCAGGTGGTGGTCAGCGACTGGTCATCGATATTGGCGATATGCTCCTCGACCGCCTTGCGCAGCTGCTCGCCGAGCGCCTCGATGCCGTCGGCGTCGCAGTCCTTGCGCAGCACCGTAAACGAGTGGTCGCCAAAGCGCGCGACGATGTCTTTTTCGTCGGTGTGCTTGCGCACCAGTTCGGCAATGTCGCTGGTGACCAGGTCGGCCGCGGCGATACCTACGCTGTCCTTGATGTCCTTGAAGTTATCCAGCAGCAGATACATGACGGCCGCGCTTTCCGTGCCGCTGATGGCGTTTGTCACCGCCAGTTCCAGTTCTTCCATGTAATACTGGCGATTGAACAGGCCGGTGAGCACATCCTGCTTGCTGAGGAATTTGAGCTTCTGTTCCAGCTCCTTGTTGTTGGTGAGCTGGTTGCGGATGATGATCTGGGTACAGGGTTCGCCATCGATGCTTGCCGAGGTCAGTTCCATGACCGCATCGAAGATCTTGCCGTCAGGGAGCATGCCGTGGGTTTCCAGTTTGCCCTCGCCGGCGCCGTCCTTGCCGAAGTTGCGCAGGAAATCCTTGAACTCCGCATGGTCATCGGGGCCCACCATGTCGAGTATGGGGGTACCCTCGATTTCGTCCAGCGCGTCGAAGCCGAACATTTCCAGGTAGGAGGAGTTGGCGAAGATGTGCATGCCTTCGTGCACGTAGGCGATGGCGTCGCGCGAGCTCTCCATGAGCATGCGCGCACGCTTTTCGCTCTCGTGGAATTTCAGTTCGAAGTTCTGTGCGCTCTCGCTGGTCTTCAGTTGCGACAGTTCGCGCCTGACCACCAGTTGCAGGTGTTCCGGCTGGTCATAGGAGCACAGGTCATTGGCGCCCTGGCGCATCGCTTCGATGATGTCGGCCTCGTCGCCGGACTCGCCGATGGCGATCAGCGGGATCTGCAGCCCGCGCTGGGCAAGTACCTGGACGACGTCGGGCAGGCTGATCGGCTCAAGGCCCATCGCACACAGGATAAGGTCCGGCTTTTGCTGGTCGAGTGCCTTGTCCAGGCTCGGCGCATCCTGTGCGTAGCTCAGGCGCGAGGCCTGGCCCGCGTTGCGCAGGATATTCGCCAGTGCTTCGGCGTCATTGCGTGATTCTTCGACAACCAGCAGGCGCAGCGTGTGATCCTGTTCCATTTACGGTGTATCTCCAGAGTAATTTCCATTCGCCGAATCCGGGTTCGGCAGCGCGCTCTAAGTATGTCGGCCGGCGAAGTTCAGATCTTTACCCCCGGGACGGCTTGCCTCATATCGGTACCGGCAGCGCTAACTGCTTTTCCCTGCAAAAATTTCTTGTTAGCATGCAGCCCATCAGCAGGGTTCAGCCAACAGCCGGGGAAGGGTATGCAGCAAATCAAGGTTCGCGCCGAGGTGGGCGACGATTTCAATGCTATTGACGTGGTTAACCTGAGCGCTTTTCAGGGCGAAGCCGAGGCGCAACTGGTCGGCGATTTGAGGAAATCGGCGGGATTCATTCCCGACCTGTCCCTGGTGGCGGAACTGAACGGACGTATAGTCGGGCACGTGGTGTTGTCCAGGGTACAGCTCAAATCGGGCGACAAAAAGAAGGAAATACTGGCGCTGGGGCCTATGTCGGTGGTGCCGTCGCAGTCGCACCGCGGTATCGGTTCCGAACTGATTGACGCAGCCGTGGCGCGCGCCAAGCCCCTGTGCTACGAGGCCATCGTGGTGGCCGGGCACCCCGAGTACTACCAGCGTTTCGGCTTTAAACCTGCGGCCGACTGGGGTGTCAGCTGCAACCTGGCGATTCCGGACGATGCGCTGCTGGCCATGGAGCTGGTCGACGGTGCCCTGGCCGGCGGCGGCGAAGTCGAATACCCGGATATCTTCAAGGCCCTGTTCTGAGCCTCGCGCGCAGGAAAAAAATCCCCGCGGTCGCGGGGATTTTCCGGGTACCGGTTAGCTAGAGCAGATCCCAGACATCGTCGAAGTCTTTGGGCCTGGGTTTGCCGCCCGGCTTGACGGGGTGGCGCGGCGAGGCGATTTCACCCAGCGACTCGAACTGGAACTGGGCAAAAGAACCGGTGTTCTCGACCAGTTCGGTCAGCTTCACGCGCACCTCCTTGCCGTGACAGTTCGCGACTGCAGTGTCGCCCACCTTGAATGGCGGACACGGCAGCAGCAGGCTGGCGCGCTGTTGAATGGAGGCGATCTCGGGCAACAGCAGGCCGCGCGTATAATCCTCGTCGCGGTTGCGGCCCTTGTCCGGCCGCGCGGCGATGGCGACCGCGCCCGGCGACAGCATCTGCACACCCAGTTCCAGGCCGCGCTTTTGCTCGTATTTCAGCCAGCGGATAACGCCCAGGCGCCAGTGGAAGGTGTCCGGGTCGGCTTCCTCGCGCAGGCCCAGCAGTTCTCCCACCTGCGCGCGGGTCGTGTCCGGGTTATCCCACAGCATGCAGTAGCCGCCGGCGCTGACATTGACCATTTTCCAGTTTTGCGCGCAATGAGAGGTGTCGATACTCACACCTGCGGCCGCGCGCGCCACAGCGACTTCGGTATTAGACGGTTCCGGGTCGCCCTCGATGCGGTAGTTCATATCCCACATATCGGGGACCTTGCCGGCCTCGTCGCGGGTCATGCGGGCGCCGAAGCGGGCCGGTTCGCGGTAGTGCAACTCCGGTATGGCTCCCAACTCCGAGTAGCACTCCTGGTCCACCGAGGCGCCGTTGAATGCGACTTCGCCACTGACGAAATAGTGGATCGAGCTCAGGCCCATCGCCACGACCACCTGCGAGTGATCCTTGACCCGCGAGAAGCGCCGCTTGGGCATCACGCCCCAGGTCAGCATCAGGCGTCGCAGGGTGCTCTTGCGCAGTGAGCCCGGCATGATTTTCGGATCGGCGTCGGCTTTTTCGGCGAGCGCCTGGCGCACGCGCTGTGCCAGACGGCGCGTGTGCAGCACCCGGCTGCTATTGCAGTTCTCGTTGGCGTCGCGCATCACCAGGTAGCTCGGCGGCAGGTCGCTGTCCAGGTTGACGGAAAACAGTGCATCCGACGAACCCTCGAAGGCCTGCAACTCGCTGAGCGGCGCCCACTCCTTGAGTGCGGTATAAACGCTCTCGGCTTCCCCGTGACGCATACGGTGGGGGCAGGCCAGCGCCAGCAGGAGGATCTGCTTGTAGACATCGGTGACAGTTGAAGGTCCGCGCTCGCCGTGCTCGTCCTTGTAGACCCTGGTGCGGTGAAGGTTGTTGTTTTCCGCATAGCGGTACAGCGAATGCAATTCCAGCCAGACCGAATCCGGGTAGGGTTCGTAGACCTGGTAGGCTTTCAGCAGTACCAGGCTAAGCTGGGTCAGTGCGCGGTGAATGGCCGTTATCAGCAGTTTCTTGTCCTTGCGGCCAATACCGGCGATCTGCTCCATGACCAGCACCTTGTAGCCGGTGGCCAGCCCGTGATTCATTTCCCGCGACAGGTGGGCGATTTTCAGGTTCTTCACGGCCAGCGGCAGCGCCTGTCCAACGAAATGCTTTTTCATGCGCTCGGTTACGTAGACAACCGGTTTGTAAAGCATTTCCAGCGTCTTGAAGCGCTGCTGTGCAGGTATATCCTGGTGGTTAAGTTCGTTGATCGCGGCAAACAGCAGCCGGGTGGTTTCACCGAGGTTGGCCATCGGCAGAGCTTCGATCCAGGTTTTGACACTGGCCGGTCTGCTGTCGAATGAACCGTTCCTGGGGGGAGTCCGATTGGGTACCGAAAGTTGCATGGGTGTCTCGTCCACTGGTTATCGCTTTGGCAGGGCGGTTCCCGGCCGTGGTCAAGCCTTCCCTGCATCCCGATGGGGCTATCGTCCTGTGAGGCGAATACTGAATGGCAGAGGGACGTTAGCGTCTTCTTATTATCGGGTGACCAGGCTGCCTCGCATTGTTAGTTATAGGGGCCTGTCCAGTAGACAATAGCATAAAAAAGCACCAGTTAAACCGGTGTCTTGGATTTATGCCCTGCCTCCTCTCTCACCAGTGTCGGGCAGAGATAGCCGGGAACCATCTCAAGTAGTTGAGCAATAATAGTTTTTGCTGTTGTGTCAGGGACGGCGAAGTGCGCCGCCCCCTGTACCGGGTCGAGCTGGTGGAGGTAATAGGGCAGGACCCCGGCGGCGAACAGGTGCTCGCTCAGCGCCGCGAGGCTTTCAGCCCGGTCGTTGACACCTCGCAGCAGCACGGACTGATTCAGCAGGGTGATCCCGCAGGTTCGCAGTCGCTGCATCGCCGCCGCGACGGTTGCGTCGATCTCGTTGGCGTGATTGCTGTGGATTACCAGCACCACCTGCAACCGGGTGGCCTGCAGCCACGCCAGCAGGCCACTGTCGACGCGCTCGGGCAGCACAACCGGTACCCGGCTGTGGATTCGCAGCCGGTGGAGGTGGGGTATCGTCTGCAGCGCCTCTACCAGCTGTTTGAGCTTGCTGTCCCCAAGTGTCAGCGGATCGCCGCCGCTGAGGATGACCTCGCTGATTTCGGTTCGGCGACGCAGGTAATCCAGTGTCTGCAACGGTTCCCGGTGGGGGTTGGCGTCATGGTAGGGGTAGTGGCGGCGAAAGCAGTAGCGGCAGTGCACCGCGCAGGCACCGGTGCTGGTGAGCAACACCCGGCCCTGGTATTTGTGCAGCACACCGGGCACCGGCATGGCCTCGAGCTCGTCGAGCGGGTCGCGGCTGAAGCCTGCGACCTCGTCCAGTTCGGCGCCGAGCGGCAACACCTGGCGCAGCAACGGGTCGAGCGGGTCGCCGTGGCGCATGCGTGCGACGAAGCCGCGCGGCACCCGCATGCGGAACGCCCGGCCGGCTTTGAGGCTGCCCGGCAGCAGGTCGAGCGGCAGGCCGAGTTCGCGCAGCAGCTCTTCGGGTTCGGTAATCGCTTGTGATAACAGGGTTTGCCACAGGGGCGGCTGTTGCAGACCTTCGGTTCCCGGTATGATGCGCATCTTTATCCAGCGTGCATGCTGCACATCTGTCCAGTCAGTTAGTAAGGGTGCTCAATGGCGACCTACAGTACAAGTGAATTCAAGGGCGGTCTCAAGATCATGCTCGACGGCGACCCTTGTTCCATCATTGAAAACGAGTTTGTGAAGCCCGGCAAGGGGCAGGCGTTCAATCGCGTCAAAATCCGCAACCTCAAGACCGGTCGCGTTATCGAGCGGACCTTCAAGTCGGGCGACTCGGTCGAAGGCGCCGACGTTATGGAAACCGACATGCAGTATCTTTACAACGACGGCGAATTCTGGCATTTCATGCACCCCGACACCTACGAGCAGGTGGGCGCCGATGCCAATGCCGTGGCCGATGCGGCCAAGTGGCTGAAGGAGCAGGACACCTGCCTGGTCACCTTGTGGAATGGCTCGCCGATCAGCGTGACGCCGCCCAATTTCGTCATGCTGACCGTGAGCGAAACCGACCCGGGTGTGCGCGGTGACACCTCCGGCGGCGGTGGCAAGCCTGCCACGCTGGAAACCGGCGCGGTGGTGCGCGTGCCGCTGTTCATCGACGTCGGCGAGGTGCTCAAGGTCGACACGCGCACCGGCGAATACGTCGGCCGTGCCAAGGACTGACACGCTCGCCGAGTGCGACTGGCGGCCCGGCGCCGACCTCGAAACACTGAAGCTGCGCGCCAGCCTGATGGCGCGGGCGCGTACGTTCTTCGCCGCGCGCAATGTGCTGGAGGTGGATACACCGATCCTCAGCTGCGCCGCCGCTACAGACCCTGCCATCGATTCCTTCGCCACCGCTTACCAGGGCGCAGGGGGCGCGGCGGGACAACCGCTGTACCTGCACAGCTCGCCGGAATTCTGCATGAAACGCCTGCTGGCGACGGGCTGCGGGCCAATTTTCCAGTTGTCGCACGTGTTTCGCAATGGCGAGTCCGGACGTCGTCACAACCCGGAATTCATGCTTCTGGAGTGGTACCGGCCGGGCTTCGGCCCGGACGCGTTGATGGACGAGGTCGACGAGTTACTGGCGCAGCTGCTCGCGGGCTATCTCGACTACCGGCGGGCCAAACGCGTGACCTACCGGCAATGGTTTATTGACGAAACCGGGCTGGACCCCTGGCGGGACACGCCGGCCGCGTTCCGGTCGTTCGCCGCTGCCAACCTGGCGTCGGTACCGGAAAACATGCCGGACCACGAACGCGATCCCTGGCTTTACCTGCTGCTGACGCACTGGCTGGAACCGCGCCTCGACGCAGACGCGCTGTTCGTGCACGACTATCCCGCGAGCCAGGCCTCGCTGGCGCGCATTCGCCACCAGCCGTTGCCGGTTGCGGAGCGTTTCGAGTTGTATCTGCGGGGTGTGGAGCTCGCCAACGGTTTCCATGAGCTCGGGGACAGCCGCGAACAGGCGCAGCGTTTCGCCCACGATAACAGCCTCAGACAGGCTGCCGGCCAGGCGCCGATGCCGCCCGATCAGCGCCTGATCGCCGCGCTCGGCCACGGGCTTCCGGACAGCTCCGGTGTGGCGCTCGGATTCGACCGGCTGGTCATGCTCGCCGCGGGGCTGACCGACATCGACAGCGCCATGCCTTTCAGCGTGCAGAGGAGTTAGCTCGAGCGTGCGGCCGGTGCGTATCGTGCTCGTCAATACCAGTCACCCCGGCAACATCGGGGCGGCGGCGCGTGCCATGAAAAACATGGGGCTCACTGAACTCAGCCTGGTCGATCCGCAGTTGTTCCCCAGTGCCGAGGCGACGGCGCGGGCCTCCGGTGCCGACGACCTGCTGGCGGCGGCGGACTGCACGGCTACGCTTGAACAGGCGCTGGAAGGCTGCTCGCTGGTGATAGGGGCAAGCGCACGTAACCGCACCCTGCCGCTGCCCACGCTGGACCCGCGCGACTGTGCGGCGCTGGTGGGGCGGCAGCCGCCGGACACTCGCACCGCTATCCTGTTCGGCCGTGAGCGCACCGGCCTGAGCAACGACGAACTGGACCGCTGTCACTACCTCGTACAGATCCCGACCAACCCGGACTATCCCTCCCTGAACCTGGCCGCGGCCGTACAGGTGGTTGCCTATGAGCTGAGAATGGCCGCGGGGCTGTCGCTCAGTCAGCCGGAAAACAAACACCGCTATGCGACAGCCGAGGAAATGGAGCTGTTCTACCGGCACCTGGAAGAGACGCTGATCGCGATCGACTTTCTGGATGCGGACAACCCACGCCAGCTCATGCGCCGCCTGCGGCGGTTGTTTGCGCGCGCGCGGCCCAACGATAACGAAATCAATATACTGCGCGGAGTGTTGACCGCAATTGGCCAACGACGCGCCTAGCCGGCCCGTCCGCGGCTATATCCTCACAGCCGGACTGCGAATTTTCCCGGCAGTCGCGGTATAGTACCGGCTTTAGATTTGAGCGGATGCACCTATGTGGGAACGACTGCGCGAAGACCTTGATTGTGTGTTCGAACGCGACCCGGCGGCGCGCACGCGCTTCGAAGTGATCACCACCTATCCCGGCTTTCATGCGGTGCTGGCGCACCGCCTCAGTCACCGTCTCGCGGCCAACGGGCTGCCCTGGCTGGCGCGCATTATCTCCAATATCGCCCGCTGGTTTACCGGCATTGAAATCCACCCCGGGGCGAAAATCGGCCGGCGTTTCTTTATCGATCACGGTATGGGTGTGGTGATCGGGGAAACGGCTGAAATCGGCGACGACTGCACCTTGTATCACGGCGTCACGCTGGGTGGCACAACCTGGGAAAAGGGCAAACGCCACCCGACACTGGGCAACGACGTGGTGATCGGTGCCGGTGCCAAGGTGCTGGGCCCCATTCATATCGGCGACGATGTGCGCATCGGTTCGAACGCAGTGGTGGTCAAGGACGTGCCCCCGGGGGCTACCGTCGTAGGGGTGCCGGGGCGCGTGGTGACGGGCGGCGCGGACGAACAGCAGCTGCGGCGCGACGCCATTGCCCGGAAAATGGGTTTCGACGCCTACGGCAGCACCAGGGACGCCCCGGACCCGGTTGCCAATGCGATCAACAACATGCTCGATCACATTCACGTGATGGACAAACGCCTGGACGATATGTGCCGCGGGTTGAAGAGCCTGGGCGCGGAAGTGGGCGACCTGAAGATGCCTGATCTCGACGCCTGCGAGCTGGACAGCGCCTGTACCACGGAAGCCATTGAAACCGGCGAGGAAACCGACGACGAGGCGGGAAAACCCCTGACATCCGATCCGGATAATTCTTGACTAATTTAGTAGGGTATGGCACTTTAGTCACGATTTTAATGGCTTGAGTCAGGGCAGGTTGGGATGAGATTGACCAGCAAGGGTCGCTACGCGGTTACCGCGATGTTGGATCTCGCATTACACGTTCATGAGGGGCCCGTCACGCTGGCGGGTATCTCGGAGCGTCAGGGGATTTCCCTGTCTTATCTGGAGCAGTTGTTCACGCGGCTGCGCAAGCACGGGCTGGTCACCAGTACCCGCGGACCGGGCGGGGGCTATTCGCTCAGTCGTGCCGCGCAGGACATCGCCGTGTCCGAGGTGGTGAGTGCGGTAGACGAGAGCGTTGATGCGACCCGCTGTGGGGGTCGTGGAGACTGCCATGACGGCCGGCGTTGCCTGACGCACGAACTCTGGGCCGAATTGAGCGAGCAGATCCACAGCTTTTTGAGCGATATCAGTCTGGGTGATCTGGTCGAGCACGGCAAGGCCGGACAGGCTCCCCCGGAGGCAGGCCGCAGCCGCGGGACAGACGTCGACGTGGTGTTGAAGGGATCCGCCAACCGGCGTATCGACGCTGTCTGAAGTGGCGGGGCCGGGCGCCTCGATGCGGGACCCCGGGGTTTAACTGCGCCGGCGCGCCAGGCGGGCCGGTCATGGCTGACGATAATACATGCAGGTGTAGAGAACATGACTGTGAGAACTCCGATTTACCTTGATTATTCAGCGACCACGCCGGTCGATCCGCGGGTTGCGGAAAAGATGTGCAGCTACCTGACGCCGGCCGGTGAGTTCGGCAACCCGGCGTCGCGTTCGCACGTGTTCGGCTGGCACGCCGATGCGGCCGTCGAGCAGGCCCGTGCCGACGTCGCGGCGCTGGTCAACGCCGATCCAAAGGAAATCATCTGGACCAGCGGTGCCACCGAATCGGACAACCTCGCTATCAAGGGCGCGGCTCACTTTTATCAGAAGCAGGGCAAGCACATTGTCACGGTCAAGACCGAACACAAGGCGGTGCTGGACTCCTGTCGCCAGCTCGAGCGCGAAGGTTACGAGGTCACCTACCTGGAACCGGAGCCCACCGGCCTGCTCGACCTGGACAAGTTCCAACAGGCGCTGCGCGCCGACACCGTTCTGGTAAGTGTCATGCATGTCAATAATGAGGTGGGTGTCATCCAGGACATCGCCGCAATCGGCGAGATCTGCCGCGACCGCAAAATCATTTTTCACGTCGACGCCGCGCAGAGCGCCGGCAAAGTGGAAATCGACCTGCAGAAGATGAAAGTCGACCTGATGTCGTTTTCCGCGCACAAGGTTTACGGACCCAAGGGCATCGGCGCCCTGTACGTGCGCCGCAAACCGCGTGTACGCCTGGAAGCGCAGATGCACGGCGGCGGCCACGAGCGCGGCCTGCGTTCGGGCACGCTGGCGACCCACCAGATCGTTGGCATGGGCGAAGCCTTTCGTCTTGCCAGGGAGGAGATGGCTGCGGACAACGCGCGTCTTCTCAAGCTGCGTAACCGCCTGGTGGAAGGCTTCAAGGATGTCGAGGAAGTCTATATCAACGGCGATCTCGATCACCGTATTGCCGGCAACCTGAACATAAGTTTCAATTTCGTCGAGGGTGAAAGCCTGATCATGGCACTGAAAGACCTGGCGGTTTCATCAGGTTCGGCCTGCACCAGTGCGAGTCTGGAGCCTTCCTACGTGCTGCGCGCGCTGGGACGCAATGACGAACTGGCGCACAGTTCCATCCGCTTCACGATCGGCCGCTTTACCACCGAAGAGGAAATCGACTACACCATTGAACTGGTGAAAAGCAAGATCGGCAAACTGCGCGATCTTTCGCCCTTGTGGGAAATGTACAAGGATGGCATCGACCTCAACAGCGTCCAGTGGGCGGCGCACTAGGGGGCAGGCATGGCGATTACCATGACAGACGCCGCGGCCGAACGCGTCAGGGATTTTCTGCAAAAGCGTGGCAGGGGCATCGGCCTGCGACTCGGCGTACGCACCTCGGGCTGCTCCGGTATGGCCTATGTGCTGGAGTTTGTCGATGACGTCGAAGACACCGACCTGGTGTTCGAAGACCACGGTGTGAAGGTCATCGTCGATCAGAAAAGCATGGTGTACATCGATGGAACCGAGCTGGATTTCGCCAAAGACGGGTTGAACGAGGGCTTCAAGTTCAACAACCCGAACGTCAAGGACGAGTGTGGTTGCGGCGAAAGCTTCAATGTCTGAGCGCTGATTGCGGCGCACTTCAGGGTGGATGTGGTTCCGACATCCCCGCGCAAGCGGGGATCTTCGTTAAGTCCAGAGCGTAGCCGACCGATGCCGTCGATACTGACGCAGAATTATTTTCAGCTGTTTTCGTTGCCCGAGCGCTACCACCTCGAGCGTGCCGAGCTGGACGCCCGCTATCGGGATTTGCAGCGGCGCGTGCACCCGGACCGGTTTGCCAGTGCGGGTGACCAGGAGCGGCGTGTGTCCATGCAGCAGGCCGCGCAGATCAACGAGGCTTTCGAGACCTTGAAGGATCCGCTGCGGCGTGGGCGTTACCTGCTCGAGCTGCGTGGTGCGCCCGCCGAAGAGCAGCAGGGCAGTCACCAGGACCCGGAGTTTCTCATGCAGCAGATCGAGCTGCGCGAGGCGCTGGTCGAGGTGCGCGGCCAGCCCGACCCGCTGGCTGCGCTGGACCGCTTGTCGCGGGATATCCGCGCGCAGTACCAGGCGCTGGAATCGGCTCTGGAGACCGCCCTGGATGACAGCGCCGATATACAGGCAGCGCTTACATTTGTACTGAGAATGCAGTACTTTACGCGCCTGCAAAATGAAGTGCAGGAACTGGAAGCTGACCTCGAAGACGAGATGTTCTGAATGAAGCATCGATACGGCCGACGCTGTTGCAGCACCGCCCCGGCCGCGTCGATGGCAATCCGATAGTCATATGGCACTACTACAGATATCCGAACCCGGCGAGAGCACCGCGCCGCACGAGCACCGGCTTGCCGCGGGCATAGACCTCGGCACCACCAACTCCCTGGTCGCAAGCGTGCGTAGTGGCGCCGCGCAAACCCTGCCAGACGCCGCAGGCGGACACCTGTTGCCCTCGGCGGTGCGCTACCTGGAAAACGGTGACCACATTGTCGGTGCCGAGGCCAGGGCGCAGGCCGCTGTCGACCCCTCGAATACCATCGTTTCCGTGAAGCGCTTCATGGGCCGTGGTGTTGCGGACGTCAAACGCCTTGGCGCCTCACTGCCCTATGATTTTGTCGCCGGCGAGTCCGGCATGCCCTTGATTCGCACCGTTGCCGGTGACCGCAGCCCGGTGCAGGTATCGGCCGACATACTGAGCGAACTCAAGCAGCGCGCCGAACAAACGCTGGGCGGTGAGCTTGCCGGCGTGGTTATCACCGTGCCCGCTTATTTCGACGATGCCCAGCGCCAGGCTACCAAGGATGCGGCGACGCTGGCGGGCCTGAAAGTGCTGCGCCTGTTGAACGAGCCCACCGCGGCTGCGGTCGCCTACGGACTGGATCGTGCTTCCGACGGCGTTATTGCTGTCTACGATCTGGGTGGCGGTACCTTCGACATTTCCATCCTGCGGCTCAATCGCGGCGTGTTTGAGGTCATGGCCACGGCCGGCGACACGGCGCTGGGCGGTGACGACATGGATCACCGGGTTGCCGAATGGATCATGGCGCAGGCGGGTATCGGGGAGGATCCGGGCCGCCACCTGCAGCGTCGTTTGATGCATGCGGCCTGTGCGGCCAAGGAAACGCTGACCGCGCAGGCCTCGGTCGACATCGCCATCGACCTGGACGATGGCAGTCGCTGGCAGGGCGTGCTCACCCGCGAGCTGATGGATAGCCTGATCGAGCCGCTGATAAGAAAGACGCTGGCGCCGTGCCGGCGGGTGCTGCGCGATGCCGGTATCTCGGTTGACGACGTGCACGACATCGTCATGGTCGGCGGTTCCACGCGGGTGCCGAAGGTGCGCGCCATGGTGGGCGAGTTTTTCGGCCGCCAGCCGCTGGTCGACATCGACCCCGACAAGGTAGTGGCGGTCGGCGCCGCGGTGCAGGCCGACATACTCGCGGGCAACAAGCCGGAAGACGAAATGCTGCTGCTCGATGTGATTCCCCTGTCGCTGGGCATCGAGACCATGGGCGGCCTGAGCGAAAAGATTATCCCGCGCAACACCACCATTCCGGTGGCGCGCGCCCAGGAGTTCACCACCTTCAAGGACGGACAGACCGCGATGGCACTGCACGTGGTGCAGGGCGAACGCGAACTGGTCGAGGCCTGTCGGTCGCTGGCGCGTTTCGAACTGCGCGATATTCCTCCCATGGCGGCGGGAGCGGCGCGCATCCGGGTGACTTGCCAGGTGGATGCCGACGGCCTGCTGAGCGTGACGGCCGAAGAGCGCACCAGCGGCGTACAGGCACACATAGTAGTCAAACCGTCTTATGGCCTGACGGACAACGAAATCGAATCGATGCTGCAGGCCTCCATGGAGCACGCCCAGGGTGACATGCAGGCGCGGCGTCTGCGCGAGCAGCAGGTGGAGGCCGACCGCGTGCTGGAGGCACTGCAGGCGGCGCTGCAACAGGATGCCGATCAGTTTCTCGATGCCCAAGAGCGCGGAGCCATCGATGCGGCGGCCGGGACACTGGCGCGCGCGCGCGCCGGCGATGACCACAAGGCCATCAAGGCGGCGATCGAGCAACTGGAAGCGGCCAGCGCCGTCTACGTTGACCGGCGCATGAATGCCAATATCCAGAAAGCCATGACCGGCCACGCCGTGGATGAATTCAAATAGGTTAAAGCAGCATGCCGCAGATTATTTTCCTGCCCCACGAAGAAATCTGTCCCGAAGGGGCAGTGATACAGGCCGAGCCCGGTACCACAATCTGTGATGCCGCGCTGGCCAACGGTATCGAGATCGAACACGCCTGCGAGAAGTCCTGTGCCTGTACTACCTGCCATGTCTACGTGCGCGAAGGACTCGAGTCACTCGAGGAATCCGACGAGGGCGAAGACGATATGCTCGACAAGGCCTGGGGGCTGGAGCCCGATTCGCGCCTGAGCTGCCAGGCGAAGGTCACCGAACGGGACCTGGTGGTCGAGATTCCGAAATACACCATCAACATGGTCAGTGAAAATCATTAGGAGGTGCGGCCGTGGGACTGAAGTGGGTGGATTCGCTGGACATCGCCATCGAACTCGACGAGGCGCATCCGGACGTCGATCCGACGCAGGTGCGTTTTACCGAGTTGCGTGACTGGGTGCTGGCGCTCGACGAATTTGACGACGACCCGGAGCATAGCGGCGAAAAAATACTCGAAGCCATCCAGATGGCGTGGATC
>JAJDOI010000149.1 GCA_022340245.1 Thiogranum sp.
TGTCGGCGTGATCCGGCGGCTTTGTGTCATCGGTGTCGGCCTGATCGGCGGTTCGCTGGCCCGCGCCTTGCGGGCTGCCGGTCAGGTGGACGAGATCGTCGGCAGCAGCCGCAATGCGGCGCATTTGCAGCGCGCGGTCGACCTGGGAGTCATCGACCGTTTCGATACCGATCCGGCCAGCGCCGTGCAGGGCGCCGATATGGTCTTCGTGTCGGTGCCGCTCGGTGCCATGAGCGGTGTGTTTGCGGCTATCAAGGACTCGCTGGACGCGGGCGCGGTGGTAACCGACGGCGGCAGTGCCAAGGGCTGTGTGGTCGCCGACGTGCGCCGGGCGTTGGGCGAGGTGCCGCCGTGGTTTGTGCCGGGGCACCCGATAGCCGGCACTGAGCAAAGCGGTGTCGACGCGGCTTTTGCGCAACTCTACCAGGGACGGCGCATTATTCTTACGCCCGTGCAGGAAACCGACAGCGCGGCGCTCGCGCGGGTGCGTGCCATGTGGGAAGCCGCGGGCGCCGTGGTCAACGAAATGGGTGTCGCACACCACGATGAAGTCCTGGCGGCAACCAGCCATCTGCCGCACGTGCTGGCGTTTGCCCTGGTGGAAAGCCTGGCACGCATGAGCGAGCAGCGCGAGATATTCGAGTATGCGGCCGGCGGGTTTCGCGATTTTACCCGGATCGCATCCAGCGATCCGGTGATGTGGCGCGACATCTGCCTGGCCAACGCAGAGGCCATACTGGCGATGATCGATCGGTTCGAAGAGGATATCGCCGTGCTCGCTGCGGCGATCCGTGATCATGACGGTGAGCGCCTGCTGGCGATTTTCCAGGATGCGAAGGCCGCGCGCGACGCGTTCGCTGTCGGGCAACCGGCGAAAGCCGAAAAAAACGACAGATGAGCAGCGAAGTCCGCCAGCATGACTTTCCGGAACTGTCGGGCCGAGGCCTGCGGCCAACGAGCGCAAAGGCATGTAGTTGCAGCGTGTCATGTGAGCGGGTGCCGGAGGATTTCACCGCACCGCAAAATCGCGCCGTAGGTTGGGCTTCGCTGTGCTCAGCCCAACCTACGGATTCGTTCGCCCGGTGATGAAAGTCCAAGATGAATAAAAATCAAAACATCAGCTTTCAGGTCGATGCCGGCGGTTCACTCAAAGGCTGTATCCGCGTGCCCGGTGACAAGTCGATTTCGCACCGCTCCATCATGCTCGGGGCGATCGCCGAGGGTACCACCCGAATCAGCGGTTTTCTCGAAGGCGACGACAGTCTCGCCACGCTGAGGGCGTTTCAGGCCATGGGTGTCGACATAGAGGGCCCGGACAAGGGCAGGGTAGTGGTGCACGGAGTGGGTCTGAACGGGCTGCAGGCGCCGGCGCAACCGCTGGACCTCGGCAATTCGGGAACCTCCATGCGCCTGCTGTCCGGGCTGCTGGCCGGCCAGGCCTTCGATAGCGAGCTGGTGGGCGACAGTTCGCTGATGAGCCGGCCCATGCGTCGTGTGACCGCTCCGCTGGCGCAGATGGGCGCGGAAATCGACACGACCGATGCCGGTACTGCACCGTTGAAGATCAGGGGAGGACGGCGCCTGCAGGCTATCGACTACCAAATGCCTGTGGCCAGCGCCCAGGTGAAATCCTGCCTGCTGCTGGCGGGGCTGTATGCGCACGGGCGCACCTGCGTCCATGAGCCCGCACCGACGCGCGATCATACCGAGCGCATGCTCAACGGTATGGGTTACCCGGTCGATTGCAGCGAGGGGGCCGCGTGTCTGGACGGCGGTGGCAGTCTGGCCGCGACGGTCATCGACGTGCCCGCGGATATTTCCTCGGCGGCGTTTTTCCTGGTGGGCGCGAGTATCGCGCCGGGTTCGGATCTGCAGCTGCAGCACGTGGGCGTCAACCCGACACGCACCGGCGTCATCGACATCCTCAAACTCATGGGTGCGGACATTGTGCTGTCCAATCCGCGGATTGTGGGCGGAGAGCCGGTCGCCGACGTGCGGGTGCGCGCGGCGTCACTGCACGGTATTGATATCCCGCTCGAGCAGGTGCCGCTGGCCATCGACGAATTCCCTGCGTTGTTTGTCGCCGCTGCCTGCGCGCAGGGGCGTACGGTCCTCACTGGTGCCGAGGAATTGCGGGTGAAGGAGAGTGATCGTATCCAGGTGATGGCCGACGGCCTTCGGGCGCTGGGGGTCGATGCCGAGCCGACGCCCGACGGTATGATCATCCAGGGTGGTGATATCGCCGGGGGCACAGTGGACAGTCACGGCGACCACCGCATTGCGATGTCGTTTGCCATGGCGGCACTGAGAGCGTCCGGACCGATTCGTATTGAGGACTGCGCGAACGTGAATACGTCTTTTCCGGGGTTTGTCGAGCTCGCGGCAAATGCCGGGCTGCGTATGCAAGCCTGATTGCATCCAGTCACAGAGGTGCTCGGCGGGGGAAAGGTATGTAGGTTGGGCTGAGCGCAGCGAAGCCCAACCTACATTATGGTTGTCCCCACAGTGCGCCTCCTCGCACCTTTGTGGTTAAATTAACGCTGTTCCCCGATGTGAAAATAGATACATGCACACCATGAATGAAACCCCCGTGATTACCATCGACGGCCCGAGTGGTTCCGGTAAAGGCACCATCAGTCGCATGCTGGCGCGTGAACTCGGCTTCCACTTTCTCGACAGCGGCGCGCTGTATCGGCTGCTGGCGTACGCGGCGAACCAGCGTGGTGTTGCCCTGAGTGATGAGGAGGAACTGGTGCGTCTGAGCGGTGAGATGGATATCGCTTTCCCCGCCGACGGCCGCGACAATGTGGTCTTGCTGGAGCACGAAAATGTCGGCGATGCCATCCGCACCGAGGCCGCGGGAGACGGCGCCTCACAGGTTGCGGCCCTGCCGTCGGTGCGCCGGGCCCTGCTGGAACGCCAGAGGGCGTTCCGTTCTCCCCCCGGGCTGGTCGCCGACGGCCGCGACATGGGCACCGTGGTGTTTCCCGACGCCGACCTCAAAATCTTTTTGACCGCAAGCTCAGAAGAGCGTGCAAGAAGGCGCTATAAGCAATTGAAAGAAAAAGGTATAAAAGCGGACTACGACACCGTCCTGGGGGACATCCGGGGGCGCGATGAACGCGACAGCAAGCGTGCTGTGGCGCCTCTGGTGCCCGCCGCCGACGCCATTGTGGTGGATACCAGCGAGCAGGATATCGACGCCACAATGCAGTGCATGCGCGATTTGCTAAAAAATCGTCTAAACCCGTGAATTCCAACGAATATACGTTTATACTTATCGGTTACGTGGCCCGGCGTCTGAGTAGTCGCCGGTAATTCAACTCCAACCCGCCGTCGGGTGACTCTGCCGGACGGGCGATTTTGTATGCCGTTGTAGAAAGCAACGGAAGGATTTTCACCCATGTCTGAAAGTTTTGCTGAACTCTTTGAACAAAGCCTGGTTAACAAGGAAATGCGTCCGGGCACCATCGTCACTGGTACCGTTGTTGCCATCCAGCCCGACGCCGTTATCGTCAACGCCGGTCTCAAGTCGGAAGGCGTGATCCCTATAGAACAGTTTTACGATAGCCAGGGTGAAGTCGAAGTCGCCGTGGGCGACGCTATAGAGGTTTCTCTGGATGCCGTCGAAGACGGCTTTGGCGCCACGCGTCTATCACGCGAAAAGGCCAAGCGTGCGCAGGTCTGGAAACGTCTGGAGCAGGCGTTTGAAGACAGCGAAATTGTCAAGGGTGTCATCAGCGGCAAGGTCAAGGGCGGGTTTACCGTGGATATCGACGATATCCGTGCCTTCCTGCCCGGTTCGCTGGTTGACGTGCGTCCCGTGCGCGACACCACTTACCTCGAAGGTAAGGAACTGGAATTCAAGGTTATCAAGCTGGACCAGCGGCGCAATAACGTGGTTGTTTCGCGGCGCGCTGTGGTCGAGTCGGAGTACAGTGCCGAGCGCGAGCAACTGCTGGAAAGCCTGCAGGAAGGTGCGACGGTCAAGGGTATTGTCAAGAACCTCACCGACTACGGTGTGTTCGTCGACCTCGGTGGTATCGACGGTCTGCTGCACATCACCGACATGGCCTGGAAGCGGGTCAAGCACCCGTCCGAAATTGTTGAAGTCGGTCAGGAGATCGACGTCAAGGTGCTCAAGTTCGACCGCGAACGCAATCGCGTATCGCTGGGCCTCAAGCAGCTGGGCCAGGATCCCTGGGCCGACCTGGCGCGCCGCTACCCGGAAAGCACCCGCCTGTTCGGCGCGGTTACCAATATCGCCGACTACGGCTGCTTCGTCGAAATCGAAGACGGTGTCGAAGGCCTGGTGCACGTCTCCGAGATGGACTGGACCAACAAGAACGTCAACCCCGGCAAGATGGTGCACATCGGCCAGGAGGTCGAGGTGATGGTGCTGGACATCGACGAGGAGCGCCGCCGTATTTCGCTGGGCATGAAGCAGTGTCACCCCAATCCCTGGGACGAGTTCTCTGCCACCCGCAACAAGGGCGACCACGTCAAGGGCACCATCAAGTCGATCACCGACTTCGGTATTTTCATCGGTCTGGATGGGGGCATCGACGGTCTCATTCACCTGTCGGATATTTCCTGGCACGAGACCGGGGAAGAGGCGGTACGCAACTACAAGAAGGGCGAGGAGCTGGAAGCCGTGGTTCTGTCCGTGGATGCCGAGCGCGAGCGAATTTCTTTGGGTATCAAACAACTTGAGAAGGATCCTTTCTCCAATTTCTCAGCAGATAACGCTAAAGGTTCCATTGTTAAGGGCGTTATTAAGGAAGTCGACGCCAAAGCCGCGATTGTCGACCTTGGGGACGGCGTGGAAGGCACACTGCGTGCCTCCGAGCTGGCGCGTGATCGCGTCGAGGATGCCCGCACAGTGCTGAGCGTGGGGCAGGAGATCGAGGCCAAGTACATCGGCATGGATCGCAAAACCCGCACGATCGCTCTGTCGATCAAGGCCAAGGACAAC
>JAJDOI010000179.1 GCA_022340245.1 Thiogranum sp.
TGCCATGAACTGCGCGATCGGGCAGCGCGACGCCGGCCATTGGGCGCTGGTGCTCGATGCCAGTCATCGGCAATTGCTCAACAAGACGCGCCTGCAGCGGCTGCAGGATGCCTTGAGTGCCTGCCTGCAGACACAGGTGCAACTGGAGATCGACGTGGCTGGTGAAGCCGGTGATACCCCGGCACAGCAGCAGCGCGCGGAACTGGAGATGCGCCAGGCGGCGGCCGTCGATACTATTCAGTCCGACCCCAACGTCAAGGCGATTCAGAAGGCGTTTGACGCGACCCTGCATACCGACTCGATTCGTCCTCTGGACAACTGAACACCCCAACCCACAGGAACATGACTATGAAAGGTGGACTCGGCAATCTGATGAAGCAGGCCCAGCAGATGCAGGCCAATATGCAGAAAGCCCAGGAAGAAATCGCCGGCATGGAGCTGATTGGCGAATCCGGCGGCGGGCTGGTGAAAGTCACCATGACGGGGCGCCACGAGGCGCGCCGGGTCGAAATCGATGACAGCCTGATCGGCGAGGACAAGGACATGCTCGAAGACCTGGTTGCCGCGGCGATCAACGACGCCGCACACAAGATCGACGCCGCGACGCAGGAGCGCATGGCGGGCATGACGGCAGGCCTGAATCTGCCGCCGGGCATGAAGCTGCCTTTCTGAACGGGATGTTCGGCCATGGCTGCGCGCGCGTTTCTGGCGACACCCCCGGCGTCGCTGTCCGCCAGGCCGGGCAGCCGCTGCGGGCTGATGTGTCGGGGGTGATATGTCCGCCTCTCCGTTGATCCGCCAGCTGATGGATGCACTTCGCTGTCTGCCCGGCGTCGGCAACAAGACCGCGCAGCGCATGGCTTACCACCTTCTGGAACGCGATCGCGAGGGTGGGCGGGTGCTGTCACAGGCGCTCGATCGCGCCATGCGGGATGTCGGCCGGTGCGCCGATTGCCGCACGCTGTGTGAGTCGGAACGTTGCAGTCTGTGTGCTGACCAGAACCGCGATCCCTCGCTGCTCTGCGTGGTCGAGTCCCCCGTCGATGTCGATGCCATCGAGCAGGCCACCGACTTCCGCGGCCGCTACTTCGTTTTGCTGGGACACTTGTCGCCGCTGGATGGTGTCGGTCCTGCGCAGCTGGGCCTGGATGAGCTGGCGCAGCGTTTCGCGCAAGGCGAGCTGCTGGAGGTGATCCTCGCCACCAACCCCACCGCCGAGGGTGAAGCCACCGCGCAGTACATCAGTGGCCTAGCGCGCGAGCACGGTATCCGCACCACCCGCATCGCCCACGGTGTGCCCATGGGCGGGGAGCTCGAATACATCGACAGCGGTACGCTGTCGCACGCCTTTTCCGGCAGACGCGACCTCTGACTGCCGTCGTCAATTTGTCCGGTTAGCGGGTGTGTCCCTAAGCGACTGATTGCAATGACTTATTTTACCTGGTTCCGGATCGGGTTCTGACGGTTTTTTGTCAGGATACGGTTGGCGAAAAAAAGTGTAAACTTTTGCGCTTAAAGAACGCTCCACTACAACGGGAAGAAAGGGTTGGGCCCCGAATATGGATATCAGCAGATTGCCGGCTGCGCCGTTACTGCGCCCGGCAAGCGCCACTTACACAAGCACCGTACCACCTGCGTCCGCCGAAGGCGTCGGTGCGGTGCGCTCCTCACGTCCGGCTCCGCGCAGCGGAGAGGCTGTGGAGCGCGTGGTTCAGGGCGAACTGCTGCAACGCGAACGCACCCCTTATCAGTCCACCCGTGCGTTCATCAATGAACGCTGTTTCGAACACGCCTCCTCCGGCGGGCATCAGACCGGCGCAGGCCGCCCCTCGCGCGCCGCGATCTCTCACTACCTGAACAATACACGTCCCGAGGCCATCGCGGATCTCACCCAGGGTACCTCGGTCAACTTCTTCGTTTGACGCACCTGCCAGCGGTCGGATTGATCGCAGCGGTTTTTGCCTTTAGGCTGGGCTTGCAGCCGTCCTGTTGGCGCGTCGGCATGGCGGCACAAACACACCCTGACGGGTCTTGTTAACGATGGAGTCCCCATGAGCGATTGCCTGTTCTGCAAAATGGTGTCCGGTGAAATCCCGCCGGACAAAGTCTACGAGGATGACGAGGTGCTGGCGTTCCGCGATATCAATCCCCAGGCGCCCCTGCACGTGCTGGTCATCCCCAAGGAACACATTGCCACGCTCAACGATCTGGATAATGCCCATCGGCCGCTGGTGGGGCGGATGGTCCAGGCGGCGGCGAAGATCGCCGCGCAGGAAGGCGTCGACGCCAGCGGTTACCGGACTGTACTCAACTGCAATGCCGATGCCGGTCAGAGCGTGTTCCACATCCACCTGCACCTGCTGGCAGGGCGCCAGATGCACTGGCCGCCGGGCTAGGGGTTTCTGTCGGGCGCAGGAGCAATCGACTGCGCTGCGCCGCCATGTTGTTTCGGACTACCTGCGTCCGACAGCCTCCTGGCTCATCGCCTTGACCAGTTCGCGGTAGCTGTCCAGGCGCCGCGGATTGATCGCGCCGTCGCGGGCGGCGTTGTGCACCGCGCAGCCGGGTTCGACGAGATGTCGGCAATTGTGAAATCTGCACTGGCCGAGATAGGGCGCAAATTCCGGGAAACCTTTCTCCAGCAATTCGGGTGCGACCTTGCTGAGGCTGAAATCCCGCACGCCCGGCGAATCGATCAGATCGCCGCCGCCCGGCGCGTGATAGAGCATGGCTACCGTGGTGGTGTGCCGGCCCAGGCCGGTTACCTGAGAAAGGCTGCCGGTGCGGATGTCCAGGTCGGGCAACAGTGACTGTACCAGCGACGATTTGCCCACCCCCGACTGGCCCACCAGGATGCTGATGTGCCCCTTGAGGTGCTCGTGGAGGTCCTTGAGGCCGTCGGCCGCGCGCGTACTGGTGAATATCAGCGGATAACCGATTGCCGGGTATACCGCCAGCCGCTGCTCCAGTTTCGTTCGGCTGTCGGCGTCCAGCAAGTCGGCCTTGTTGAGTACAATCAGGGGAGATGCCCCGATCAGTTCGGCCGCCGCCAGATAGCGGTCCAGCATGCCGTATTCACAACTGGGCTTGCTGGCGATGACCACAATGACCTGATCGATGTTGGCGGCAATCGCGCGGCTGCGGCCGCTCTGGTCCGGGCGTGCCAGCACGGTGTCGCGCTCCAGGACGGCCGTGATTACGCCTTCCCTGGGATTGCTGGCCTGCCAGTGCACCCGGTCGCCACACACCGTGCGCGGCAGGTTCTTGCGCGTCGAACAACGCAGTACATCGCCGTTACCGGTTTCCACCAGGCTGGCCTGCCCGTAATGGGCGAGCACCAGACCGGTCTGGGCGACAGCGTTTTCGGGGACTGCTGGCGTTGGGCTTGGGCCCGGCGGTTTGCGGCTGCGGGCCACTCCGGTTCAGCCCGCGACGCTGACGCCGGACGCGGCGCAGCGCACGGTGCTGACAACAAGGGTGTGCCCGGGCCGGCAGCGGCGATCCGGCAGCAGCCTGCTCATGGCCCTACTTGAACTTGTAGTAGGTGGTGTTCAGGTAGTCGACGACATCGGCGGTGTCCTCGTCAAACCACTGGGCACCGGTATTCAGGGCGCAGCGTTGGACCTGTTTGGTGAGCGCTTCCTTGCTGGTGATGAAGTGGTCCTCGCGCGTGTAGACGCTGTCGTCGTGACACTTCGTGCAGCGTTCGTCGTGCAGTTGCTTGCCGTGCTGCACGTCGGCCCAGGCGCCGCTCGATAGAACCATGGCAATGGCTAACAAAATTGTCTGTTTCATGGCAAAACCTCCGTTCGCCCCGTTCTTCTGGATAAATGCGCCACCCGCACGGGAGCCGGTGGGTGTGAATCATAAAAGGCCGAATACAACGGGTCCGGCGTAAGTGTACTGGCATTCTCCCGGTACAGCTTGACCAGCGCGTGTATCAGGTCGCCGGCACTGGACTGGGATGCGGCATAGTCGTCGGCCTCAAACTCGTGGCGGCGCGAGAACCAGGACGACAGCGGCTGGAGAAACAGGGTAAACACCGGTGTCACCATCAGGAACAGCAACAGCGCCAGGTGGTTGGACGGCTGGCTCACGCCGAGCCCCTGGTAAAACCAGGGCTGCTGAATCAGCCAGCCCAGCAGGGCCAGGCCCGCCAGACTCATGAGCATCATGATGACAATACGCTTCTGCACGTGTTTGCGTTTGAAGTGCCCGAGTTCGTGCGCGAGCACGGCTTCGATCTCATCGGCATCCAGCGTTTCCAGCAGGGTGTCGAAAAATACAATGCGCTTGTTGCGGCCCATGCCGGTGAAATAGGCATTGCCGTGGCCGGAGCGGCGCGAACCGTCCATGATATAGATGCCCCTGCTCCTGAATCCGCAGCGGTCCAGCAGGTTCTGGATGCGTTGTTTCAGCTGCTCGTTATCCAGCAGCGTGAACTTGTTGAACAAGGGCGCGATCAGCGTCGGGTAAGCCCAGAACATCAGCAGGCTGAATCCCGCCCACAGCATCCACAGGTAAAGCCACCAGAGCCTGCCCGAGCCCTGCATCAGCCACAGCGCGGCCCAGGCCAGCGGTACACCCAGAACCAGCATCAACAAAGCCTGCTTGGCGGTATCGCCGATGAATGTACCGGGGCTGGTCTTGTTGAAGCCGAAACGTTCTTCGATCACGAAAGTGTGGTACAGGGAAAAGGGCAGCTCCAGTGCCGCCATAATGATAAATGCACTGACGATGACGGCTACACCGGTGTTGATCGGGTTCCAGCCGGCGCTCTGCCATGCCGTGTCCAGCCACTGCAGACCGCCGCCAAGCGTCCAGCCGAGCAGCAACAGGCTGTCATAAACCAGCTCCAGGCGGCCCTGCCGTGTTTTGGCGAGCGTGTAGTCGGCCGCCTTGCGGTGGGCCTCGGTTTGAATTTTGTCGGCGAACGCGTCGGGCACCCGGTCACGGTTCGCGGCGACGCTGCCGATCTGGCGCGTCGCCAGCCAGAGTCGCAGGGCCACCGAGGCGCCGAGTGCGGCAACAAATATCCAGGAGAATGTGTTCATCATACGCTTACTGTTCGGGGTCCGGTTTGCATTGCATTGCGTTGTCGGCGCCAGCTGCGATGCGCCTGGCGACCAACCCGTTCAACCTGCCGCCCGCCGTGCGGGCCTGCCAGGGACTGGCCGGTCCTCGATCGGCACGGCGGGCGCTGTCGATTCGCCAGACTGCGGCTGTGAATGTGCCGTAACCGGCTCCGGCCTGCGGGCAGGTTAGCGTCTGATACAATGCAACACAACCTCACGAACCATCAGGACTCAGTGCGCATGGCAGACAGGAAAACCAACCTCATCTGGATCGACCTCGAAATGACCGGCCTCAATACGTTCGAGGACCAGATTATCGAAATCGCCACCATTGTCACGGACTCGCAGCTCAACCTGGTTGCCGAAGGCCCGGAGCTCGCCATCCACCAGCCCGATAGCGTGCTGGAAGCGATGGACGAATGGAACACCCGCCAGCATGGCCAGTCGGGCCTGACCCGGCGGGTGCGCGAGAGCTCGCTGACGGCCAGAGATGCGGAGGTCATGACGCTTGCGTTTTTGGCGCAGCATGTCGACGCCAAGGTCTCGCCCATGTGTGGCAACTCGATCTGCCAGGACCGGCGCTTCATGGCCCGCCTGATGCCCGAGCTGGAGGCTTTTTTCCACTACCGTAACCTGGATGTGAGTACGCTCAAGGAGCTCGGCACGCGCTGGGCACCGGCAGTGATGGGCGGCTTCAAGAAGGAATCCAGTCACCTCGCCATGGACGATATCCGCGACTCCATCAACGAACTGCGTTACTACCGCGAGCACCTGTTCAAACCGTTCGATGCATGAGTACCGATAACCCGGTACGCGGCGCACTGCTGGTCAGCGGTGCGGCGCTGATGTTTGCCTCCATGGGGGGCTTGATCCGCGTGGCGTCGGCGCAAATGCCCAATGAACAGGTGGTGTTCTTTCGTAACCTGTTCGGGCTGCTGGTGCTGGTCCCGATCCTCTGGCAGCGCGGTGGCCGCATCGAACTGAAAACAGCGCACCCCGGTTTGCACCTGGTGCGCAGTCTGTTCGGCCTGGCGGCCATGTACTGTTTTTTCCATGCCCTCAGCGTCCTGCCGCTGGCTGATGCGGTGCTGCTGAATTTTACCGCGCCGCTGTTTATCCCCTTTGTCGCCATGCTGTGGCTCGGGGAAGGCGTCAGCGGGCGTCTCTGGGCGGCAATTGTTATCGGTTTTTCCGGCGTGTTGCTGATTCTCAAGCCCGGCAGCGGCTTGTACGGTGGCGCCGCGCTGATCGGACTGGCTTCCGGCGCCTTTGCGGCTGTGGCCATGGTGAGCCTGCGCAAGCTCTCGGCTACCGAGCCGCCCTTGAGGGTGGTGGTGTACTACGGTGTTATCTGCACCCTCGTGTCATGCGTGCCGATGTTGCTGAGCTGGCAGGCCTTCGAGCCGCGGCTGTTGCTGATGCTCGCGGCGGCCGGCGGTTTCGCTACGATGGGGCAGTACCTGCTGTCGCGCGGTTACGGCTGTGCTCCGGCCGCGCAGATCGCCCCTTTCACCTATACCTCGGTGGTATTCGCGGCGGTCTATGGCTGGCTTTTCTGGCAGGAGTTGCCCGGCTGGACGAGCGTGGCGGGAACCCTGCTGGTGGTCGTTGCCGGCGTACTGGCGATGCGGCGCCAGCGCCTAGGCGCTTGAGGCCAGCAGTTCCAGCCAGTGTCTGACCGGGACGGCGGCTTCAGCCTGCAGGTGCAGCAGGCAGCCGATGTTGGCGGTGGCGATGGCTTCGGGGTGTTTGTCCTGCAGTGCGTCGAGCTTGCGCGCGCGCAACTCATTGGACAACGTCGGCTGGAAAATCGAATAGGTACCGGCCGAGCCGCAACACAGGTGCGGGTCTCGGACCGGCACCAGCGAGTAACCCAGCCGCGTCAACAGGCTCTCGACCACGCCGTTGAGCTGCTGTGCGTGTTGCAGGGAGCAGGGTGAGTGAAAAGCGACGCGTTGCGGCGTCTTTGCCTTGAAGGCGGACAGGTCTTCTTGCTCGAGCACTTCGCTGACGTCCCTGGCGAGTGCGCTGATGCGCGCCGCGCGCGCTGCGTAAACCGGGTCGGCGGCCAGCAGCTCACCGTACTCCTTGATCATGGGGGCGCAGCCGCTGGCCGTGATGACGATGGCCTCGCTACCTTGTTCGACCGCCGGCCACCAGGCGTCGATATTGGCCCTGGCCTTGTCGAGCCCGGCGTCGGTGGCGCCCAGGTGATGGTGCAGGGTGCCGCAGCAGCCCGCCTGCGCGACGGTTTGCAGCTCGATGCCTAGGCGGTTGAACAGCGCGCGCGCGGCGTCGTTGATCTGGGGTGCGGCAGCCGGTTGCACACAACCGTCCAGCAACAGCATGCGGCGCGAGGCATTGATTCTCTGCTGGTGCGCCGGGCGGCCCGCGAGCGGAATTCTGCGACGCAGTTTTGCCGGCAGCAGCGGGCGCACCAGGCGGGCGGTGGCGAACAACAGGCGGGCCCGGTAGGTTTCTCCGAAGGTAAACAGGATGAGGCGGCGCAGCAGGCGCTGTGGACGCGAGCGCGGCACCGTTGCCTCGACCAGTTCGCGCCCGATATCCAGCAGTTTGTGGTATTCGACGCCAGACGGACAGGTGGTTTCGCAGGCCCGGCAGGTGAGGCAGCGGTCCAGATGGGTCTGCAGCACGGGCGTTGCGGGCCTGCCTTCGAGCACCTCTTTGATCTGGTAGATACGCCCGCGCGGGCCGTCGAGTTCGTCACCGAGCAATTGGTAGGTTGGACAGGTGGCATTGCAGAATCCGCAGTGGACACAGCTGCGCAGGATGCTGTCGGCGCGTTGCCCGGTAGCGCTGCTCTTGAACTCGGCGGTCAGTTCGGTTTTCACGATCAGAAGTCTTTGTAAAGGCGGCCGGGGTTGAGAACACCGGCCGGGTCGAGCGCGGCTTTCAGACGTTTGTGCAGGGCGAACAGGCCGGCGGGCAGCGGTTGAAAAATGTCTGCATCAGTGTCGGCGTTGCGAAACAGGGTGGCGTGTCCGCCGAGTTCGGCTGCGAGCTTGCGGATGTGGCCGGCATCGGCGTCGCTGAACAGCCAGCGCTGTGCGCCCGCCCAGTCGATCAGCCAGTGTCCGGGCAGCGCCAGTGGCGGTGTTGCCGGCGGCAGGGACAAACGCCACAGCGGCTTGTCCCGACGGAAAAATGCGTGGGTATGGTCACGCAGTGACGCCCAGAATTCCGGCTGTTGCTCCAGCAGGTTGTCGCCCAGGCGGTGCTGGGCCTGGCGCACGGCGGATTCGCTGCCGGACAGGCGCAGGTGCAGGTGATCGTCATACCAGCAGGCGGCCGACAGTGGCAGTGGCTTGCCCAGCCACTCGGCGAACCGGGTAATGGCTTCGGCCTGGGAACAAACCTGTGTCAGGGTGTATTCGACCTCCGGTTTCGGCAGTACCTTGAGCGATACATCGAGTAACACACCCAGCGTGCCCAGCGCGCCCGCCATCAGGCGCGACAGGTCGTACCCGGCAACATTCTTCATCACCTGTCCGCCGAAGTTGAGCGCTTCTCCCTTACCGTTGATCAGCCCGGTACCCAGCACAAAATCGCGCGCCGCGCCCGCAAACGGACGGCGGGGTCCTGACAGCCCGGCGGCGACTACGCCGCCCAGCGTACTCTCGGCGGCGAAACGGGGTGGTTCAAACGCCAGCATCTGCCGGTTGTCGTGCAGCAACTGCTCGACCTCGGCGAGGCGCGTGCCGGCGCGCGCTCGAATCACCAGCTCGGAGGGCGCGTAACTGAGTATGCCGCTGTGGCCGCTGACCGCGAGCGGTTCACCGCCGCAAGGCTGCCCGTAAAAACCTTTGCTGCCGCTGCCCTGTATGTCCAGCGGCGTGTGCGTCGCGCAGGCCTGTGTGACCTGTTCGCACAGGGTGGTGGTCATATCCCGGTCGGCCATGCTCAAAAGCGCTCCAGCTCCGGGAACGGTACCTCACCGTGGTGGACGTGCATGCGGCCGAACTCCGCGCAACGCGCCAGTGTCGGGACGGCTTTGCCGGGGTTAAGCAGGCCGCGAGGATCGAAGGCGTGTTTTATGGCGTGAAACTGGGTGAGTTCCGCGGCATTGAACTGTACGCACATCTGGTTGATTTTTTCCACGCCGACGCCGTGCTCGCCGGTGATGGTGCCACCCACCGAGACCGATAATTCCAGAATGCGCCCGCCGAAGGTCTCGGCGCGCTCCAGCTCGCCGGGTTTGTTGGCGTCGTAGAGAATCAGCGGGTGCAGGTTGCCGTCGCCGGCATGAAAGACGTTGGCCACCGGCAGCTGGTACTCCTCGGACCAGGCCCTGATGGTCGCCAGCACTTTACCCAGGTGTTTGCGCGGTATCGTACCGTCCATGCAGTAGTAGTCCGGCGAAATACGTCCAACCGCGGGGAAGGCGGCCTTGCGTCCGGCCCAGAAGCGCTGCCGCTCGCTGTCGTCTTTGGCGGTGCGCACTTCGCTGGCGCCCTCGCTCTTGAGCAGTTCGCGCACCCGGGCGATCTGCGTCGATACTTCTTCGTTGGTGCCGTCCAGTTCACACAGCACAATAGCAGCGGCGTCGACCGGATAGCCGGCGTGGACAAAATCCTCGGCGGCCCGGATCGCCAGGTTGTCCATCATCTCCAGGCCGGCGGGGAGAATGCCCGCGGAAATAATCGCGGCGACGGCTTCTCCGGCGGTTTCCACCGAGTCGAAGGCCGCCAATACCACCTGGGCACGTTCGGGCACCGGCAGCAGGCGAACCGTGACTTCGACGATAACGCCAAGCAAACCCTCGGATCCGGTCATCAGCGCGAGCAGATCATAGCCGGGTGAATCCAGCGCCGATGAGCCTATGGTCAGGCGTTCGCCGTCAATGGTGACGACTTCGAGCCGGGCGATGTTGTGGGTGGTGAGGCCGTATTTCAGGCAGTGCACCCCGCCGGCGTTTTCCGCGACATTGCCGCCGATGGAGCAGGCGATCTGCGAGGAGGGGTCGGGTGCGTAATACAGGCCGAGCTCCGCGACCGCCTGCGAAATTGCCAGATTGCGCACACCGGGTTGTACCCGCGCGAGGCGGTTGGCTGTGTCGACTTCGAGGATCCGGTTGAACCTGGCCAGGCTCAGGAGAACACCGTTGTCCAGCGGCAGGGCGCCGCCCGACAGGCCGGTGCCCGCGCCGCGCGCCACCACCGCCACGCCCTGTGCGCTGCAGTAGCGCAGTATGAACTGCACCTGTTCGACCGTTTCCGGTAACAGCACAAGCCACGGTTTGACCCGGTAGGCCGACAGCCCGTCGCACTCGTAGGGACGTAACTCGTCGTCGTCGTCGAGGACGCAGTGGTCGGGCAGGCTTGCGAGGCCCGCAACAAAAGTCCCGCGGTCAATCACTTCGGTAATCGCGCTCATCAGGTGATGACAGTCGGAGCCTGTCTGCCGGTGTGGTGCTTGATCCCGGCCACTTCCTCGGCAATACGGATAAGTTCGGACAGGGCGTCCTGGGCATCCAGACCCTGCTTGTCGGGGTCGGCTTCATAGCGCTCCAGGTAGACGCGCAGGGTTGCGCCCTCGGTGCCGGTACCCGACAGGCGGAACACGATGCGCGAGCCGTCGGTGAACCCGACGCGTATGCCCTGGTGTTCGCTGATCGAGCCGTCGACCGGATCGGTATAGGCGAAGTCATCACTGAACGCCACCTCGTAGTCCGCATAGCGTTTGCCGGTGAGATTGCCATTGAGCTTGCGCAACGCGTCCACCAGTTGGCCCGCGCCGTCGGCATCCACTCCCTCGTAGTCATGACGGGAGTAATAGTTGCGGCCATAGGCGTGCCAGTGGCTGGTTACGATGTCCTGCACCGACTCGCGGCGGACCGCCAGCAGGTTCAGCCAGAACAGCACGGCCCACAAACCGTCTTTTTCGCGCACATGGTTGGAGCCGGTGCCGAAACTTTCCTCTCCGCAAATCGTGGCTTTACCGGCGTCCAGCAGATTGCCGAAGAACTTCCAGCCGGTCGGCGTCTCGTACAACTCGATGCCGAGCCTGTTGGCGACGCGATCGGCAGCCTGTGAGGTCGGCATGGAGCGCGCGATTCCGGCGAGGCCCAGGCGATAACCGGGTGTCAGGTGTGCATTGGCGGCCAGTACCGCGAGGCTGTCGCTGGGCGTGACGAAGAATTTGCGACCGAGAATCATGTTGCGGTCGCCGTCACCGTCCGAGGCCGCGCCGAAATCCGGCGCGTTGGCGCCGAACATCACCTCGACCAGTTCCCTGGCGTAGACCAGGTTGGGATCGGGGTGGCCACCGCCGAAGTCTTCTTTCGGCTCGGCGTTCATCAGCGTGTCGGGGGTTGCGCCAAGCCGGGTTTCGAATATTTCGGCGGCATAGGGACCGGTGATGGCGTGCATGCCGTCAAAACGCATGCTGAAGATGCCGGAATTGATCAGCGCGTGGATCCGGTCGAAGTCGAACAGCGACTGCATCAGGTCGGCGTAGTCGCTTACCGGATCGATGACCTCGACCTGCATATCACCAAGCTGCAGGGTAGCGATGCTGTCGAGGTCGACGTCGGGCGTATCGAGTGTCAGGTAACGCGAAATCTTTTTGCTCTCGGCATACATGGCCTCGGTGATTTTCTCCGGCGCGGGGCCACCGTTGCCGATATTGTACTTGATGCCGAAGTCACCGTTCTCGCCGGCCGGGTTATGGCTTGCAGAGAGTATGATTCCGCCGAATGTCGCGTATTTGCGGATCACGCAGGATGCCGCCGGTGTGGACAGCAGACCGCCGCGACCCACCATGACTTTGCCGAAGCCGTTGGCGGCTGCCATGCGCAGTATTACCTGCACGGCGTGACGATTGTAATAGCGGCCATCGCCACCGACCACCAGGGTCGCGCCCTGCAAACCTTCAAGGCTGTTGAAGATCGACTGAACAAAGTTTTCCAGGTAGTTGGCCTGTTGAAAAACGCGGACTCTCTTGCGCAATCCCGAGGTTCCCGGCTTCTGGTCAGGGTAGGGCTGTGTACTGACTTCTAGTCTGGTCACGAAAAATCCCGCCTTCTTTCTTATAAATTACAGTTTGTCAAGCGTTAAGCTTGTTTGCCAGTAGCCGATAGCATGGCTGAACTGACAAAGCTGATGGTTTGAACGAAACTTCATTTTACTATGATAAGATCGGTCTATGCGCTATTCGGGCAAATACAAAGTTCATCCAGGCGTACGTGCACGCGACCTGCCGGCGCTGATGGAACTCTATGAGCTGAATTATATTCAGCTGCGCCGGTTGGTGCCCGATATAAACGCGATTCAGGATGACAGCGTCTCCCGCGTACACGGAGCACTGAACCTCTATCTCACGGTTTCTGAGCGCAGCAAGTACACCACAACATTTCACCTGAGTTATCAGTTTAACGACAAAGACGGCGATTTTCCCGCTCCGGATCTGGTGGTGCGTATGTATCACGACGCCCAGGTCGCTGAAGTGATTTCCCGCGGCCGCCGGCGTGGCCGGCGCGAAGCCGAGTACGATCGTTTCCAGCACCGCTACGACATAGACACCAAGTGGCAGGTCAATCGTTTTCTGCACAAATGGCTGGGTTATTGCCTGCACCAGGGACACGCTTTCTCGCCCGCCCGCGAACAGCTGGCCGAAGTTCTGCGATCGATAGAGGACGAGCAGGCGCTGAGCCTGGAATCCTGATCGCCCGCCCGCGGCGAATACTTGACTATATTACTATGTTAATTTACTGTGAGGAAGCGATTATCGATCGCTGATGCACAGGGTATCCAAATGAGGCTCTCCACCAAAGGCCGTTACGCCGTCACTGCGATGATGGATCTCGCCATTCACGCGCCCAAAGGGCCGGTGACCCTGGCGGACATTTCCCGCTGTCAGGGTATTTCACTCTCTTATCTCGAACAGTTGTTTGCGCGGTTGCGCCGCGAAAATCTGGTGCGTGGCGTGCGCGGTCCCGGGGGCGGTTATCAGCTTGCCCGCTCGGCGGCCGACATCACGGTTGCGGCTATCATCGCCGCCGTGGACGAAAAGGTCGACGCCACCTGTGGCGGTGAAGTGGACTGCGGGGAGGAATCCACCTGCCTCACCCACGACCTGTGGTGCGGGCTGTCAAAGCGCATTTACGAGTTTCTCGACAGCATCTCGCTGGAAGAATTTCTCAGCCGGCCCTCGGTGCAGGAAGTGATCCGCAGTCAGGACGTAACCAACAAACGTTCCGGCATCAATACCGTCACCATCAGCTGAGCAAAACCTGGATTTGTGAAAGGCGTCAACATCACGGAGTGAGCGCTTCACAGAAATCCTGATCCGCAGACTGCATACTGGCAGCGTCAAATAGCGTTGTGTTTAACGGATCAGGAGCTCGAAAGATGGTACAGTATCTATTAATCGGACTGGCAGCACTGGCAGTGGTCAACGGCCCGTCGCTGGAATCAATGGCCTCGTCAGGTGCGAGCATGGACTATCTCGTGGCTGTTGTGGTTGCCTTGATGCTCAAGCCCTGGTTGCAGGGTCATCTTGAATAGGCGATCGTGCCGGCGGCAACCGCATCAGCTGTGTTTTGACCACACCAGCGTGCGGTTGTTAGCCGGCATCTCGTAGTCTTCCTTCAGCTTCATCCCCGCCTTTTCGGCCAGTTCCTGCAGTGCCTCGAAATCCCTTATGCCGCTGTGCGGATCGCGCGCCTTCAACCAGGCATCGAAGCGGGCATTGCTTTCACTCGTATATGCGCCCGCGTAGTTGAACGGGCCGTACAGGCAGAATACGCCACCCGGTTGTAATACCCGGCCGATGCCGGCAAACAGGCATTCCACCGATTGCCAGTCCATGATGTGCACGGTGTTGGCGCTGAACACGGCGTCGTAGCTGGTTGCCGGCCAGCTGTCGCGGTATACATCGAGCGTCAGCGGCGGCAGGATATTGCTGCACCCCTGCTCGGCCAGCCAGGCGTGTATACCGGCGTGCATGTCCGCCATGTCGCTGGTTTGCCACAACAGCCCCGGGAACTCGGGTGCGAAGTAGACCGCATGCTGGCCGGTACCGCTGCCGATTTCCAGCAGGCGCTCGCGGTCGGCAAGCTCGATGCGCAGAACTTCGAGAATGGGTGCGCGGTTCTGGTCGCAGGATTCCGAGTAGGGTTTCATATCAGGCGCACGGACAACGTTGCTGCAGGATGGTGCCGATTTCGGCGTCTGTCAATACGACCGGGTTGGTCTTCATGCTACTGCCGCGCGAGTGCGCGACGATATGCGCGAAGTCGGCCGCGCGGACACCGTAGTGGTCGAGTGTCGGCAGATCCAGTCGTTGCGTCCAGTCGTCGAGCAGACCGGTGAGCGCCTCCCAGGCCTGTTCGCGGGTCGCGAATTCGCGCCGGCACAGCAGTTCGGCGACCCCGGCATACTTGTCCAGCGCAGGGTTGTCGGTTTCGCGCGCCAGCATGGCATCGATATTCATCCGCGTGGCGGCACCCACCAGGGTACCGCACACCACGCCGTGCGGAATGGGGAAAAACGCGCCCAGGGGCGATGCCAGGCCGTGCACCGAACCGAGCCCGGTCTGCGCCAGGCAGACACCCGAGAGCAGCGCCGCACGGGCCATGCCGCTGCGTGCCTGGTTCTGGTCACCGCGGCGTTCATACCAGGGTAACAGGCTGTCGCGCGCCGCCTGCATGCCGCTCCAGGCGAGCGCGTCGGTGACAGGATTGGAGCGGGTCGAGACATAGGACTCGAGCAACTGTGTCAGCGCGTCCATGCCATCGGCGGCGATCAGTCGGGGGGGGCAGGTCGCCAGCAGGTCGGGGTCGACCAGCGCGTATTCGGGCACCAGTTGTTCGGCACGGAAGGATTTCTTGAAACCCGTGGTGCCGGCGACGCTCAGCACTGCGTTCTTGGTGGCTTCGCTGCCGGTTCCGGCCGTCGTCGGCACGGCGATAAAGGGGGTCGCCGGTCCGCGGTAGGGCAGTTCCGGCCCGACGCCCTCGAGATAATCCATGACTGAGTCGGTGACGCGCAGCAGGCCCGCAATCGCCTTGGCGGCGTCCAGCACACTGCCGCCGCCGATCCCGACGACCACGTCGATGTGGCGATCCCGGTAGGCGAGCGCGATGTCATCGACCGTCTGCGGCGAAGGTTCGCCACTGATCGATTCCGCTTGCCAGGCAATGCCTGCGGCGTGCAGCCCGCTTTCGAGCGCCGGCCAGGCCGGTGAGCGGCGCAGTGACGCGGCGCCGGTAATCAGCAATGCGCTCTTGCCGTAATGCCCGGTGAGTGCCGGCAACCTGGCGAGTGCCCCCGCGCCGAATTCAATGCGCGGCAGGCGGGAAATGGAAAAGCCGCCCGACATATCAATCGATGACCGGATACAGCCCTTTCATGGGAACGCCCTGGCGGGGCTCGGCCATCCAGCCAGCGACAGTATCGCGCCAGCTCTGGTAGTGGGCTGTCTGTTTGTGGGCGGCCGCGTCTTCGGGACGGCGGTAGGCCTCGTAGAACACGAAGCGGTTCGGGTCTTCCGGGGACTGCAGTATATCGAAGCGCAGATTGCCGGGCTCCTGCACGGAAGCCTCGTGGTTGACGCGCGATGCGTCGATGAAGGCGTCCCGGCATTCGGGAATGACGTGTACATGGACCAGGGTGACGTGCATGCGACTCTCCTGTGACATGGTGCAACGGCGCGGCGCCGGATCGGGCTGCGGGACTTAATCTCCGCTCTGATCTGCCGAAAGCCTACTGATAGAACTACCACTTGCCAAGGGAAAATATGAACACAGGGTCGGGCGCCGAAAACAGGGAAGAAGGCCAGCCGGACGTGAGCGGGCGCGCCCCCGGGGGTCTGACTGCCTGGGTGCTGAAGCTCGGCGACTCGGGCATGCCGGTGTTTGCGCACACCGCGCGTGATATCGCACGGGTATCCGACAGCCGCCAGAGCAGTGCCTCGGAGCTGTCGCGGGTGGTGCTGCAGGATGCGGCCATGACCGCCAAGCTGCTGCGTGTGGCCAACAGTCCTGTGTTCAATCCCATGGGCAAGACAATCAGCACGGTCAGCCGCGCCGTCGTGGTGTTGGGGTTTCAGGAAGTGCGCAGTATCTGCCTGTCGATCGCGGTGGTTGAATCGATGCTCAAGGGCAGGCAGAAGCAGCGTGTCATCGCGGAAATGGCCCGTTCCTTCCATGCCGCCGTTCAGGCGCGCTCCTTTGCCAAAAAGCGCAAGGACAGCTCACCCGAAGAGGTCTTTATCGCCACGCTGCTCTGCCACCTTGGTGACATGGCGTTCTGGGCATTTGCCGGCGAGTCGGCCGAAGAGATGGACCGGGCCCTCGAACAGCGGCCGGGAGAAGCGCCCGAGCGGGTACAGCGGGATGTGCTGGGTTTCACCCTGCGCGATCTTACCCTCGGGTTGAGCAAGGAGTGGAAACTCGGTGCCCTCCTGGATCAGTCTTTGGAGGGCGAGACCGGCAAGAACCCGCGTGCCGGCAACGTGGTGCTCGGTTATGAACTTGCCGTCGCCGCGGAAAAGGGCTGGCACACACCCGAAGTGAAACATCTGCTGGAACGCATCGCTGAGAATCTTTACCTGCCGGTGGAGGAGGTCAGCGCACTGGTCAAGGCCAACGCCGAAAAGGCCGCCGACACGGCAGGTTTTTACGGCGCGGCCAGCGCCGGCGATCTGATACCGGTACCGGGCACCAGGCACGAACGTCAGGACGAGCCGCTCGAGGACGCGCAGCCGCCGGTGTTTCTCGAGCCGGATCCCATGCTGCAGCTGACCATTCTGCGCGAGCTGTCAACACTCATGGAAAGCAAGCCCAATATCAACAACGTCCTGGAGATGGTGCTCGAGGGAATGTATCGCGGCATCGGTATGGACCGCACACTGTTCGCACTGCGCTCGCCGGATCACCGTTTTCTCATGGGGCGCTATGCGCTTGGCATGGAGAATGAGAAGTTGCGCCGGGTATTCCAGTTTGAGACGGTCGCAGGAAAGGCCGATCTGTTTGGCCAGGTTATCGACAGCAGGCGGGCTCTGTGGCTGAACGGGGAAGGCGATAACGGACTGGACCGGGTGCTGACAACCCAGGTGCTGCAGGTCACCCGGGGTGCCGATTTTTTCGTTGCCCCCATCGAAATACGCCGCAAGGTGATCGGCGTGTACTACGCCGATCGCCAGCCCAGCGGGCGAGCTTTGGACGAAGAGAGTTTCACCAGCTTCAAGCATTTCGCTCACCAGGGTAATCTTGCACTGGCCTATCTGAGCGGGGGCTGAGGGTCAGCGGCGCGGTATTTCCAGCCAGGTCGCCCACTGATCGAATATGTCCGGATTCAGCGCCGCTGCCGCCGAACGCGGTGCCAGGCTGGCCGCGAAGACGCCCTGCCCATCAAGGGTCGCTGATCGACCCCCGGCCTCGTGCAGAATCAGGCAACCCGCGGCATAGTCCCAGAGCTTCTGTTGGCCGTGCAGGTAAACGTGGCAGCGGCCCGCCGCCAGCCAGCACCAGTCCAGTGCCACTGCGCCAAAGCTGCGTTGCGACTTGTAAGGCGGTGCGGCTGCCAGTCGCGCGGTCAGGGCGCGCGTCAGACGCTTCAAATCAATCAACGCGACGCCTTGCGCCAGGGGTGTATCCGGCGAGCACTGTTCCAGGCGCTGGTCGTTCAGCCAGGCACCCTGTCCGCGGATAGCCGCGAAACACTCCCTGCGACTCGGGTCGTAGACGACGGCCATCTCCGGCGTGTCGTTTTTCACCAGGGCTACCGAAACCGCATAGTAGGGCATCCCGACGGCAAAGTTGCTGGTGCCGTCCAGAGGGTCGATACACCACACACCCGAGGACGACTTTTGCAGCGCCGCCTGTTGCTCGGCCTCGGTCATTTCTTCACCGAGCACGGCGAAATCCGGCCAGTGCGCCTGTAAGGCTGTAGCGAGTTGCCGCTGCATCACCAGGTCGGCCTCGGTCACCAGGCTGCCGTCGGCCTTGTGTTGCCCGCCACCGCAATGGAAGCGCGGCGGAAGTTCCCGGTCGGCGATTTCCATAATCAGGCTGGAAAGCTGTTGTAGGGGTTGCGGAAACATTGAATGCCGGACCGTACTTGGTATGATCGGTGCTCCGCTCCATTGTCGCACAAAGGCCTTGAATGAACATAAAGAAAACCCGGCACAAAATGTCCGGAAAAACCACCCCGAAACAGAAAGCCAAAAAACCGCGCAAGGCCGACACCGCCGACAAACACGCCCTTTACGAACAGTCGGTGCAGTCCACCGAGTTCGAATACGAGTTCATCGACGACAACTTCAAGCGTATTCGCGGACGCAAGGCGCGCCGGCTGCGTGAGGATTTCTGCGGTACCGCGCAGATGTGTTGTGAGTGGGTGCGCGGCCGCAAGAGCAATCACGCTGTCGGTGTCGACCTGGACCCGGAGGTGCTGCAGTGGGCTCGCGAGCACAATGTCGCCGCGTTGAAGCCCGAGGAGCAGGCGCGTGTGACCCTGCTGCAGGAAGATGTCCTGGCGGTAAAAACCGATCCCGTGGATATCGTGCTGGCGATGAATTTCAGCTGGCAGATATTCGAGGAGCGCGCTGTGCTGCGCAACTATTTTGCGTCGGTACGCGACAGCCTCGGCGACGACGGCATCCTGTTCATGGACAGTTTCGGCGGCTACGACGCTTACCGGGAAATCGAGGAAAAGACCCGGCACAAGGGTTTTACCTATGTCTGGGAGCAGGCCAGTTTCGATCCCATGTCGGGCCACATGGTGTGTCACATCCATTTCCACTTCAACGACGGCTCCAAGCTGAAAAAGGCCTTTACCTACGAGTGGCGTCTGTACAGCCTGCCGGAGATCCGCGAACTCCTGCTCGAGGCGGGATTTGCCAACGTGACCTTCTACTGGCAGGGCTGGGACGAAGACGACGAACCCGATGGCAATTTCCTGCCCGCGACCAAGGGCGAGGCGGATCCTGGCTGGATCTGCATGATCAGCGCCGAAAAATAGCCAGTATCAGATAAATTCTGGAAATCAACAGCTAAGCTTCCGCCTGGGTGAACTGATCGCCCAGAAAGGCGTGCCTGTCGTCAATGCTACGGTTGCCGCGCTGGCTTTCCAGGGCATGATCCGCGTAGCGCTTTATGCGAAGTGCATCTGCAGGTCGCCGCGGTATCGCGACATTGAACTTCCCGAGCTGTGCGATCAGTTGGTCAGCCTGTTCCTGGCCGCCGTCGGTTACACCGGGTAAGCGCTGCGCAGCAGCCGGTCAGCGCGCTGCATCTGCTATCCGGTATTCGCCTGCCGGCGTGTCACCGAGCGACCAGTTGCCCACCCGGTGACGGATCAGGCGCAGCGTGGGATAACCGATGTGCGCAGTCATGCGCCGCACCTGGCGGTTGCGGCCTTCACTGACGGTGATATCCAGCCAGCTGGTGGGTATGTGCTTGCGTTCGCGGATCGGCGGCACGCGTTCCCACACCGCAGGCGTTGCTATGTGCGCGACTTTCGCCGGGCGTGTCATGCCGTCTTTCAGTGGCACGCCCTTGCGCAGCTTGTCGAGATCCTGCTCCGCGGGGATGCCCTCGACCTGCACCCAGTAGTGTTTCTGTTTGCCGTGCTTCGGATTGGCAATGCGTTGCTGCAGTTTGCCGTCATCGGTGAGCACCAGGAGGCCTTCGCTGTCGTAGTCCAGGCGCCCCGCGCAATACACGCCCGGTATATCGATATAGTCTGCAAGCGTCGCCTTGTCGCTGTCGGTGGTGAACTGCGACAGCACGCGAAACGGTTTGTTGAACAGCAGGATCACGCAACGCGCCCCGCGGTGCGCAGGCGCCGGGGTTGTGCCGGGCCGCTCACCGCCCGAACAGCAATTCGGCGACCTCGCTGTAGCGGGCGGCGTAGTGGACCGTCACACCGGTGCGGATGTACTCCGGGATCTCTTCGAAATCGCCTTTGTTGGCCGCCGGCAGTATCAGCTGCTTGACGCCGGCGCGGCGCGCGGCAATGACTTTCTCGCGAATGCCGCCGACCGGCAGTACCTGGCCGGTCAGGGTCAGTTCGCCGGTCATGGCCATATTGCCCACCGGCTTGCGGTTTTTCGCCAGCGACAGCAGGGCGCTGGCCATGGTGATTCCGGCGCTGGGGCCGTCCTTGGGCGTGGCCCCGGCGGGCACATGCAGGTGCACCAGCGAGTTCTCGAAGAAATCCGGTGACGCCCCCCAGCGCGATGCATTGGCAAGAATGTAGCTGTAGGCGATTTCCGCGGACTCTTTCATTACCTCGCCGAGCTGGCCAGTCAGCTTGAATCCGCGGCTGAAACTGTGGATGCGCGTGGCTTCGATACTGAGCGTGGCGCCGCCCATCGCGGTCCACGCCAGACCCGTGATCAGGCCGACACCCGTCAGCGGCTTGTCCCGGGTAAATACCGGTTTGCCCAGGTAGTCTTCCACGTCGCCGACGCGCACATGTATGGGTTGTTTTTCACCGTGCAGGATTTTTACCACGGCCTTGCGGGCGATCTGACCGAGGTATTTTTCCAGCCGGCGCACACCCGCTTCGCGCGCATATTGCTCGACAATCTTGCGCAGCGCCGCCTTGTCGATACGCAGCTGCCCGCGCTTCTTCAAGCCGTTGCGTTCCAGTTGCCGCGGCAGCAGGTGGTTGCGGGCAATGTCGAGCTTCTCACTGGCGAGATAGCCCGACAGCTGGATGACCTCCATGCGGTCCAGCAGCGGCGCGGGAATGGTGTCCAGCTGGTTGGCCGTACAGATGAACAGGGCCCGGGACAGATCGAAGGGCACATCGAGGTAGTGATCGAGAAAGTCGCTGTTCTGCTCCGGGTCCAGCACTTCGAGCAGTGCCGAGGCCGGGTCACCGTGGTAGGAGGCACCGACCTTGTCGATTTCGTCCAGCATGATGACCGGGTTGGCCGACTGGGTATCCTTGAACGCCTGGATGAACTTGCCGGGCATTGCGCCGACGTAGGTGCGCCGGTGACCCTTGATTTCGGCCTCGTCGCGCATGCCGCCGAGCGAAAAGCGGAAGAACTTGCGTCCCAGTGAACGGGCGATGGAACGGCCCAGCGAGGTCTTGCCCACACCGGGCGGCCCGACAAACAGGATAATCGAGCCGGAGACCTCGCCTTTGAGGATGCCGACGCCGATAAATTCCAGGATGCGCTGCTTGATGTCCTCGAGACCGTCGTGGTCCTCGTCCAGAATCTGCTTGGCGCGCTTCAAGTCGAGCTGATCTTCGGTGTATTTTCCCCACGGCAACTGCGTCAGCCAGTCGAGATAGTTGCGGGTGGTGGCGTACTCGGGTGAGCCGGTCTCCAGTACCGAGAATTTCTGCATTTCCTCGTCGATGCGTTTTTTCGCCGCCTCGGGCAGCTGCAGCGCCTCGATACGTTCCCGGAACTTGTCGGCCTCCGCGGTGCGGTCGTCCTTGGAGATCCCCAGTTCCTTCTGGATGACTTTCAGCTGCTCGCGCAGGATGTGCTCGCGCTGGTGCTGCTGCATTTCCGATTCGACCTGCTTGCGAATGTGCGCCTGCGCCTTGGCGATCTCCAGCTCCTTGTTGATGAGCACGTGCACGCGTTCCAGGCGGGTCAGCAGGTCGACCGCTTCCAGCACTTCCTGCTGCTCCTCCTTGCCGGAGGTGGTCAGGCTGGCGGCGAAATCGGCAAGGTGCGACGGGTCGTTGGGGTGGAAGTTGTCGAGGAACAGTTTGAATTCTTCGCCGTACAGGGGGTTCAGTGGCACCAGTTCCTTGATGGTATTGATCACCGCGACCGCGTAGGCCTTGATCTCCGACATCTCTTCATAGCGCGCTTCGGGGAAATACTCCACCCGCGCGGTGAACGGGTTGTCCAGGCTAAGCCACTCGGCGACGCGAAAGCGCTGCAGGCCCTCGAGCAACACCTGCATGCGGCCGTCCACCCGGGCGACACGATGAATGCGGCAGGCCGTGCCCATGCGGAAAAAATCTTTCACGCCGGCCTGTTCGGCGCGGTCGCTTCTGACCAACATCAGCCCGATAATGTTGTTGGCGTTTTCCTGGGCCGCCCTGATGGTTTCCTCCCAGGCGCTCGGCTCCACCAGCAAGGGGATGGCCTGGCCCGGGAAGAACGGTCGTTCCGCCTGGGGCAGGATCGGAATGGCTCCAGGCAGGACATCTCTGGCACGCACCAGTTCACTCTGGGGGGAGGCGGTGTTTTCCGTGTCTGGCTGATCGATATCCATACGTGCGCCTTATTGGTCGTTGTTGGCCTGTATAGATGGGGCGACATGCGGGCGATTTCAATGCACATTAGAAACTGTTGAAAAACTGAACATGGTTATCCACAGCTTCTGTGGATAAGTGTGTGGATGAAGCGGGTGAAATGCGTCGGAATGCCTAAAAACGCTGCTTTGCTGTTAAATCGGTCATT
>JAJDOI010000236.1 GCA_022340245.1 Thiogranum sp.
GGTAGCTCGAGTGTCACGCAAGCGCCGTGCGGATCACGGTTGGAAAGCTTTACATCCCCGCCCTGGGCACGCGCAAAACGCTGCACCATCGCCAGACCGAGTCCTGTGCCCTCTGCGCGATGGCTGACAAAGGTTCGGATACCTGACTCGAGCAGATCAACCGGGAAGCCGGGACCGTCATCGCACACAGCAAGGTGCAACATATCACGGTCCTCATATGCGCGGACCGCAATATTTCCGTCCCGGTCACCGATAGCCTGTTGGGCATTCAATAAAAGGTTGAGCAACGCCTGACGCAGCATCGCATCCGGCAGGCGGCAGCCCAGATCGTCCGGAATCTCCCGCGTCAGTGCGATCTGGCTGGGTATCTGGTAGCGGACCAGGGTCATCAGATTGGCCACCGCCCGCCCTATGTTGACGTCAGTGAGCGGTTCGGGTTTGTGCCGCGCCTGGTCAAGCATGACATTCAGTACAGCGATGATACGGTCTATCTCTGCGACAACAATATTGACACGCTCGGTATAGTCCTTGCCTTCCAGTTCTTCAGCCAGCTCCCTGCGCAGATTCGCAAGGGCCAGCTTGACACCGGCCAGCGGGTTACGCAACTCATGCGCAATGCGAGCCATCACCTCGCCCAGCGCGGCCAGATGCTCGGCGTTGGCCAGGCTGCGCTGCTGTTCGAGTAGCGCCTGTGTCGCGAAATCGACCTGGGATTCGAGTTTCTTTTCACGTTCGGCATGCTCGTCCTCCAGCTCGGCCAAACGCGCGACCATGGTATTGTAGTTCTGCGTCAGCGGCCGCAACAGCGGGTCAACAGATTTCATCGATGCCTGGGTGTAGTCTGACCTTCCCAGCAGGGTCATGAGAAAACTCAGATGCTCCAGCGGCGCCAGAACCCGCCGGCGCATCAGATACAGCAGCAGCATCGCACCGGTTGGAAACACCACCAGCGTAATCGCGCCTATCCTGAGCTCCAATTCCGTGGCGCGATTGATCTTTGCGACCAGCGCCTGATGTGCGTGCGCCTCCAGATCTATTGCCTTGCGCAGATGTGACAGCGTCACGATCAGTACCTCCTTTGGCGTTCGCGTCACGTCAATCAATGCCTGATGCGCCGAAGCTATCAATGCCGGTGTATCTTTAGACAGCAAGGCTTGCGCCTTGAGTATTGTCTTCAGCTCCCGCCCCATCTGTTGGCGGTCCCGGGCGGTGAACCGTCCTTCGCTGCTCAGACTTTCCACCAGTTCCTGCTGTAATTCGGTATTGACACCCTGCAATTTTACCATCTGGTCGATATGCTGATTAATGGGTTGAATACGCTGGTGGGACTGCCAGGTCAACACGAACTCCATGAGCAGCGTTACCACCAGCAGCCCGCCCAGCACCACCGCCGGCAACCACAGAGAGGCGTACATCCATGTCCTGAGTCTATCTTTGGAATTCTTCGGCATAAACGCCTTCTCCTGGTGATGGGTCGTCCCGCCTGAGGCACAGCAGCAGCTTGTGCAGCGCACGGGCCAGCGGGCGCTGTGAAGCTTGTTTATCTAGCCGACTTTTGTGGTGACAAACCGGTCCAGGAGTTTCTCGCGCCAGGCCGCGCGCTCTGCCTCGATACGCTGACCAATGTCATCGACCAGTTGTTTGATATCGTCATCGCCGAGATTGCTCTTCTCCATGAGGCGGTGCGCGTCAGCGGCCAGTGCCGCGCCATCGGGCAGTTCGCTCAATGCCTCCTGTGCCCTGCCCAGATAGTCGGCGGCTGTTTGCTTGCGTTGCGGCCAGAGGACATAGGCATTGATCGTATCGGTGTAGGCCTCAAGCAACGGGCGAGCGTTGACGCTTGCCACCCAGCGGACCTCGCCCAGTGCGCTCTGTACCGCTTCGAGAGCCCCCTTCCAGTACGGCTGAGGCAGACTGGCAGACGACCAGGCCGACTGGATATCGGCGCGCACGCGTTGCAGGGGAAAGGCGCCCATCGCGTGCGGCAGGTAGGACACCAGCAGGTCGAGCTGGACACCGGCCATTTTTCTGTCACCCTTCGCTGCGGCGATCCGGCCAGCTCTGGCGGCAGCCCGGGCCTGCGCACGATTTTCCGGTACGAAATAGAGGGACGCCGCATCGAGCTCGGTGTCGATTGGTATCCAAAGATCGGCGTCCATGGATCTGGCGGTATCAGCCAGATTGTTGGCGACAATGTTTGTCTGTGCCTTCAACGCCATCAACCCCGGCGGCAGATCCAGCTGCGTCAGGTTCTGTCGTGCACTCTTCAGCGCGGCACGCAGTTCCCCGGCCTGCCGGTTCAGGGCCGCCTGGCGGGCCTGCTGCAGATCGGCATAGACTTGCCGTCCAAGTGCAAGAGCCTGCCCGCTGTCATCCATGGGCGGCTTCTGCGAATGCCGGGATGCCCCGCTATCTGCCGCGGTCAATAATACCGACCCGCCCGGCTGCGAAGCCGCGGTGGCAGCTGACCAGGCCGGCGGACCCGTCAGCGCCGCCAGCGCTACGACTGAGATCACTATCAATCTGTTGGTTTGCCTCGATTCAATCACGGTTCACCTTCCCGAAAAAATCCGGAAGCCCTGCGGCTCCCGGATATAACGCACTCACAAGACGTCGATCATGTTGTCCAGTTGCCGCTGCAGCGTCGTATATTGGGCAAGCTCGCTGCCTGACGGATCGCCGCTCAGGGTCTTGACAGTCTTCTGCAAGTCACTGATCTGTTTTTTGTAGCTCCCGTCGTCGGCCTGTTTCCCGGCAGCTTCCACGGCTTTATCGAGGAACCCGTTCGCTGCGTCGAGTTCCTTCCTGGCCTTATCGGGTTCATGGCCGTTAATCAGGTCGATCTGCGCATTGGCCAAGTGCAGTCTGGCTTCGATCAAGTCGGACTTGAAAGGTTGTCCATCGGCACGATAGCGTTCCCAGCCGGTAGCGAGATATTCAACGGCACGATCAGAATAGGCCTGCGCCCGTTCGAACAGGCGGTGAAAGTGTGTGTTCACCGAACTGTCACCGTTTTGCAGATCCGTCAGCATCTGCTGTGTCTCCCCAAGCAGTTCGCCGGCGGCATCGCGCGTGGCTGCGTCGGGCGACTGCTTGGCGTCGGTCAACAGCTTAATGGCGTTCTGCAGATCAGCCTTCGCCAGATCGCTGTTCCCGGCCTCCAGGTCCACCAGCCCCTGATACAAAGCGGCTTTGGCGGCAAACAGCGGCTGTTCTACACCCTCCGAGATTAAGACCACGCCGTCTTCCGCAGCTTGCAGCGCCTTGTCGGCCTCATCCAGTTTCTTCTTTCCGAGATCCGCCCTGGCCTGCGCTACCAGGTGCCGCGTAGTACTGAGCCGCAGATCGACTTCCGTATACTGCAGGGCGGCATCGGTGGCCTCCAGCGCCTTTCTGGCATTGGCTTTATCACCCGCTTTCAGGTGCTCCCTGGCCTCGTCAAGCTGCGCCCGGGCCGCCTTTGCCGGCATGATGTCCATCATTTCGTTCAGCGAACTGTAGATGGGAATCAAGTCGGGCAACACTTCCTGTGTATCTTCATACTCCAGATGTTCCTTCGCCACCCAGATACGATCCTTGACCGATGTTGTTGGCAGTGCCGCGCGGATGATTGCGAGCAGTTTGTCTGCCTGGTCGAGTTCGGTCTGCGCCGCATCGGCATCCTTGTTGTGTATGTCGGCACGCGCCTGAGCGATGTGACGCAACACTTTGCCACCTGAGGAAGAGATCAAAGCCTCCTCCTGGGGTGTGATGGTCTTACCCGGCGTGGTTATGACCTTTTCCTGAATGGTCGCGGCATACACTGGCGCAGAGACTAACGCTGTTCCTATGCTGGCGATCAGGGCTGCGACAACGACGGATTTGAGTTTCGGTTTTGACATGCTCGTAACCCCCTCTGGCTGTGAAATGAATGAAGCAGTACACTGTGACTAGCAGCGACTGTGCCAAGAAACAATTCATGTCATATCAGTGGGCTAGAAACCCCGGCGTTTGAGAACGCTGGGAATATTCCCCAATCACGGGTGTGTGCACCCATTGATTTCACCAATAGCGCAACCTGATCCGGGTTCTCGGGTCTGAATAGCCCCGGCGTTACCGCGGACGCCATTTCTTGAGAGGATGGCGCAATGAACAAGACGACGAGGTAGTCCCCTGTCGTCCGCAATAATTGAATCTTGTTGATTCGTAAGGGCGCGGTTACCCTCAAACCGCACCGGCCTGATACACCGATCCGAATTGCACTTGTGCTGCTGTCCCGGTTGTTCCACTGGCGTGACGCCCTTGTCGTTGTCCAGCCGCAGACACTCGTTCGATGGCACCGTCAGGGCTTTCGCCTGTTCTGGCGCTGGAAATCTCGCCCGGGGCGCCCGCCGATACCGGTAGAACTCCGACAGTTGATCCGCGAAATGGCTGTGAGTAATCCATCCTGGGGCGAAGAGCGCATTGCCAATGAATTGCTGCTCAAGCTGGGTATTCGGGTATCGCCACGCACCGTACGAAAATATATGCCCCTGCCTCCACCACGATACCCACGCGGCGATCAACGCTGGTCAACTTTTCTTCGCAATCATGCCTCGGCCATTGTGGCCTGTGACTTCTGCGTCGTCGTTACCGCAACGTTCCGACTGCTCTACGTCCTGATAGTCATCGAACACCAGACCCGGCGGATTGTGCATTGTAATGTCACAGCCCACCCGACGGCTGCCTGGACCCTGCAACAACTGCGCGAAGCCGTCCCTTCCGACCACCGTCACCGTTTTCTCATCCATGATCGCGATTGCATTTTCTCACCCCAGCTCGATCAATCGATTTCACGGATAGGATTACGTGTGCTGAGAACACCACGGCGAAGCCCGAAAGCCAACAATCTCTGTGAACGCGTCATTGGCACACTCCGCCGAGAATGTCTTGACTGCCTTATCCCGTTAACAGAGCCCCATCTGCGCTGCACCACGAAAACCTGGGTGGCACATTACAACAGCGGCCAGCCACATTTGAGTCTCGGCCCAGGCATACCGGATCCACCAGTGAACCTCCCTGCCTCACCGCAAACGCACCGACATCGCATCCCGAGTCATTTTAAGGTTATCAATCACCCCGTCCTGGGTGGATTACATCATGAATACAGCCTGCTTCCGATGGCGGCATGAATATTTGCGGACCACACCCCGGCTTCCCCGACCAACGCGCAAACAGCTGCTTAGCGGAGGACCTTCGCCGTGATTTCCTGATCGGCTAGCGCGGCTTTGCAGCCCGTAGGGTCAAAATACTCATCTCACTGCAATTGCCCTACTCGCTTACGTTTCGAGGCATCAATCCGAGGCTTTCAAAACCGGCCAAAACCTTGGCCAGTACGAGAATAGAGCGATCACACTAAGCGCTCCGAACACGGCGAGCGATTCAATCTTGCCCGAGAAAAGCCAGAACCATTGTGATGTCTCGCTACCCCGTATAGTGCAAAAAACAGAATCCTCACTTTCAGGCTGCTTCACGATAGCAGAAATTGAGCATACCACCAAGCCGTTCGCGGCAATGAATCGGCTCATTGGTTGAACTGAC